>MNYJ01000038.1 GCA_001874005.1 Desulfobacteraceae bacterium CG2_30_51_40
CCGCGCTGGAATGGTGCCCAGTTGGCCTTCCGGAGGATTACCTCGCTCTCCTGGCTCCTGCTCGGCAGGCGTTTGTCCAAGAAAAACGGCGAACCGTAAGCCATGGCGGCATTTCGGTCGAGGAACTCATCGTCCCTCTTGTTCAGATCGAGAGGAGGGGCGAATGACCAGACGGACCGACCAGATCGGATTCAGTCAGCGGGTGCGTCTGGAATGGCTTGAGCAGACGGCCAACCTGGTCCTGGCAGGGAATGACAAGGCTGCGGTCAACGAAGCCTTGCAGGATTTGCTGAAGGACAAAGTGTCCGTAGGCGGCCAGGCCGAGCGTGGCAATCGTGAGAAGATCATCACGATTCTACTGAAGACATGGCTGACTGTTCCGAGCGAACTCGAGTCGTTGCGCGTCGAAGGATTGGAACTACTCAAACATGTTCCTCGACCCGATCATCTGGCCATTTACTGGGGGATGGTCATGGCCGTCTACCCGTTCTGGTCGGGGGTAGCCACTCAGACCGGCCGTCTGCTGAGACTTCAGGGTTCCGCTGCTGCGGCTCATGTCCAGCGTCGGGTCCGCGAGCAATACGGCGAGCGGGAAACTGTTTCCCGAGCAGCCCGCCGCGTGCTACGTTCGTACCTGGACTGGGGCGTACTGCAGGAGACCGGGTCGAAGGGTATCTACTCCGCCGGGACACCGCTGGCCGTTGATGATTCCCGACTGATCGCCTGGCTGGTCGAAACGTCTCTCCACACCCGCCCCAACGGTTCGGCTCCGCTCCGAGACCTATTTGACAGCCCGAGTTTCTTCCCTTTCCGGATCAAACCGGTCCACGCCGAAAACATCCAAGCTGCTTCATCCAAACTCGATATTTTTCGCCACGGGTTGGACGACGACCTGGTCATGCTGCGGAAGCCGATCATGAAAGGGCATCCTGTCTAACAGCCATGCCCAGATGGGGCACAACGAAAGATGAAAATCACCCCCACCCCTCCCTCCCCCGTCAAAGGGGAGGACTAAAGGGAAGGGGTATTTTCATATAAACGTCTGGTATTCAGCCTGCCGCAAGATGGTGACACTTCAACTGCGGGAGGCGAAAATAGAATGGTTGTGTTTCCAAACGTCGTGGGACACGGTGTTGAAGAGGGAAGTGCTGAAAGGGAGAATATCAACTTTCTTTCTCCATCTCCCAGAACGCACGGGGCGATAGAATCTTCGCTCCGGCATATTCCTTTAAGACAAGGAGGTCTTTGTCTCCCGTTATTATGGCCCGGACGTGCCCCGGCTTTACGAGTCCCAGAATCATCAGGTCTTTGGGATCCCTGCATGCGTCCGGATTTACTGCTTCAGGTTCAAGGGCGCTTGAGTTGTTGCGAAGAATCTGAAGATATTCGGCCATTATCGGAGAAGGTACTCCGATCTTATCGCGCAGCTTCTCCTCGATTTCGGTCAGGATCCCTTCACATAATACGATTTCATGGTGTTCAAGGCAAAGCTCCATCACGGCTTCGCACAAACCACGGGCTGCTACCGCTGCGATGGCGACGTTTGCGTCAATAACTACGATCATGAAAGAGCCTTGAACACGTCTTCATCTGTCAGCAATCCCTGGACCTCGGCGAAGGCAAGTATTTTCCTACGAATAGAACGGAAGCGTTCAACCGCGATATATCTGCGTAAGGAGTCGCGCACGATGTCGCTGGCAGCGCGATTCTCCTCGCGACTGATCTCCTCAAGAGCCACCTTAAGTGCTTCAGGCAATCGAATGGTCAGTGTTGTCATAATAAGTCCTCCTGGAAGACAATGTATTACGAAAATGGTCGTTTGTCAATGAGAACTTGCTGTTAGATCGAATGATGAGAATCAAGGGTTGAAAATGGCCAGAACGCCCGGTGGCAAAAAACCGCCGAGTGGCAATTGGGTAATGCCGATTGAATTGGGTAACGAATTGGGTAAGAAAATGTTTTTCCCCAACAAGAAAAACGTTTACAGCGCTGGAAAATTCGTTACAAAATAGCTTGCCTGATAATTTTTGATTACGCTTTAATCCTAGGGTAAACACAATGGCTCCATTGTTTCTTGCCCAGCCTGGGAGGCTGTCACAAGGGCCTGTGACATTGCCCCTATGCACGGCAAAAACTCTTCTTGAACTGGCATTTACCGCGTGCTATCAAGACCCTTCACGCATTGAACTTGTTTCTCACTTTTCCTGGGAATAACTGAAAAAATTTATTTGTTGTGTAGAAAGAGGAGGGGGAGTTATGCATAAATCAAGGGCAGTCCTGGTTGTTTTTTTCATGTTTTTTATGGCATTTTCCTTTATGTCGTGCGGCAAAGAGCGCGAAGCCAGGATCAAGATAGGCATTAACGCTCCCATTACAGGCGACATCCCCAAGGTGGGCGAGGGCACCAAGTACGCGGCACAGATGTGGCTTGAGGAAATCGAAAAGGCCGGAGGGCTTCAGGTCGGAGACAAGAAATACAAGGTCGAGCTGGTTATAGAGGATAATGAATCCAAGGCCGAGTCCGCAGTCAAGGCCAATACCAAGATGATCAGCGAAGACGGCGTGCTTATCATTATCGGGCCCCAGTCATCCAAACAGGCGATCGCTGCGGGCGGAGTTGCAAACGATTATAAGACGCCGATGATAAGCCCCTGGTCAACCAATCCCGACACCACCAGAAACCGTCCATTTGTATTTCGAGGATGCTTCCTTGACCCGTTCCAGGGGCCGGTGGTGGCAAACTTTGTCAAGGAGGAACTCGGGTTCAAGAAGGCAGCGGTGCTTTATGACGTGGCAAGCGACTACCCCAAGTGTCTGGCTGAATACTTCAAGAAGGCGTGGGAAGGAATCAATGGCCCCGGCTCGGTGGTGGCCTATGAAAGCTTCACTACCAAGGATGCCGATTTTAGCTCTCAGTTGACCAAGATCAAGGGCTCAGGAGCCGAGTTCCTGTTTACCCCGCAATACTACAATGAGGTGGCGCTCATTGTTAAGCAGGCCCGTGAGCTTGGATTCACCGCCCCTATCCTGGGTAGCGATAGCTGGGGATCGGCAGAGACGGTAAAACTATGCGGTCCGGCCTGCTCCGGACTCTACTTCAGCACACACTATGCGGCCGCAGGGGCCAAGGGGCAGACCAAGGAGTTCATAGACAGTTATAAACAGAAATACGGCTACGTGCCGGATGACGTAGGGGCGCTCACGTGGGATGCCTTGCGGCTTGCCCAGAAGGCTATCCAGAATGCTGGGTCGCTTACCGGAGATATTGCAAAGGACCGTCAGGCGGTTCGAGATCAGTTGGCAAAGACTAAGGACTTCGAAGGCATAACCGGCAAGATGAGCTTCACGGAAGAGGGAGATCCGATCAAGTGCGCAGTGATCGTGCGCATAAGCGATAAAGGCGAATTTGAATTCTACAAGCAGGTCTGTCCCTGAGACAGGATAGTGCGAAACGGCTGCTGACTGAGGGAGCGGAAAGGTCTATCCGCTCCTGATTTTTGCGCGGCCCTGGATCGTAACTATGGAATTTGTACTTCAAAACTTTATCAACGCTATGCAATGGGGCAGCTTCTATGCCCTGATCGCGCTGGGTTACTCGATGGTTTACAGCATCCTGATGCTGTTTAACTTCACCCACGGCGATATCTTCATGACAGGGGCCTATATAGGCTTTGGTGCGGCTACCGTCCTGCTGTTTCTTACCGCCTCGGTCGGTATATCAGTGCCGGGCTGGCTGCTGCTCATCCTTACCATCCTCATATCCATGATGCTTACCTCTCTTCTGGGAATCATCGTGGAACGGGTGGGTTATCGGCCTCTAAGGGACGCCCCAAGGGCATCGGCCGCAATCACCGGACTTATGATCGGCATCATCCTTGAGACAGGAAACCTTGCCGTGCTGGGGGCCAGGCGTTTCAGCTTTCCCTCCCTGATCGAAACCGTAACTTATAACATCGGGGGAGTTTACTTTACCAATAAAAAAATCCTTATAGTGGGTGTCTCCCTGTTTCTCATGCTGCTGCTCCATGCCTTCATCCGGAAGAGCCGCTGGGGCATGGCCATGCGCGCCATGTCATACGATTACCAGGTAGTTCCCTTGATGGGCGTGTCGCTCAATATGATCGCGCCCATGACGTTTGCCATAGGCTCCGCGCTTGCCGCCGCAGCCGGAATCCTTTACGGCATGGCCTATCCTGTCCTGGACCCGTATATGGGTGTACTGCTTGGATGGAAATCGTTTGTGGCAGCCATCCTGGGCGGGCGGGGATCCATTTTGGGGGCCGCACTGGCAGGATTTCTGCTCGGCTTCATAGAGATATTCACGGCCATGATCTTCCCGTCCACCCTCCGCGATCTGATCGCATATACCATAATCCTGCTGATCCTTACCTTCAGGCCGTACGGGTTCTTCGGGCAGCCCTACACAACCCAGTTGAGGCTGTGAGGAGCGTGTTCGATATGACCGAGCGCCTGAAAGAGATCTACGGCTCCGTGCCCGTGATAGGCTGGCTTATCGGGATGCTGGTGGCGGTGGTTACGGAATCCGCTTTCGGGGCAGGACTCGCATACGCTCTTTACCTTCCCAAGGTGCCAGCATTGTTAGGTTTAACCGTGGTGCTGAAGCAGCCATCCATGTTTCCGGCTGCAATATTGTATGTATTTCTGATCTACGCTCTGCCCATCTTCTTTGCGGCGGGACTGACCGCGCCCTGGGCAAATCGCATGGCAGCGGCAATGGAAGCTCTTCCCCTCTGGCTGTCAGCCATACTGCATCTGGGGGTGCTGTATCTGGTGCTGCACTTGTGGACAGATATGAGCGACTATCGCCTGCAGATTTCAAAACTGACAATGATCGCGGTCATGCTCACCCTGAGCATCAATGTCATAAACGGCTATATGGGTGAGTTTTCCTGCTCTCATCCTGGTTTCATGGCTCTCGGGGCCTATGCCAGCTCCACTTTTTCACTGGTCCTCTTCCGGCAGGACCGGCTCTTCGGAGCGCCGATCCTGCCGGAGTTCCTTGGGCCTTATATGTTCCCGCTGGGGCTGCTTCTGGGCGGAGTGGCTGCATCATTAGGCGCCCTGGTTGTTGCGATACCTTCCTTTAGAACCCGCGGCGACTACCTTGCCATCATCTCTCTGGCCTTCATGTTCATCGTCAAAAGCGTCTTTGAAAATCTTGAAGTCCTGGGCGGTCCGCGAGGGATGGGAGGTCAGCCTCACTGGGCTACCCTTCCTGCGGTTTTCATAGGCATGGCCGTGTGCATAGTGGTGATTAATAATTTCGTCAATTCAACCATGGGTAAGGCTTTAAATGCCGTGCGAGACAATGAGACGGCTGCTGAGGCCATGACGGTCAATACCAGGAGAACAAAGATGACGGCCTTTATGTTCGGCGCCTTCTGGGCCGGTGTCGCAGGCGGCCTCTATGCCCACGAGCTGCGCTATGTAAACCCGAGCAGTTTCGGAATCCAGTCACTGGCTGAAATTCTGGCCATGGTTTACTTTGGAGGGCTAAATTCGGTGGTGGGGTCGGTCGTGGGGGCCCTCAGCATTCAGATGCTGAGCGAGGCGCTCCGCCCTCTGGAGCTGTTTAAGTGGATCATAATTCCGCTATTGCTTATTCTGGTGATGATCTTTAGACCGACAGGACTTATCGCCTTCAGGGAATTAAATGTCAAAAGAACCCTCGGCCCCAGGGTCAGGAAAAGCGGAGGCTAAAGAAGACTGATAATGGCCTTACTCGAAGTTTCAAACATGACACACTACTTCGGTGGGCTGCGCGCCGTGGATTCCTATTCACTTGCCATTGATCCGGGCGAAATCAGGGGTCTGATTGGCCCGAACGGAGCGGGAAAGACTACGGTATTTAATCTCATCACCGGGATACACGTTCCGTCAGAGGGAAGAGTGTCGCTAAATGGGCGAAGCCTGATCGGGCTCAGGCCCCACCGGATAGCAGCCCTTGGACTGGGGCGTACCTTCCAGAACATGCTCCTGTGGCGTCACATGACCGTTCTTGAGCACGTCAAACTCGCCCATTATTCGCAGATCAGCTATGGTCTTATGAGCGCTTTCCTGGGATCTCGCAAGCTCTCCAGGGAAGAAATCCGCATAGAAGAAAACGCCTTGCGGCTGCTTGAGATATTTGATGTGGCCCATTACGCCGATCAGATCGTGACCAACCTTCCCTATGGAGCCCAGAGGAGAGTGGAGATGGCGCGAGCAATGGCGATCCGTCCCAAGGTCCTTCTGCTGGACGAGCCCACTGCCGGTATGACAACGGAGGAAATGATCCAGATGATCGGCATTGTCCGCAGGCTCCACGAGCAGTTCAAGGTCGCCATCCTTCTTATCGAACACCGTCTCAAATTCGTCATGGAGCTGTGCGGACGTATTCAGACGCTTGTATTCGGAGAAGTCATCGCCGAGGGAACGCCTTATGATATCAAGAACAACCCGAAGGTAATAGAAGCCTACCTCGGAAGAGAGGATATCACCTGATGCAGATGGTCGTGGAGAATCTCAAGGTATCCTATGGCAACATTAAGGCCTTGCACGGACTTGACTTCGGCATAGAGAAAGGGGAAATCGTCTGTATCATAGGAGCCAACGGGGCAGGCAAGAGCACTACGTTAAAGGCGATATCGCGCCTTGTGCCGGTAGAGGCCAATTCGATCATGGTCTTTGATGGGCATGATCTGAACGCTTATCCGCCCGATCGTGTGGTCAGTGAACTGGGGATTTCACACGTGCCGGAGGGCCGCCGCCTTTTCGGCAATTTGACCGTTATTGAAAACCTGAAGCTTGCCGCCTTCGCCAGAAAGGACCGCGCCGCCGTTCAAGACGACATGGAAAAAGTGTTCTCCATATTTCCGAGATTAAGGGAACGCGGAAAACAGATGTCGGGGACCTTGAGCGGAGGCGAGCAGCAGATGCTGGCCGTGGGGAGGGCCTTTGTGAGCGGCCGCCGGATGATGCTCCTGGATGAGCCTTCCATGGGGCTTGCCCCGATCTTGATGCTTTCCATGTTTGAGGCCTTAAAGGAGATCAATAGAGAAGAAACCACCATATTGCTGGTGGAACAGAACGCGCGTCTGGCCCTTAATTTCGCGGGACGCGGATATGTTATAGAAAACGGCCGGATCGTGCTCGAAGGAAACTCACCGGACTTGCTCAGAAACGAGGAAGTAAAGAAGGCCTACCTGGGCGGGTGAGAAAAAAAGGCAGCTTGTATCTTGTTCGGATTGAAGGTTTAATGGCTTGTGTTCTAACCCCCGTGTCAGGGACAGGCACAACCCCTGGACGTGTACAGCCTATGGACGGGCACAACGAAGCATGGCTATGGTGCACGTCATTCCGGCGTAGGCCGGAACAGGGACTGGATAGCGGCCTACGCCGCTATGACTGTCTATTTTCACATAAGCGGAATTATGAATCGGCATCAGTCCATTTTCAGGCAAGGAGATAAAAATGTTCAAAGTAATGATAGAGCCGACCTCCTATGATCTTTGCCGTAAAGCAGTTGGCAGGGCCTTTGAGCTGTTTCCCATAGATGTGCGTGGAAAAAAGGTGATGGTAAAACCCAATGTTCTAAGGGCATCCGCTCCCCAGGAAGGGATCGCCACGAATCCGGCCGTGCTGAGGGCGGTTGTCGAAAAACTGGAGGAGATGGGGCCGGCAGCCATTGTAGTGGGAGACAATCCGGGAGTCTTCAGCTACGGGGCAAACGAAATGAGCTTTGAGATGACGGGACTTCGTGACGCCGCAAAAGGCTACTATAAAAATATCGGTAACGACGCGGTTCAGGTTGATTTCAATGCCGAATACAGGGAGCGCGTTGGGGTATCCCGCGAGGTGCTCGATGCGGATATCGTGATTTCGCTTCCCAAGTTCAAGACACACGGATTGACAGTGATGACCGGCGCCATAAAAAACAGCTACGGCATCCTTCCAGGCGCGCAGAAGGCGATGCTGCATCGTCTGGCAGGCGGCCCGATGCGGTTCCACGAGGTCATAGTTGATGTATTCAGGCTCAGGCCGCCCGACCTTTTTATTGTGGACGCGGTGGTCGGTATGGAAGGTAATGGCCCTGCATCCCCTGATCTCAGGGACATCGGGCTCATCCTGGCCTCGGATAATGCCGTGGCCCTTGATGCAACTATCGCACGCATGATGGGTCTGGATCCGGCCAGGTTAATGTTTCTGCAAAGGGCCAGAGAGCTTGGGCTGGGGGATTTCGATAAAGCGGCAATCGAAATCCTTGGCGAATTAAAGCGTATCCCTGACTTCAAGGTTCCTCCCCTGGGCGGAGAGGCCATGGCCGATAATGAGTTTATCAGTCAATTCATCCACAGCCGCACCATTCTTCGGCCTAAGGCCGACCCGGAAAAGTGTACCGCTTGCGGAACCTGTATAGAGCAGTGCCCGGTGTCGGCCCTTTCCATGGTAAATGATCTGCCTACTGTGGATGCCGACACATGTATCACTTGCTTCTGCTGCCAGGAGATGTGTCCGGAAAAGGCTATCACGCTTCAATAGCTTAAGGAATCCCGTGGAGAGGGTATATAGTATCTTCCACCCGTCAGGATGATCAGCGCTTAGCTATTCTGCGGCCTTCCTTCGGCGTCCCAGCCCCTTGCTTTGTAATAGTCCTTGAGGAGGCTCTCCATGTCCTCGGGTGTGATGGTCTTGCCTGTCTCCGGCAGGGATTCCCGATGGAATCTAACCGGAAGTCTGTCATCAGACGGCAAAAGGCCTTCCCGGATGTTAAAAAGCCTTGTCTCGTCGGATATCCGTCCGGCAATCTTTCTCATTGAGTTCTTGTCCAGGTCAAGACCTGTGACAGCCTTTATCATTTCGGAGAGGGCCTCCCACTGGTATAGATCGCGGTAGAATCTGCACAGCACAAGAGTGTCAAATATGATAAGCCTGTCTTCCCACTCGGCGAACATCGCAGCCTTTCCTTCTATTTGATCCGGGGGGATCATTCCGGCCAGTTCAGGCTTATAAAATGTGGCTCTCAGGTGGCAAGCCCCTCTGGGTGAACTTCCGTAGGCAAGCCCCATACCTTTCAAGACCCTTGGGTCGTAACCTGCCGGTTCCAGCCCCTTGACGTGTATGGCCACATCCTCCATATCCCATTGCTTTGCCGCCTCTCTAATCCCTTGGGCCAGCGTGGCGCCTATACCTTTCTTGTAAGCCATTTCATTTAAAAGTTCGGCGATCCGCTCGGTTTCGCCGTAAGCTATTTGATAGTCCAGCTTCCCGAGGGATGAAGCCTCTATGGTAAAGGCAGCGAGGTTTCCGGCGCTGATGGTATCCATCCCGAGACGATCGCACAGGTCATTTAGATATGCGACCTCTTCTATCGTTTTTACCTCGCAGAGGCCTCCAAAGGCGTAGATGGTCTCATATTCGGGGCCTTCGAGCTTAAGGCCCGCGTGAGGCCCTTCCTTAACCTTGCTCATGCGGCCGCAGGCAATGAAACACCTTAGACATGCGTGGGGTTCAACCTCAAGCCTGCTATGGAGGGCGGCCGCGTTGATGGACTCCCTGTGCTCCGCTTGCCCCTTGTGCCAGTATCGTGTGGGAAAGCTCCCCACATTGCTCATGATGTCAACCATCATCGGGGTTCCCAGGCTCTTGTAAGCGTTTACCCCCTTGTCATCCCTGGCATTGGTTGCAAATCTCTTAATGTAGTCCTTCAGGGCTTCCGGAGAGGCTACTTCTTTTTTAGCATTTCCCAGAAAAGCGATTCCTTTTAGGGCCTTTGAGCCCATGACAGCTCCCACTCCGGTTCTGCCGGCGCTTCGCCAGTAGTCATTCTCAATAACTGCGAAGCTTACCTGGTTTTCTCCGGCTGGACCTATTACAATTACCCCGCAATTTTTTACATCCGGTCTGCTGCTCCTGATTCTTTCCCTTATCAGGTCCTCTGCTTCAAAACAATCCGTCCCCCACAGGTCTCCTGCGTCGTGGAAGAGGGCGCCTGTATCGGCAATTTCGAGCCAGACAGGCCTCTTTGATTTTCCCTTTATTACAAAGGCGTCAAAGCCTGTCCTCGACATGTATTCGGCAGTAGTGCCGCCGGAATATGCCTCTGAATAGAGCCCTGTCTGAGGGGATTTTGTGTAAACTCCGTGTCTGCAAGATCCCCAGACAGCGGTTCCCGATACGGGCCCAAGGGCAAATATCAGGAGGTTTTCCGGTGAAAGCGGATCAACTCCCGCCGGGTTTTCCCTCAGGAGAATATGGGTTGCAAGGCCCTTTCCCCCCAGATATTTTTCAAGCACATCGTCATCCAGTTCTTCCGCCCTGGAGGAGCGGTCCGCCAGATCAATTCTAAGTATTCTGTTGAAATAACCTTTCATCTGCTTTTCCTTATTTTCATGCTTCGTTGTGCCCCAACAGGGCATGGCTGTTAAAAAGGCTAGAGGGCCTCACGGTAAATATCTACAGCGTCTTCCAACGTCATCATCCTCGGATTATTGGCAAGAAGCCTTGTCACCTTCATCACTCCCTCGGCCAATGCCTTCAGGTCGGAGTCCTTAACCCCGAATTGCGCCAGGTGCGTGGGAACCTTCAGGTCCTGCGCCAGCCTTTCGATTGCCGTCACAGCCAGTTCCGCGCGTCCAAGATGATCGCTTTCGGGTGAGGGAATTCCGAAGATATTTGCAATGTCTCCGAACTTTTCGACATTTCCTATTAAATTGAAACGCATAACATGTGGCAGCATAAGAGTATTAGCCACTCCGTGCGGAATGTGAAATTCGGCTCCGATAGGATAAGCAAAGGCGTGCACTGCGGTAACACCGGCATTGGCAAAGGCGATGCCAGCCAGCAAGCTGCCCTCCATCATAGCCTCCCTTGCCTCAAGGTTCTTTCCGTTTGCAAAGGCGGTCCTCAGATTGCAGTAAAGAAGCCTCATCGCCCTCCGGGCAAACATATCAGTGATGCCTGAAGCATTCACGGAGGTATAGGCTTCAATGGCGTGTATCAAGGCGTCCATTCCCGTGGCGGCGGTAATCCCCGGCGGAAGCCCAAGGGTGAGTACCGGGTCCAGGATTGCCGATGCCGGAAAAAGATAAGGGCTCACTATGCCCTTTTTCAATTTTTCTCCTTCATCTGAAAGGATTGCGATGGGTGTGACCTCACTGCCCGTGCCTGCCGTAGTAGGTATCATTATGGTAGGTAGTCCGCGATTAGGAATCAGATCCACTCCAAAATACAAGGAGATAGGGGCCTGATTTGTCGCCAAAACCGATGTGCTCTTTGCTATATCTATTGGGCTGCCTCCGCCAAGTCCGACTATTATGTCGGCACCGGCCTTCTTAAGGAGCGAAATGCAATCCTCGACTATTTCGTATCTGGGATCCGGCTCAACTCCGTCAAAGACCTCGAAGGGAATGCCTGCTGCCCTGAGGGGTTCAGTCACCGAGTCGAAAATACCGGATGAGATGATTCCTCTGTCTGTTACGAATAGTGCCTTTTTGCCCTTGAGTGCCTTTATCTCGGAGGGCAACTGGGCTATTGTTCCGGGGCCCATTATAATTCTTGGTATGGACCTGAATAGAATGGTCTTGTTCATATCATTCTCCCTATGCCAATCTCGTTTAGATTGATTTATTTGTATCATCTCAATAAATCGGGGGAAGACTTTTAGCCGATCAGGATATGCAGGCCTGAAAGCCGCTCCCGCCCCGGATTTTTGAGATCATAGTTTTATCTAGTGTCCATCCGGAAATGAGATAGTTTCGTCGAGTTCAAGGCGGGCGATAATTTTAACCATAGGAATACATTGACGTATTTCGAGGATTAAAATTTGAGCCCAACGCCGAAATCGGTGAAAATAGCCATTTCCGGATGGACACTATCTAACGTATATCTCTATCTGCCTACTAGCCTCATCAGCTCTTCGTTGGAAAGGATATCATTGAGCCCCCCTTCAAAGACTATTTCTCCCCTGTCTATAATATATCCCCTCTCGCCAACCGGCGCGGCATTGTGGACGTTTGATTCAGCCAAAAGTATCGAGGCCCCCATATCCGTCCTTATTCTTTGCATTGCCTCACTGAAGGCCCTTACCACCAGAGGGGAAAGCCCCTCAAATGATTCATCCAGGAGCAGGAGCGAGGGGCTAAGCGCAAGGGCACGGGAGACGCTCACCATCTTTTTTTCCCCTCCGCTGAGGGTGCCTGCGCGCCTGTTTCTCAATTTTTCTATGGCAGGGAATATATCTATGGCCTTTTGAAGATCAAATGATCCTTTCCTTGAAGTCTTGTCCGTGATCCACATTCCCAGTCGGATATTTTCTTCGACTGTCAGATCCGGAAACATCCTTGAGTCCTCGGGGGCATAGGCTATGCCTGCCATGACCCTGTCATGGCAGGAAAGAGAGGTTATTTCTTTATCATCAAAAAAGATTTTTCCCAGAGTGGCCGGATAAAGGCCAATTATACTCTTAAGTATGGAACTTTTGCCGGCGCCGTTTCTCCCTATCAGGCAAACGATTTCTTTGTTTTTAACGCTCAGAGAGCAAGACCGCAGAATGTTGGTTGAGGCCATTCGGCACTGCAGATTTTCGATCTTGAGAAACATGTTATCTGACCCCGAATAATATCTCTTTTACCGAAGACTGCGCCATTATATCCGACGGCTTTCCGTCTGCGAGAATGGCACCTTCGCTCAATACGAGAACCCTGTCCGAATAATCGGAGACTATGTCCATATCGTGCTCCACGATCAGGCAGCTCATTTTTCCCTTTCTGATGGCGGCAACGATGATATCCATGACTTTGAACTTATCTCCTGTAGCTACTCCGCTCGTGGGTTCGTCCAGGAGAAGAAATCGCGACTTCAAGGCGAATGCCATCGCTGTATCGAGCACTTTCTTGTCGCCTTCCGAAAGAGAGGCAGGGAGGAGCTTGTCTTTCTCTGATAGTCCGAAAATATTTAGTATTTCAATGGCTTCCGTGGTAATGTCTTTATAGTGACTGACAGGTAAGAATGCTTTGTGGATCTTTTCCTGAGCTGAAAGAAGACACGTTCTTATATTATCCAAAACCGTGCTCCCTTCAAAAAGATTTGTTATCTGGAAATTCCTGGCCATGCCCATCTTAATTCTCTTGTAGGGGCTTGCAAAGGTGACGTCTTTACCCAGGTATTCTATCTTGCCTGATGTTGGAAGTATGTGACCGCTTATGAGGTTTACAAGGGTGGTCTTGCCTGCGCCGTTCGGTCCGACCAGACTTACGATCTCGGATTGGCCGATCTGGAACGTAGCGGAGTTGATGATCCTTACTCTGCCGAACTCCTTAACCAGATTAGACACCTTAAGCATCAGGAAGCTCCTTTGTTCCTTTCTCTTTTCATGGCGGCAAAAAGCTTTAGAATAGCGCCCGTTATACCGTCAGGGAGAAGTCTTACTATGACTATAAGGGTTGCCCCGATTATCAGCATCCAGTATTGAGTAAGGCTTACGGCATAGAGCTTCAGATAGGTGAAGAGCACCGCTCCCACTATTGGACCCTCGAAGACCGTGAATCCTCCAAGGAGCGTCATGTAAACGATTTCGCCGGAGAACACCCATTCAGCGCTTTCAGGCGTAACGTGTCCGTTTACAAAGCTCCACATCGCTCCTCCAATGCCTGTAAAAATCCCCGAGACAATAAAGGCATACCATCTATACCTCCTGACTCGAATTCCTATCATCTCCGCCCTTACTTCATTATCTCTGATTGACTGAAGGGCTCTTCCGAACGGCGAATTTACTATCGCGCTCATCACCAGGGTCGCAAGCGCGAATATGCAGACCAGGAAGTAGTGATAATTGCCTGTAAGGAATGCCATGCGGCGCACACCCGTAGGGGCGATTCCGAACATCCACGGAATAGGCACCCTGATTCCATCCGAGCCCCCTGTAAAATTGTAGAGCTTTACCAGCAGGGCGTAAAGGACCATAGACAGCGCCAGGGCCAGGATGGAGAAAAAGATGCGTGTATGGCGCACACAGATAAAACCAAAAAGTGCTGAAACAAGGATTGAAACACAGATCGCTGCCGGTATCAGGATTTCAACCCTATAGAGGGACGGCAGATATTTGCCCATCATTGCGACGGAGTAGGCACCTGCGGCGAAAAGGGCGCCGTGACCGAAAGATAGAAGCCCGGTATAGCGTAAAAGAAGATTGAATCCAAGACACATAATCGCGAAGGTGATGCCTGATTGAATAAGGAGGAGTTGATAGGTGGGCAGCACTTTGGGCAGAACAATCAGTAAGATGAATACTGCCGGATAAATATAACTCTTGGGTCTCTTGATAATATTAGTCGCTTCCATTTATTTGCTTCCGAAGAGTCCTTCCGGTTTGACTACCAGAATCAGGACGGCAATAGTGAAAAGGAGTGGAAGTTCCACCTCAGGGAACAACACAATTCCGAATGATCTTATTTCGCCTACTATCAGAGACCCTATCAGAGCGCCCTTCAGGCTTCCGAGTCCTCCCAGAACTACTACAATGAATGCTATTATCAGAGGCTCCATTCCGATACCTAATAGGGCAGGGGTGGTTGGAACAATCAGTGCCCCTGCAAGACCGGCAAGGGCTGCTCCCATCCCGAAGGCAAGAGTATTCAATCGCCCTATCCTAATGCCCATTGCCCTTGCCATGTCTCTATCCATGGAAATAGCCCTCAGCATTATACCCACCCTTGTCTTTCCCATGATCAGCCAGATCGCAATTCCTGCAAGGAAACTTACCGCAATGACGAACAGAAAATATACCGGATACTGGTTGGTCAAAAAATGCATATTGCCCATTATGGTGAAAGGCTTGGATGCGTAGTAGGCGGTTCCTCCCCATATCATCTTTATGAGGTCTTCGATTACGAGGAGAGTGCCGAAAGTTATCAGGAGCTGATACTCAAGGGCTCGGGTGTACATAGGGCGTATGATGGAGGTTTCTATAAGTATTCCCATCAAACCGGCGACGAGCATGGCCGCCAGAAGCGCCACAAGAAAAGCTATGCCGGGTGGGAGACCGGTGAGGGTTCCTATGAGCCAGGCTGAAACGAATGCGCCAAGCGCAAACAGTGATCCGTGGGCGAGGTTGAGTATCCCCATCACCCCGAGAATAATGCTCAGGCCAAGAGACGTAAGGAATAAAAATGACGCAAAATAAAGGCCGTTGAGGATATATACTAGCCAGTTTCCCATGTATTGCACCTGATAGGGGCAAGCCCTCCAAATCAGAGGGCTTGCCCGGAATGGATCAAGCTTTCCAGCCAGCTATCCAGTCTTCGGTTCTAATGCCCGCTGGGGCATTGACCTGATGAGCCGGATAGATGGCCATCATTTCCGGATCAAGGATCGGGAATGCATGGCCGCTTACCTTCTTGGATATGCCGACAAGAACGTCTTCTCTTCCGTTGTGATCGGCCCCTATTGTCAGAATTCCGGAGGGAGTCTCGATGGACAACCCGGAGGCTGCCTTTGCGATTTCTTCCTGGGTGGGCCAGCCGCCTAGGAGAGAGCCTGCCTTTTCTACCGCCGCCTTGTATGTATAGATGGCTTGGTAGGCATGATAGCATGGATAGGTAGGATACTTGCCGTATTTCTTGTGATAGCTTTCGACAAACCATTTATTAAGAGGCCATTTGTCGTGCTCAGGATAAAGGAAATAGTGAGTGCCCGCGCAGCATATTATTTGGCCTTCCGGAAACTCCATCCCTACTTCCTGGGGATAAGGCTCCCCTCTCGAATAGGCCATTTTCGCCTTGTTAAACAGCCCCATCCCGATGGCCTGCTTGGAAAAGGTTACAGCATCCCCTCCCCACAGGGCGGAATGGATGATTTCAGCCCCGGATCCTATGAGTGCGCTTATGTGCGCTGTGTAGTCGGTGGTGAAGAGTTTGGGCCAAAGTGTGTTTACTACCTCCACTCCAGGTATCAGTTGCTTTATCGCCTTCTCAAAGATGAGCCAGCTTTCTCTGCCCCACGCATAGTCAGGGTTTATGCCGGCAATCTTCTTGACGCCCTTGAAGTGCTCTTCTATAAAAAGTGCCAGGCCTATGTTGTCTATACCGAGATGTGCCGAGCTTCTGAATCCCAGTTCATACTTGGGGAACTTGAAGGGGCTTTTCTCTTCCTCAAGGAGTTCGTGGGTGCCGCAATCGTAGGCAATAATCAAGCCTCCCAGTTCATCGCTCAGAGGTAAAACTGCCTTGCAGTTACCCGAAGAAATATATCCGAGGACCGCATCCACCTTGTCTTCGAGTATGAGTTTTCTGGCGAGTTTAACCTGTGAATCTCCGCCGCCGGCTTCATCGAAACTCTGAAGATCAATCTTCCTCCCCAATATTCCGCCTTCACTGTTGATCTTTTCAGCACAGAGCTTATAGGCATTGTCGGCAGGAATTCCGAAAGGGGCTGCTGCGGCTCCGGTGAGAAAACTTATTGCGGCTAACCTTATAGGGGTTTTTGGCACTGAACGCTTCTCTGCGGCCTTTGCCGAGCGGACCTGAAAACCGGCGCCTGTTATTCCGGCGGCGCCTACAGCGATACCGGCTAAGCCGGCATTCTTTAAAAATTCTCTTCTTCCCAATCTTTCTCCACTCATTGTCAGTCCTCCCATAAGTTTGTTGTTGTTTGTTTGGAAAAACCTACCTCGTGTCCATCCGGAAATGGCTATTTTCACCGATTTCGGCGTTGGGCTCAAATTTTAATCCTCGAAATACGTCAATGTATTCCTGTGGTTAAAATTATCTCCCGCCTTGAACTCGACGAAACTATCTCATTTCCGGCTGGACACTACCTCATTTTTGAGGATACCGATGGCCTTGCATCTCGTATTTTCCCCCAGCCTTACAACAGAGGAATTTCAACGCGCTGTTAAATAACGGCCTAGTCCATACCCCCCTCAATCCCGTAAGTATCTCTAACCCTCATGCCCTAATGGGGCACAACTAAGGATGAAAACCACCCCCACCCCTCCCTCCCCCGTCGAGGGGGAGGAGTAAAGGCAAGGGGCGTTTTCATACAAATTGATAACGCAATACTAATACTACCCTCGAGTTCAAGCTTCAGAGCAAAATGAGATGAAAGGAAAACCTTGGTCCAGCATGTCGTAGAGCAGTCCCCTTTGTGCTATCCGTAAGCGAGATCTGTGCCAGCGCTGGGAGACAACAAACTAAGCTGATATAATTAACAGTTTAGAGAAATAGTCGGTTTTGAAACTAAAGTTGTGATGTAAAATTGCATTAAAATAATGCAAAGGTAGAGTTTAATGCATCAAGGCATTTTTGCTTTTGAGATGCCGTATTTTTTCATCTTTCTCACTACTGTTGACTGATTAACTCCAAGGATTTTTGCCGCCTTATAAGTAGTGCCGCACTTATTGATTATATTCTCTATTAATATTGCTTCGTAGCTGGATAAAGAATTTGTCAAAGTTGAATTTTCAAGGCTAAGTGAGCTATCTGTTACCGGATAAAGAGTTCTCTCTATCATATACTTTGGTATGTGTTCAAGCAATATCAAATCTTGATCTCCTACTACAACTAGACGTTCTACAATATTTTCCAGCTCTCTTACATTGCCGGGATAATCGTAATTTATCAGACAGTCAATGGCCTCAGGCGAAAATCTCTTTTTTGTTTCATAAGATTTGTTAAAGTTTGCAAGAAAATGCTGGATTAGAGGTAAGATGTCATCTCTATGTTCTCTCAAGGGCGGAATGTTTATAGGGATTACTTCCAGTCTGAAAAACAGGTCCTGGCGGAATCTCTTTTCCAGCACTTGTTTCTTCAGGTCGCTGTTGGTTGCTGCAATCACTCTTACATCAACCTTCCTGCCCTTTGTGCCTCCAACCCTGATGAGTTCTTTGTCCTCCAGTATGCCGAGCAGTTTTGTCTGTAAATGTAGCGGCAGTTCGCCTATCTCATCCAGAATTATGGTTCCCGTATGGGCTATCTCAAAAAGTCCCGGCTTTCCCTCAGACCGGGCGCCGGTGAAGGCCCCTCTCTCATAGCCGAACATCTCGCTTTCTATCAGCGCTTCGGGTATAGCTCCGCAATTGATCTTTATAAACGGTTTATCCTGACGTTTGCTTGCGCGGTGAATTAGTCTCGCAAGCTTGCTCTTCCCTACGCCTGATTCCCCCGTAATCAGAATAGAGGCGTCCACCTGTGCCACCTTGACAGCCATCGAGATAAGGTCTCGCATCTTCTCACTTCTTGCGACAAGACCTTCCTCTGGGAATAGATCTCCTTTGAGTTCATTTAGTTCTGAAAGATATCTCTCAGAGAGGTATCGTCTGTGCTCCAGTTCCTCTCTCAATTCCTCAAGTTCCGTTATGTCCCTCACGTTGGTAACTACCAGGATAATATTTTGGTTGTCCTCATCAAAAATCGGATTGCCGGTCACAATTACCTTCTTTTTCCCTGTCTTGCCGAAGATCTCCTGCATTATTGTCACAGGTTCACGGAGCTTCAGGACCTCGAGACTCACAGATTGACTGATGATGCCCCTGTCCACAAGCTCTCGCATCTTTCTTCCAAGGAGGTTCTCTCTACTAAGACCCGAAATCCTTTCATAGGCTTTGTTTACTCGGAGCGTAGTAGCGCTTCCATCGGTTATGTAAAGTCCGTCATAAGAAGACTCGATAATGGCGTCCAGTTCCTTATTGATCCTCTTGTATATCTCAAGCTCCGTTATCACCCGCTCGTATTCTGAGATATCTTGAAAAATACTCATGACACCTTCAATCTTGCCGTTTATCAAGAGTGGTGTTCGGTTTGCTATGATCGTCGAGCCATCGAGCTTTATTTTCCTTCCTATTTGAGGAATTCCAGTATGTAAGATGTGCTGCATATCAAGCCAAACTTCCATGGATATTACATCTCCGATGAAGCTGCCAATAACTTCATCTGATTCAAGTTTGAGTTTAACCTTTGCAGCTTTGTTATAAACGATAATATTGCCTTCCTTATTTACTATCACTATACCGTTATATGCTGAATCAAAAATTATAGATAGATTTTGAATAAAATCTATCTCATCAGTCATTAAGTTCATATATCAAGTCCTTAATATGATAATAAATATAACAAATTACACTAAGAGTTAAAGTATAAATGATAAATAGTGTCCATCCGGAAATGAGATAGTTTCGTCGAGTTCAAGGCGGGCGATAATTTTAACCACAGGAATACATTGACGTATTTCGAGGATTAAAATTTGAGCCCAACGCCGAAATCGGTGAAAATAGCCATTTCCGGATGGACACTAAATAATAAAAGCCAACTGCAAAACTATGACCGCTCGTCATTCCGGGGAAAGCCGGAATCCATAACGCATTGATTCAAGGATGGACTGGATTCCCCTATCAAGCCGGGGAATGACGAAACTGTGAACTTTGCAATTTCCTCATAAGAAAAAACGAATGCGGTAGATCTTATCGTATCTTTTCAATAAATCGGGGAAGTATTCTTCTCGGACGCGATTCTGGATTCCAGCTCTAGCTTGAATGACAATGAGTTGGCGTTTAAGGTCATTGCGGCAAAAACCGGAATCAAGGCTCATTATCCACAATTATTGAGATGATACACGCGTATCAGCTCAAAAAGCCGAGGTAGGTGCGGCTTCAGCCGCACGGGAACCGTGCGCCCTGTGTCTGAAGGCGCACCTAAAGAAGCTGATTCCTTGTCTGCATGTACTGGTCTGCGCAAAGCCTTCCCCCCAATTATTGAGCTGATACATACACGCTGTCCTTAATATTATTTAAGTTTAGCATCCTTATCAGACCAACTTCACTGATCCTACCGAAAAGGCCAGGAGAAACTGACCGGCGTAATAAAGCGGAAGCCCTATCAGGCGGTTTATGAAGCGCTTACTGATAAAACGGTTCCTTGCAACAAAGATATCGGAAAGATAGAACAAAAACGTCCCTGAAATGATAAGCAGGCTCGCCTTTTGGCTTAGAACACCGCTTGCGCCTGCTGTTATGGCGCTGGTGAGCATAAGGCTTATGACGCAAATATATGCCAGAACGGGAATCTTCATGTCTCCGAGATAGGGGAGAAGTTTTAAATAGATAATTATCGCAGCGATGGCGGAAGCAAGAACCGCAATAACAAAATAACCCCCGAAGTTAAAGAAGCGCAGGAAAGCAGCCAGATAAAACACATGCCCGATAAGGAAAGATACCAGTCCTGTTCGAAAGGCCCAGGGCGATGAAAACGCGAGAAGAACATCCCCGGCAAGGCAAAATACCAGCCCGATCAGAATCGGCACGAAGTAGGAGCGGTCAGGATGTGGTGCGGTCAGTGCGGCCGTCACGAACAGAGAGGAAAGGGCAAATTTTGAAAGCGCCTTGCCGGCTGCGGACTCCACCTTCTCGAAGTACAGAAGAACCAAAAGCAACAAAGCGGAAACGACAAGGATCATAATTATTCCCTGGTATGATGGGTTTCTGAGCTATTCGGAAACTGCGGTCAACAGCCTGAGTCTGCTAACCCTCCTCTGTCAGGGGCCTTACGGATAGCACGGGGCAGTGAGCCTCTCTTATTACGCGGTCCGTTGTGGAGCCTACCAGTAGCTTTTCAACCAGTCCTTGTCCGCGTACCCCCATCACGATAAGATCAACCTGGTTTACAAGCGCATATTTGCACACCTCCTCATGGGCAAAGCCGGCCAGCAGCGCGGTGACGGGTTTGCACCAGAGCCTTGCCTCAACAGGTACCATATTATCAAGGGTTTCTTTCAGATATACCCTTAGATCCTTTCCGGGTTGCTCAACCAGGTCATTTGCCTGCCTGCTCAAGTTCTTGTAGGTTGGAGGTTCGATAACATGGACTAGATGAAGCTCGCTTTGAAATTCCTGGGCAAGGCTCAGGCCGTAATTGAAGGCCAGATCGGAATAGGGAGAAAAATCGCATCCCACAAGTATTCTCCTAAGTCTGGGAGTAATGGGAGAAGGCTTGAAATCATCATCCTGCTTTCCCCTTACAGCCAGAAGTGGACAGGGCAGTACCCTCATAAGTCTTTCAGTTACAGACCCCAGAATCATCCTCTTAAGCCCCGAACGGCCGTGTGTTGCAGTAATGGCCAGATCAATAGCTTTTTCACCTGCAGCCCTTGCCATTTCGTCGGCCGGGTGACCAACACTTATGATGGGTTCCCATGCGACATCAAGCCCCTTCATAAGCTCTTCTACGTGTTCCCTGGCATAACTGAGGAGGTGCTTTTCCTGGATGAGGATATCGCTCATTCCCTCTCCGTAGATTACTGCTGATGTGACATCTATGATGTGACAAACATAGAGCCTGGCCTTCAGCTCGGTGGCCAGGGCAGCGCCGTAAGACAAAGCGAAATCCGAGTAATCAGAAAAGTCAATACCGCACATTATCTTGTCAATTGGAACGCGCATGGTCTCCCTCCTTTTTCGCAGTTGAACCACCCCAATCACCTTACAAATACCTGACTAATTGCCATGCCCGTATAGGGCAAAACGAAACATGAAAATGCGACATGCCTTAAGCCGACTCGATCAGGAATCCAGGCCGTCATTTAAAACCGAAACAAGAACTGGATAGCGGCCCCCGGATCGGGGTCCGGGATGGTCTACGCCGCCATGACTATCCAGTGTCCATCCGGAAATGGCTATTTTCACCGATTTCGGCGTTGGACTCAAATTTTAATCCTCGAAATACGTCAATGTATTCCTACGGTTAAAATTATCACTCGCCTTGAACTCGACTAAACTATCTCATTTACGGATGGACACTATCAATTTTCCAGTAAACATTACCATCTTTGCGGAACAGATTCAACTTAGGTGCTCAAGAAATTTCTGAGAAGCCTTTTCAATGAATGTAAAAAACGAGGAACTTGAATCTGCTGAGGCGCCGCAAAAAGCGGCTGAGAGCCGGAAACTGGAATTTTGTCCTTATTCGATGCGTTGAGAGCTGCGTTTCGATAGATTACTTGAGATCAGGCCTGGTCGGGACGAGAGGATTTGAACCTCCGGCCCCCTGAACCCCATTCAGGTGCGCTACCAGACTGCGCTACGTCCCGACAGACTTAGCGAACATCTTATATCAACCTGAGCTATTGTCAAGGAAGAAATGGAATATGGCACTTGTCATGAAAGACCGAGACGGGTATCATGACAAGTCAACTTGATAAAGGGAGGTCAATAGCCGTTGTCATCTATAAGAGTGGTTTCTCTTCTTGAAATGGAGCCTGAATTGAAAGGAAAGGTGGCCGGATATTTCGAGGATGAAGGTTACTGCGTCAGGAGCTTTGATGGAGTTATACCATTTCTCGAATTTCTTAAGAATAACCCCGTGTCGCTGGCATTGGTGGGCCTATCGGAAAAGTCGGAAAAGGATGTTCTAAAATTAATTGTAAGGCAGTCTCCGATGGCTTCCGTCATCCTGATGACTGATCTATCGGAAACAGACGTGCATGAGATGGCTGAGGGCTATGGGATACTGGGAGCGGTGCCCAGGTCTGAGCCGGTTCCTGCCTTAAAGGAACTCAAAGATCGCTTTGAAGAGATTTCGGGGATTATTGAAAGCTCGTTAAAAAACCTGCCTCTTACAGACTGAGGAAAGATACGGGGATTATATGTCTTTAATTTCCCCATGGATTAGGAGTTAAGGATACGCTTGAGTTTGAATAGAGTTGACTTGACGATCATGCCGGGGGGCACAACAAAGGATGAAAATCACCCCCACCCATCCCTCCCATATCGAGGGGGAGGGAGAAAGGCAATGGGCATTTTCATATAAAACGTAAATTGAGTGACTTAAGCTGACCAAGGGGCGGATGCCCCCAGGAGCGGGACTTATCGGAGGACGGCGGCGTGAGCCAGCCTTTTTGCATCAACAACAGAAGCATCATTATAATTGTCGCCTATGTCAACAGCAGACTTGGCGCAGTCCATTCGCTCTTTGAAGGGCTTCCCTTTCCTGAGGAGCGATTCAAATCTCCCCAGGATTTTTTCTTAAATGAAGACGAATGGACCACTTATGAAAACTACGAGAGGGTATTTAGAAGGGCAAAAGAACTTATAGCCGAACCGGATTTTTATTTCAGGTGCGGAGCCTCGGCAGCCCGGCTGCGATCATGGGGTAGATTTCATCATTTTGTAACGCTTTTTGCAAGACCCAGCGACGGCTTCAGACGTCTGCCCTTCTTCAACAAGAACTTTAATGATACTAAAGAAATAGAAGTTTTACTGCCGCCATCATACGATAGGGCATTAAGGAAGATGAGAGTCATCCTCAAGGTGGAGTTTCACCGCGATTTTGAACCAAACAGAGACTATCTGGGCGATCCTTACCTTAGGGGCATAATAAGCTGCATACCCACGATATGGGGGCTTCCGCCGGCGATCATAAGACAGCCGGTGTGTGCCTATGATCCGGCGGTATTGTTCCTTAAGGAGCCTGAGTTTCTGCCTTACGCCCTTGCTCCCTCTATGGAATATGATCTCCTTACGGTTGTAGATCCGCTTACGGGCAGGAGATGCGCGGCAGGAAGGAGGGTGGCGCTTGAGCAGGATCTGGTGGGCGGAAAACCCATATATATGGGTAGATACAGAGATAGGCTGACTTCCGGCCCATGCGACACCGCCGGCGACCCGGGTACCGGTATCCTGATAACAAAGACCATGAGGGCAGGCAATCGAGTTCTCCTTGCAGAAGGCGAAATATACGGGGCCCCTTATTTTGTTCTTGATATACTCTATGACCGCCTTTCAATGGCCCAGAGGCTGAAGCATATCTTCACGGCCCAGACAGGATGCGAAGATTCGAGCAGCGAGTTGATACAGACAATAGAGAGGCTCAGGGAGAATATCAGAGAGCGAAATGATGCCTATAGCGCCCTTGAAAAGGCCAACGATGAACTCCGGCAGGCAAGGGCGCTTCTGGATGAATACGCGAAGGGTCTTGAGAAAAAGATCGAAGAAAGGACCGCCAGCCTCAAAGAGGCCCGCGAGGAACTTCTCAGGCTCAACAGTGATCTTGAGATAAGGGTGAAGCAGCAGGTTGACCAGCTTCAGAGGTACAGCGAACTCAGGAGATATCTTTCGCCCAAGTTAACGGATCAGATCCTTTCAGGAAATCACTCCTTTGCAACCGAGCTTCGCAGAAAAGAGATGACGGTTGTTTTCACCGATATAAGAGGTTTTTCAGCTCTTACGGACAGCCTTGAGCCGGAGGAGGTCTTTCAGTTACTCAATAAGTACATAGCAGAGATGATCTCCATAGTGCATGCCCATGACGGGACGCTCAACAAGATCACGGGCGATGGGATCCTTGTATTTTTCGGGGACCCTATTCCGATGGATGACCACGCTGAGAAGGCCGTCTCAATGGCCGTGGCCATGCAGAGGAAGGTCTCTGAATTGAACGATGAATGGAAGAGACTCGGCCATGAGCTGGGGATAGGCATCGGCATCAATACCGGCTTCATGACCGTGGGAACGATAGGGAGCGAATCCCTGAGGGATTATACCGTGATAGGGACCCAGACAAATGTGGCCGCGCGGCTTGTCTCGCTCGCGACCGCAGGACAGACCCTGGTAAGTCACAGGACATATAGCCGCGTGAGGGAAATCTTCGACTCTCAGGAGTTGGGGGAGATTACGGTCAAAGGGGTCCACAGCCCTGTAAAGACATACCTGATTCTCGAGAAAAGCCGGGCTGCGCCGGATTAATAAGTGACTGCTATGCCCTTGATGGGCGAAATAAGAGATGAAACCCTTTTTTTTACCAAAGTGTTGTAAGGGGGGGACGATTAATAAAAGAAATAACCAGATGCTAATCCTCGGTATCAGCTCAATAACTGGGGGGATGGCTTTGCGTAGATCAGGACATGCAGACCTGGAATCAGGTTCCGTAAGGTGCGCCTTCAGGCGCAGGGCGCACGGTTCCCGTGCGGCTGAAGCCGCACCTACCCCGAATTTTTGAACTCATACAATCCTCGTTAGAAAACTACTTTATAGGCCTAATTTGAGCGGGCCTGTAAATCTTAGCCAGAGAGTGGGGCGTGATGGACAACACAGTTGCGGTTACAGTTACCCTTAGGGAAGGCAGTGTCGGGAGACCAAAGAGGCTTGAGATGATTCGGGAAGAGCCTCTTTCAATAAGGATACAGGAGCAGCCTTACGCGGTTGTCATGCGGACTCCTGGAGACGAGCAGGCGCATGTGGCGGGATTCTGCCTTGCCGAGGGAATAGTGGAAAGCCTTCAAGATATAGGAACTATTTTCTCGTGCGAGGAAGAGGATACAAATGTTGTGAACCTCACAGTGACTCCCGAAAGGCTCAAATCCATAACAACGGTCCTTGAGCGCAAAGGCTTTGTGAGTCAGACCAGTTGCGGCATCTGCGGAAAGGAGATGGTCGAAGACCTCTCCCAGATGGTGCAGGCATTGCCTGAGGGCCCCTTGATAGACCTTGAAAGGGCCTCTGCATGCCTCGATGGGCTAAAGGCTATGCAGATACTTTACCACAAGACCAGAGCCTCACATGCGGCGGCGATCTATACGCCTGATCTTGAACTTTTGTCCCTGGCAGAAGACGTAGGACGCCATAACGCACTGGATAAGGCAATAGGAAGGCTTTTCCTGCGAAACTCCCTCCACCGTGCAGGGGTGCTGATACTTTCTTCCCGGATAAGCTATGAGCTGGTTCAGAAGGCCGCAAGGGCCAAAATTCCCTTTGTTCTGTCCGCATCCAGAGCCACGGCGCTGGCGGTAGAACTGGCGGATTCCCTCAACATGACACTTGCGTCTCCTTCCAAGGAATCAGGGATTCATGTCTATTGCGGCTACGGCCGCCTGAAGCAACCTGAGGCTTTGAGTGCCGGGACTGGGAAACAGTAGCAGAAAAGTGCCTTAAAAAGGCTTTGCCGGCGATTGCGGCAGGATATTCTTGACGGGCGCCCTTATACTGCACGTTCCAGATTGATGGTCTTTGATGGGCTGAAATTGTTCGCGCTGAAAAAATGTATCAGCCTTGAATCGTTCCATTCAACCAGTGTGCTTATCTTTGTGACGCCCAGAGATTTCACGTGGGCGATAAACTCATTGAGCAGCCTTTTCCCGAGGCCTTTATGCTGGAAGTCGGGATCAACCCCGATCGTATCCAGCGTTGCCTTTTCCTGGGAGATACCATATTCTCCAATATAGAGTTCCCCCATAACGAAACCTGCCATGGCTCCGTCTTCCTTTTCGGCAACAAGCGACGCAGGCACGTAGTCCCTGGATTGCAAGAGCCTCTCAAGCTTCATCCTGTAATAATCAGGGCGGGAAATCCCCACTATTTTTTCGTCAATCCTGACCAGGGCATCAAAATCATCAGCCTTCATGAGTCTGATCTTAATGGCGCTCTTATCCATGTTTCTCTCACTCCCGTTCACAGTATCCTTGTATAATTTAAAGGGTCTGGTGGAAACACCTCCAGCCACAAAAACCCAAACTGGTCTATGTTGTCTTCGAAACCAGACATTGACAACAGGACCATGATGCCCTTCTTTACGGGGATCCAGATTGCGATCCCGACTCAGGCGAAAGAGCCGGCTGCCTCCTTTTCTGATTTCCGATCTATGCAGCCTTTTCCTTTGCTTTTCTCGCTACCGTCCTCTTTTCTTCAGGGACAGGTGGGGGCACCGGCTCGCCGGACAACTTCCTTATCGCTCCAAACCTTGGTGGACATGCCTCAAAACAGGTGCCGCACTTGATACATTTTTCCTGGTCAATAATATGGATAAGGTTTTTGCCGCCTGATATTGCTTCCACCGGGCATTTTTTTGAGCAGATCATGCAGGCCTGGCACTTGTCCGGATCAATGTAGTAGGAGACTACATCGCGGAACAGACTATCTATTTCTTCTCTTGCGAAAAGCGTTTCGTATTCTTCTTTACTGGCGATACGGGTTGAAAGCTTTTCCTTCATGACCATCTTGATGTAGGGGACAAGCCTTGCGACACTCGTTATCTTTGACTTGAGTTCAGCCTCGTCAATGCCTTCGGACTTTCCGAGAGGCCCAAGTTTCTTGATCCTCGCAGAGAAGGTATTCATTATCTCGGCGAAATGGATGCCTTCACTGGAGGACAGAAACTCGATTCCGAGTCTGTCAGGATTAAATCCGATGAACTCAATAATTTTCTTGCACAAAAGCACCATGGCTAGAGCATGGTAGTTGCCGTGAGTGACATAATTACACTCATTCAGTCGGCAACCGCCTATGATCACTCCGTCCATACCGTTTAGAAAGGCCCTGAGAACAAATGCCAGATCAACTCTACCGGAACACATGACCCGAATAAGCCTTGCTTCAGTCGCATATTGTAGTCTGGAAACTCCAGCTAGGTCGGCAGCGCCGTATGCTCACCAGTGGCATACAAAGCCTAGTATTTTCGGCCTAAAATTGGGATCTGTGACCATCCGTATTCACCTCTTTTATCTGCAAAAATGCCTGCTTATACATGACAATAAATTCAAAAAGGATTAAGCCGCCGCATCAACCTGGCTCAATAGTTCTTCATCGGTAAAATGCTTAAGCTGTATTGCCCCTGTGGGGCACTTAGCATTACAAAGCCCGTCACCCTTACAGATGACAGGGTTGACTATTGCCTTTTTACCCTGCCGCGTATCACGAAATTCTATCGCGCCATAGGTGCAGGCGGAAATACATTGTCCGCACCCGATGCAACTGCTCTCCTTAACCTCACAGACAGAGCCTGAAACCGTCACGGTATCTCTTGAAAGCAGGGTTATGGCCCTGCCGGCGGCTCCGTATGACTGGTTAATTGTCTCTGGGATATGTTTGGGATAGTGGGCGATACCGCAGAGATACACTCCGTCCGTGCCGAATTCCACCGGACGCAGCTTCACATGGGCTTCCTTGAAGAAATCATCAGGCCCGAGGGAAACCTTGAATAACTGAGAGATATTGACGTTATCCTTCGATGGTATGACTGCAGCTGAAAGGGATACAATATCCGCGTCTATCGCCAGTTTTTTGCCCAGGATATAATCAGGTACTGTTACTCTCAATACGGGTCGGCCTTCCTCTTCCGCGGTTTCCACGCAGGGTCTGTCCTGCGGTTCATAACGAACAAACTTTACGTCTTTGTCTGACGCCTCCCGGTAATAATCTTCTCTGAATCCATAGGTCATCATATCCCGGTACAGGACATGGATATCCATCTGGGGGTTGATCTCTTTAAGTTTCAGGGCATTCTTTATCGCATGGCTGCAGCATATCCTGGCGCAGTAGTTTCTGTCTTCATTTCTGCATCCGACGCACTGGATCATCACCAGACTTCCGGCGCTCAGAATCTTTTCATCGCCCCTAGCAATTCTTTCCTCGAGTTCGAGGGTGGTGAGCACCCTTTCGTCCTGTCCATAGAGATACTCCGTGGGTTTGAACTCATCGGCGCCTGTGGCGATTATGGTAGCGCCGTGCTTTATCTCCGCTGTGCCTCTTTCGGATTTAATCTTTGTTACGAAATTACCAATATAGCCTGAAGCATCTGTTATGGCGGAGCCCGTATAGACATGAATCATGGGATGTTTATAGACCTTACCAATGAGGTCGTTGAGAAATGCCTGCACATCCAGCCCCTCAAGCGTATAATGAAGCCTTCTGGCTATGCCTCCCAGATCCGTATCCTTTTCGAGCAAATAAACATCGTGTCCCTGTTTGGCCAATGATAGGGAGCAGGTAATTCCGGCAATTCCTCCGCCCACTACCAGGACGGCCTTGTTCACCGGGAGATTAATCTCCTGCAGGGGCTGCAAGTGGCTCGCCCTGGCAACAGACATGCGGATAATGTCCTGCGCCTTATTTGTAGCCTCTTCTTTCTCCAGAGAGTGTACCCAGGAGCAATGCTCCCGAATGTTGGCCATGTCATAGTAATATTGATTGATGCCTGCCTCTCTAAGCGTATCCCTGAACAGGGGTTCGAGTGTCCTCGGGCTGCACGCGGCGACAATAACCCGGTTAAGCCCCTTTTCCTTTATCGTGTCCGTTATCTGTTTGGCAGAATTAGTGGCGCAGGAAAATAGCTGCTCCTGAGCATATACAACATTCGGGAGGGTAAGGGCGTATTCCACTGTGGAAGGCACATTAACTATCCTTCCGATATTAGCCCCGCAGTGGCATACAAAGACGCCAATCCTTGGCTCCTCCTGAGAGACATCCCTTTCAGCAGGATAGATTCTATCCTTGGTCAGCTTTCCACGCCGGTAATTGAGGAGCTGGCCGCATTGAGAGCCGGCGCCGCTTGCGCTGAAGACTGATTCAGGAATATCGGTGGGTCCCTGGAAGACACCGCTCACAAATATTCCAGGACGAGAGGTCTCCATAGGGTTGACCGGGTTCACTTTACAGAACCGATGCTCGTTTAGTTCTATGCCGAATTTTTCAGCTAGGGATTTAACTTCAGCAGGAGGAGTCAAGCCTACTGACAATACAACCAGATCAAATTCCTCTTCCTTTACCCCATCATCATGGGTGGAGTATCGAATGGCGACGCTCTTGGTTTCAGGATTTTCCCTTACTATAGAGGCATAACTTCTGATGAAACGGATTCCTGGAAGCGCTGCCGTCTTTTCATAGTATCTCTCGAAGTCTTTACCGAAGGAGCGAATATCGTTATGGAATATAGTGCACTGGGCATCCGCTATATGATCCTTTGTCAGGATAACCTGTTTTTGGGCGTAAGTGCAGCATACGGCGGAACAATAGCTGTTGTCGCCCGGAGTAACGCGCCTTGAACCAACGCACTGGATCCAGGCAATCTTGTGGGGATGGTCTTTGTCGGATGAACGCAATATCTCGCCTTCGTATGGACCCGTTGAGCAGAGAAGCCTTTCATAATCCATGCTGGTCACAACGTTCTGCATTTTTCCGTAGCCGTATTCCGACTTTAAGCTCGGATCATAAGGCTCGAGTCCGGCTGAAAGTATTATCGCCCCTACATTGATATCAAATGTCTCGGCAGTTTGGCCCAGGTCTATGGCGTTATTCTGACAAACCCCTTCGCAGATTCCGCATTTCTTCTCTTTAAGATAAAGGCAGCTTTCATCAATGTAGGCTATTAGCGGAATCGCCTGGGCGAAGTATATGTGGACGGCCTTATTCTTGGATATTTTCTGGTTGAATCTGTCGGGATATTTTACCGGGCAATATTCCATGCAGGTGGTGCAGCCGGTGCACCTGTCTTCTATTACATATCTGGGCTTTCTGGTCAGAGTGACCTTGAAGTTGCCGACCTCCCCAGCGACTCTGTCAACATCGGTTAATGTCATGACCTCAATGTTCGGATGCCGGCCGACCTCGACCAGTTTGGGAGAGAGAATTCACATAGAGCAGTCATTGGTCGGGAAGGTCTTGTCGAGCTGGGCCATGTGGCCGCCTATGGCCGGAGCCTTTTCAACCATATAGACCTTAAAGCCGGCTGTTGCCAGATCAAGCGATGCCTGAATTCCGCTTATCCCCCCTCCCACAACTAGAACATCACCAAAATTTCTACCCGAAAAGGCCTCGCAAGGCTGCTCTATCTTGTCCTTTTCCAGAGTCTCTTTTTCCACGTCTCTATATCCTCACAAGATTTCTTTGATTAAAAGGCCGGCAGCCGATTTTTCAACCGGCTGTTGACTAAATCACTTCTGCTATGATCTCGGTTATGTCCTTAACTTCGATTTTGTCCACAGCATCCCTGGTCAAGCGGCTGTCTTCGAAGTTGGTTATGCAGTAAGGGCATGCTGTTACAAGAACCTCAGCTCCCTCCTCAAGGGCCTGATCTATTCTGAGATCAGAAAATCTCTGTCCTTTCGGAGTCTCCATCCATATCCTTCCGCCTCCGCCCCCGCAGCAAAGGCTGTCCGCCCGGCATTCCGGCATCTCAACAAGCTCAAGCCCGGGCACGCTATTCAGTACCTCCCTGGGCTCTTCAAATATCCCATTGTGACGTCCCAGATAACAAGGATCATGGTAAGTAATCTTCTTATTATAAGCTTTACTTAATGTTATACGGCCTTGCTTGATCAGATCAGAGAGGAACTGGGATATATGAATGATTTCAAAATTGACCCTGAAATCGGGATACTCATTCTTGAAGGTATGATAACAGTGAGGTGAGGAAACAAGGATTTTCTTTACGCCGCTGTCAATAAATGCCTTTATATTCTCCCTTGCCAGACGCTTAAAGAGCTCTTCATCTCCGGTCTTTCTGATGCTCTCACCGCAGCAGCTTTCCTTTTCTCCAAGTATGCCGAAATCCACGCCGGCCTTGGTAAGGATAGCGGCTGTGGCCTTTGCGACCTTCTTCATCCTCGGGTCGTAGCTCAGGTAGCAGCCCGGGAAATAGAGGATTTCCATGCCTTCTTCAAAGGCAGGGACAGATATGCCTTCCGCCCATTTGGCCCTGTTTTTTCTCTCCTCGTTTAAAGGATTGCCCTCTGCTACAAGGCTTGCGTTTATGGTACGGACAGACTTTACATGAGGAGGAAATATACCGTATTCATTAGCGATTCTTCTTAATGCAATGCCTGAGTCTATCTGCTTGACATCTCTGGGACACCTCTGAGGGCATCGGCCGCAGGTTGTGCAAAGCCAAATATCTTCGCTTTCTATCTCAGTGAGGCCGAAGGTCGCCTCCCGCACAAGTTTGCGCATACTGAATTTTGTGACCTTGTTCCAAGGGCAGACGGTGTCGCATAATCCGCATTGAAAACATTTCTTAAAGGCATCTCCGCCGCTTGCTTTTATGACGTCTATGATCTCTTTGTAAGGGGCTACGGTCTCCACTGTATAAACCTCTTCTCCTGCGGTAAGGTCTCAGCCCTTCTTTGACATTGAAAGTCGCGCAACGGTTTCGGTTATCTTATCCAAACCGTACTTGTCCAGCAGGGCCTCGAGACCTATCTCCATATCTTCCTTTTTTACTTCTTCCTCTTCATCCACTTCCACTTCCCTTTCCTCATAGATCAGGGCCTTGTTGAGGCACCACTGAACACACAAGGGCTCTTTCTGTGGTGGATCGTCTTCGCACATATCGCATTTAAGAGGGAGACCGGAGTCAGGCTCCTTGAAGAGATCCCGGGACGGGCATGAGGCCCTGCAGAACGCGCATTCATCGTATTCCTTCCCGTCAATGACATACTTGTCTCTGCCGGTACACTCGGCCTTGGTGTATTCACCCGCATAGACCGGAATGTAGATGTCCTTCAAGGGTTCATGAATAACACGGATGCGGCTTCTGGCCGGGTTATTGCTGCTGTATTTGGGCGCAGCGTGAAAGGCGGAGCAGATCACCTCACATGCCCTGCAGCCGTTACATTTATCAACATCAACTTTTATCGTCTTAACTATTTTCTTTTTCTTTTCACCCATGACGATTATGACCTCTTAACTGGTGTTCTTATCTGTTTTAGCTAAAGTCTAGCTTGATGGGGCGGACTCCTTGTCCGGCAATATCCCCCTCTTTATGAAGTCCTCGCCTACAAAGTCGAGCCCCAGTTCGTGCAGGGATTCCTTAGTCGGTATTCCATCCTTATTCCAGCCCCTGAACTTGTAGTATTCGTTTAAAAGCTTTTCTTCAAGCTCGGGGAATCTCTTTTTCCAGTGGTCTTCAGGCGGCTTTTCGTCTTTTCTTCTCATCCCTCTTCTTACGTTTAGCGCCCTGACAAGATTTCTGTTCCTTCTTGCAACCTGTGTCAGTCTGTCCTCATCCATCTCAATGCCGGCGCCCGCGGAAATGAACTTGGGATAGTTGTGTATATGGTAGGGCGGCTTTAGGGGAAATGAGGAAAGGCCCGCGCAAACTCCCAGCGCATCGTCTATGTAGTGCATCCTTTCCTGCCAATCCACTATGTCGCAGGTAGCCTCGACAGTGGGATAGAAGGGGATGGATTTTTCTCCTCTAAGCTCCCAGTCAAGAAAGTATTGCTTGAATTTCTCATCAGGGACCTGTATCCAGTCCTTTACGAATGCCTCCCTTTCCTCTCTGGTAGGGAAGGGCGACTGCGGGAATTGACCTTCTATCTGGGTGATGTTTATCTTCTCACCGGTGGCATACATAAGGAAATAGATTGGATTTAGCATGCCCAGTTTGAGAGGAAGCTGCTCATGCTTTTTAATGTTATTGTGGGCGTATGCCTCGGCTCCCTTGCCTATCTGCTGTGCTGCCCAGTGTGTACCGTTGGCAAGTATATCTCCTATCCCTTCCCTCCTCACGATCCTGTCTAGCAGCCAGTAGAACCTTTCTTCGTTATCGGCCGGGAAACCGGGCATATCCTGATCGGTGAGGATGCCTGCCTCATAGAGTTCAACTGCAAAGGCCATTACCTGGGGGGCTGAAAAACCGTCCACTCCGTATTCTGTTGCCCTCTGCGCAATCTTCAAGCCGAAATCCAGATCAGACATCGCGGCCATCGTATAGGTAAGCTTTGAGAAACACTTCATCATGTAAGTGGGGAGTCCCGGCACAGTAATGGTCCCGCCGCATTTCATAGGGCAGTTATAACAGCTTATGAGGCGCGTGCGCATTGAATCCAGGGTCTCTGCCCATTTCTTTGCGATCTCATCATTCCAGAAGTCTTTCCTCCGGAGTCTCGCGTTTCCCCATGCGAAATTCTCGGTATGCCATTTCTCGTCATGTACCGCCATCTCCTGAGGCGACCCAAGACCGGCAAGAATCGGCATTACTCCCTGGATGGGATTTTCGTTACGCCGTTCTATGTACTTAAGCACCTCATTGCATAGGGCCATAAATTCTGCAGGGCGGGCCAGCTTCAAATCCTTGGTCCCCCGTACGGCAATGGCCTTCACACCCTTATCGCCCATTACCGCACCTAATCCTGCTCGGCTTGCACTAGATCTTCCCTGTTCTATGGAGGCGAAATAGACCTTGCTTTCTCCTGCAAGGCCTATGGAGGCTACCTGAGCCTTGGGTTCCTTGAGTTCCTCCCGGATTAGTTGAGCTGTTTCTACCGCGCCCTTCCCTTTGAGATGAGAGGCGTCTCGTATTTCAACCTTGTCGTTGTTGATCCATATATAGACAAGGTCGGGCGACTTGCCCCGGAGTATGACCTTGTCATAACCTGCATACTTTAGTTCCGGCGCCCAGAATCCCCCCATCATCGAGTAGGCCATCAAGCGGGTCTGAGGAGAGAAGGTTGAAACAACGGTTCGATTGGCACCCGTTGCCGGAGTGCCGCACAGGAGGCCTGTCCCGAATATAAGGAGATTTTCGGCAGAGAAGGGCTCTGCCTCGGCAGGAACCCTGTCCCATAATATCCTGGCATTGGTACCAAGACCTCCCAGGTGCTCTTCGGTCAGCCTCGGGTCAGTCTCGACCCTGTCAATACTCCCCTTTGAAAGATCTATTTCAAGGTTAAATCCTGTCTCAGCGTACCTCATTTTTGAACCCCTTAACCTATGTTATAAGCCTTACCTGACAATGCCTGTTGCCTTTGCGATCAGCTTGAATATTGCAGTAAACCAATATCCCTAACCCTCGACAGTAAACGGTGTGACCTTCATTCTTTCTTTGTTGTGGCTCTTGTCGTTCATGACTGTTTATATGAAAATGCCCCTCGCCTTTACTCCTCCCCCTTGACGGGGGAGGGAGGGGTAGGGGTGATTTTCATCCTTCGTTGTGCCCCATTCAGGCATGGGGGTTAGAGAGGACCAACCGCTTCAAAGCTCTTTTCTCAGATTTATGAAGCTGCTCCTGTCGAAGCCCAGGGTCTTAAAAAATGACAAAAGGTCTGCCGAATCCCACCTGACAGAGGTAAATATATATTTGATGGCCTTCTTATTGTAGAAAGCTATTATCTCCTCAGCGAGCAGCTTTCCGATGCCCTGTCCCATCCACTTGGGGTGAACGCCCAAGTTTGCAATCCATGCGCTTTTCTCAAGACCGTATCCGCCATAAACGATGTAGCTGATCATAAATCCGGCAATCTTACCGTCAATCTCCGCCACAAAGCTTGCACTCTCACCCCTCAGGAGCTGCGCTTCTACGATGCGTCTGAAGTCGGTGGCCGGCGGATCCTGCATTATCATTGTATGGATTCGGTTGATCTCGTCTGCGTCTTCAACCCTGATTGGACGGATTATGAGATTTGCAAGTGACTCGCTCATTACTTTCCTAAAACCCTCAGTCTATCCGGATTATTTTCACCCGGGATCCCACCCAGTCAGGGGGCAGATAGACCCGGCCGCTGTTACCGCTGAGCTTGACGGTCTTTTCTACCATCTCCTCCCCGAAAACCTCAAACTTGACCCTCTCTGTTGGCGAATCGGGTTCAAGTTGAAGGGGATCCTTTGATTTTTTGTCGTTTGGCATATCAGTAAGCATCATAATCAGGTAAGGCGATTATAAATCATAACTAATTGGTTTGGATGAATAATTATAAATTAAAGACCTAAAATAAAACCTTACCTTTAATTACATTTTAGCTACATCATAACTATATGTCAAGGAAAATATGGTCTCGGGCCCCTTTGCCTTTGATTCCAAACCCTGATAAGATAAAAGCTATTTCCAGGAGGCTTACAGGAAACCATGTCGGAAGCCCTTGCCGTTTATCTTTCACCCACTTCTATAATAGATTCAGAAGATACTGAAGTAATAGCATTTGCCCGGTCCGTTACAAAAGGAATTGAAGGGGATGTTGAAAAGGCCGTGCTCCTCTACTATGCCGTTCGTGACGGTCTTAGATATGATCCCTATTACCCCTTCTTCAAGCCCGAACACTACAGGGCAAGCTTAGTGCTTAAGAGCGCACGCGGCTACTGCGTGAGCAAGGCCTCCGTCCTCTGCGCTCTGGCCAGGGCATCCGGGATACCTGCGCGCCTTGGATTTGCGGATGTGAAAAACCATCTTTCGACCAGGCAGCTCAGGCAATATATGGGTTCAGACCTATTCGTATATCATGGGTTCAACGAGCTTTATCTGGAAAATCGCTGGGTCAAGGCGACACCCGCCTTCAACCGTGAATTGTGTGAACGCCACAGAGTGCTTCCCCTGGAGTTTAACGGGCGCGAAGACTCCATGTTCCAGCCATTCAATATGGATAGCCAAAGGTTTATTGAATATGTGCGATACCACGGCGTCTTTGCCGATGTTCCGGTGGATTCCATAGTGCAGGCATGGAAAGAAGCTTATGGCCTCGGTCGCGTGGAAGAATGGATAAGGACGTTCGAGGCCTCCGGAACTCTTGCCGCGAGGGACTTTAACAGGGAGGAGGTAGTTGATTGAAAACCGGTCATGCCGGGGCAGTTCGGGCGGGTCTTTTTAGGCGAAAACCCCGCGTCAGGGCGTTTACCCTGAGGCCATGCCCGAATGGGGCACGATGAAACATGAGAATCACCCCCACCCCTCGTCGAAGGGAGGAAATAATGCAGAGGCATCCCGGTGTACCTACGGCAAAGGGGGAAGGCTAAAGGGAACGGGCATTTTCATATAAAACCTTTGCAAAGCGGCTATTACAGCCCGCCGTCAAACCCGGGCCTTTATGATGCCTGAATCATTCGGCCCTTGGAAGTCGAGCCTTTCGACATCGCGGGCGCCGGCCTCAAGCAGCATTTCGCTCAACTGCCCTTCCGAGTAGGCCCTGCCGTCCTTTGTGGCCACAAGCATATTCAGGGAAAATATTGCCGGAAATAGCGGGGATGCCAGGTTTTCATCAAGGATGAATTCATGGATCATTATGATGCCTCCCGGCCTCAGCGCCCTAACGGCCTTTTTCAAAATGGCTAGACAGGTATCCGGCCCCTCTCCGTGCATGATATGAGAAAGCCATGCGACGTCGTAAGGGCCTTCTATTGGGTCCTTGGTGTAGTCTCCGGGCTGGAATGTTATTTTGTCGTTGAGTCCGAATCGGGCAATGGTTTTTTGGGCAAAAGGCCTTGTCTCTTGCATGTCGAACACGGTGGCTTTCAGCTCCGGATTTTTCAGGCAGAAATGGATCGCATAGGTGCCGGGACCGCCTCCGAGATCAAGTAGATTAGCCCTACCTGAGAGGTCCAGCTCCTCGGCAAGGCGGGGAGCTATCCCCATCGCGAGGGTGAACATGCCCATAAGGAAGGCCTCTCTTTCGCCATCCTCAAATACGGATCTTTTCCTTACAGGTTTTCCGTTTCTTACAGCCTCGTGGAGTTTGGCCCATGCCTCAACCAGATAATGATGATGCATTATCATGTGCCCGATATAGCCGGCACTATCCTTGATCAGATACTTCCGGGCCGACTCGGAGTTATGGAAGCCTCCGGCCTCTTTGGTAATCAGGCCCATTGCCGCAAGCGCGTTACAGAGCGTCTCAGTTGCCCTGTCGTTTGTGCCCGCTCGCCTGGCCAACTCCACGGCGCTTAAGGTGGAATCCCTCAGAAGCGTGAATATTTCCAGTTTTACGGCCGCATGAAGCGTGCAGGTCTGCCAGTATATCCCGGAGAGCCCCAAAATATCCTTTATCTCCCATTTCACCTTCTCCATAAAACCACCTCCTCGTATTCATAAATATAGTCATATCTTCCAATTTCCTTTCTGAGGCCCTGGAAGATACCCCATTGCCTGGGACTACCCACTAACGGTCATGCCCTGAAAGGGGCTCAACGAAGGATGAAAATCACCCCCACCCTGCCTCCCCCGTGGAGGGGGAGGAATAAAGGGAAGGCGCATTTTCATATAAACGGTCATGCCCTGAAAGGGGCACAACACAGCATGAAAATGCCGCACGTCATTCCGGACTTGATCCGGAATCCAGGTATAAATGACTGGATACCGGCCTACGCCGTTATGACAACCTATTTTCATAAAAAGTGAAAGAAGGAACATGCCGCAGCTTGACATGAAATCCAAAGGTCTTTATAATATAATTTAATGGTAGAAAATACAAGACGCAGAGATGGGAACCCATGAAATTGACCACGAGAAGCCGTTACGGCACAAGACTGATGATTGACCTTGCTCAGCACTATCAGAAAGGCCCTGCTCAGATAGCCGATATATCGCGAAGGCAGGAAGTATCTGCAAAATATCTGGAACAGATCATCATACCCCTCAAGAAGGCAAAGCTCATAAAGAGCGTAAGAGGGCCTAAAGGCGGTCACATGCTCGCAAGGCCCCCCGAGGACATATCTATCGGTGAGATAGTCATG
>MNYJ01000174.1 GCA_001874005.1 Desulfobacteraceae bacterium CG2_30_51_40
ATTGGGCACAACAACCCTCTATGTCACCCACGACCTTCTGGGAGTAGCGGAGATAGCAGATCGGGTAGCCTTCATGTCGAACGGCATCATAGAACATGTGGATGACCCTCCAATGTATTTTGTGGATTATGAGGATGAGTATGTTTCTGAATTGATTAGATCGCTGCCGCTTCATGCCAAGTTTGGATTGATATAATAAGGAGGTCGTGATGAAACGCGCATTGGCGATGCTGGCATTTTGTCTCATATCAAGCACAGTCGAAGCCTCTTCGGATTTTTCAGGGTATTTCCAGTTGAGGTATCGGTACGAATTTCTTGACAACTTTGGTGTCAATTTCTACGGGCCCGCGCAAAAGATTGGCCCGGCGCAGGATGCATTTATCCTACAGCGTCTGCGGGCTGCAATGAAATGGGGCTTAACCGAAAATGCCCTGTTTTCGCTGGGCATACAAGATTCGAGGGCATTTGATCTAGGCATCCAGGACGAAAGATTTTTCGCTTCGGCCCTTGGCCGGCCCAACAATCCCTATAAAGAATACACCGAGCCTTACGACGTATACCTGCACCTCAAGAATATCGGGTTAGAAAATCTCACAATGAAGATCGGAAGGCAAAGCCTACGTTATGGCGACAACCGCATCTTCGGTCCGGGAGAGTGGGGAAATTCCGGCCGTTATCTCTGGGATGCGGCAGTTTTCTCCTTCAAAAAGGGCAGGAATTTCTTGGATATTCTCTTCGGAGCCAACAAGATTAATGACCCAGAGGTATTAAGCTGGCGGCACAGGCATCATTTTAACGCAATAGGATCATATTCCCATATTGAGCTTTCACAGGGCCTCTTCCTGGAACCTTTCATGGTGTTCAAGTTTGATAGACATGAATCATACAAGGGAGAGGACGGCAAGGGAGACTATTTTCCCCTATCCCCAGGTGCGAGGATATCAGGCGAACTGCCTCTTGATTTCTTCTATGATTTAACCTTCGTCCTGCAGCGCGGCACTTACGGCGCAGACACCATCAGGGCTTACGCAGTCCACGCCCTCATCGGCAAAGGATTCAGCAACTCATTTCTTAGGCCGGTTATCTCTGCAGAGTACAGTTATGCAACAGGCGACGGAGATCCTGAAGACGGGGTGAGGGAGACATTCGACGGGGTTTTCGGGGCTAAGGATCTCATGTATGGGAGGATGAATCTTTTTGATTGGAGCAACCTCGAAGACTTACAGTTAAACCTCGAGCTATCCCCAATAAAGTCCCTGCTTATAAAGGCTGAACTGCATCAGTTCTGGCTAGCAAGCGATAAAGACGGTTGGTCGTTGAACCCCGGGCTCTATCGCGACAAGTCAGGAGGAAGCGGCTATGATGTCGGAGTGGAATTAGATGTGGTAATCAAATGGGACATTAAGGAATTAATCCCCAAGAGATATGGCAAGATGGAAGTCCAGACCGGCTACGGCCATTTCCTGCCTGGAGGATTCGTAGAGAGGGCAGCCGACACCAAGGCTGCCGATTGGTGCTTCTTTCAGGTGACACACCGGTTCGACTTGTAATGCGAAAGGCATTTTCATATCATGGAAGTCCATAGGAGACTGACTAACGGTCATGCCCTGAAAGGGGCACAACGAAGCATGAAAATCACCCCCACCCCTCCCTCCCCCGTCGAGAGGGAGGGATAATGGAGGTTGATCGCAAGAAAAAGCGCTGAGGTCAAAGCTCTAATGAAGCCTAGAACACCCACTGATTTTGTGATCCTGGGGACGCTTATCCCCGGTGAAAGACACGGTTACGAAATTATGCGATTCCTGGAATCGGCCCTTGAGGGCGCCTGGAGAGTGAGCACCAGCCAGCTATATGTCCTCTTAAAGAGGATGGAGCAGGAAGGGCTTGTCGTATCAAGATCCGAGGCGCAGGATATCAGACCATCCAAACGGGTCTTCCATGTGACTCCTCTGGGAAGGGATGCCTTTGAGGCCTGGGTCAATCGGCCTGTACCTCATGTCAGAGACTTGAGGATGGAGTTTATCTGTAAGCTGTTCTTTTTCCGGCATCTCTCACTTCCGGGAGCCATGAAACTTGTACTGGCCCAGATAGATGCGATCGAAGCGTTACAGGAGAGAATCAGGAAGCATCCGAAAGGTGAAAAAGACGCGTTTCTTAATCTTCTCTATGGGTTTAAGGCCAGGAATATTGAATGCCTTCTGCGGTGGCTCAAAGAGGAAGCCGCCACATTTGCCGACAAATACAGTTCTTAATTCCTGTTATCCAGTGTCTCTCTCAGTTTGGCCGCAAGTTCAGAGACAGAAAACGGTTTACTGATGAACTTGTCACCCTTGTCCACTATACCATGCCTGAGGACGACCTCGGAGGTATATCCGGACATAAAGAGCGTTATGAGGCCGGGACGCTCGACCTTAAGCAGAGAGGCCAGTTCCTTTCCATCCATATCGGGCATGACTACATCCGTCATGAGGAGATTGATTTCAGACGGATCTCGCTTCGATAGCAAAAGCGCCTCTTTCGGGGATTGGGCCGATATGACCCTATAGCCCAGTCTTTCAAGCATACTGTGGGTTATATCCAGGATGCCCCTGTCGTCCTCCACAAGGAGTATCGTCTCATTTTTTCCTCTCACTATCCCTGAGCCGGATGCATGCATGTTTTCGGTGGTCTCAAGACGCTGCGGCACAAAATAGATTTTTGCTGTGGTGCCCTTTCCCGGCTCGCTATAGACGTTTATGAATCCATTGTTTTGCTTCACTATGCCGTACACCGTGGATAGCCCGAGGCCGGTTCCCTTACCGACTTCTTTAGTTGTGAAAAATGGCTCGAAGATATGGTCAAGAGTCTCCTTTCCCATGCCGCAGCCTTCGTCACTCACCGAAAGCATCACGTATTCGCCCGGGACAAAGCCGGCGTGCGCCGAACAGTAAGCCTCATCCAGATGCGCCTTCCCCGTGCGGATGGTGATATTGCCTCCCTTGGCCATTGCGTCTTTGGAGTTGACGCAAAGATTCGCCAGTATCTGATCCAATTGAGATGGGTCCATCTTGATGGGACTTAGATTTCCTCCAGGCATCCATGCGATCTGAAACTCCTCTCCTATCAGCCTCCTCAGCATCTTCAGCATACCGGTGACCGTATCGTTGAGATCAAGAATCTTTGGAGAGATAGTCTGCTTACGAGCGAATCCGAGAAGTTTCCTGGTTATATCCGCTGATCTCTGCGCAGCCTTCAGTATCTGCTCCAGATCATCACTCACGGGGCTTTCGGCACCCAGCTCGGCAAGCCCCAGTTCCGCGTGTCCGATTATCACCCCGAGCATGTTGTTGTAGTCATGGGCGACACCTCCCGCAAGTCTTCCCACGGACTCCATCTTCTGGGCCTGAATGAGTTGCGCTTCAAGTCTTTCCCTTTCGAACTCCGCCTCTTTTCTTGCGGATATATCCGTATGCGTCCCTATAACTCTCAGGGGCCTGCCGTCTTCCGTGCGGGATATAACCTTTCCCCTGTCAAGTATCCACTTGTAAGAGCCATCTTTGCAGCGAAGCCTGTGCTCGCTCACATAAACAGAAGAGATTCCTTCAAAGTGCTTTTTCAACTCCCCATAGACATAATCCCGATCCTCCGGATGGAGGCGGCTGTCCCATTCAGACAGGTTGTTTGATATCTCATCTTCAGCGTAGCCCAGCATGGCCTTCAACTGTCGTGAATAAAAGACCTCATTGGTTTCGACGTTCCAATCCCAGACCCCGTCTCCTGATCCTTCAAGTGCGAACTGCCACCTCTCTTCGCTCTGCCTCAAAGCATCTTCGGCCTTTTTTTGATGTGTTATGTCCCTGGCACATAGAAGAACCCTCTCCAAACCTTCCCCGTCCAGATAAGATGTCGAAAGCAGGAGGCAGCGTTCATCCTTGTCCACACCCTTGACGATCGTAAGCCACACCTCCACATTCTCCCTGCCCTGCTTGTCCGTGAAACTGGAAGATACCGCAAGTCGTATAGGACAAGTCTCGCAAGAAGATGAAAATCCACACCCCTTTGGATTTTCAAGATGATGGATGCAGCGCATGGCCTCCCCTACCACCATACCGATCATCTCTTCCCGGGGCCTTCCAGCAAGGTTTGCGGCATAGGCGTTGACCCTGACCGCCCGAACATCACGATCAACAAGCAACATTGCAATAGGCGCATATTCATAAACAGCGGCTAATTCGGCAAGCACCAGATGGGCTTCCGCAGAGGCCGATATGCCCGCCACGGCCCCTCCCGCATTTGTCAGTTTCGGCTCCTGCACACCAGATTTCATATTCTCTCCGACACGTCTAACCTTAACAACGAATTCATCCTCTCTGCCGACTAACGGCCATGCCCAAATGGGGTACAACGAAGCATGAAAATACCGCATGTCATTCCGGACTTGATCCGTAATCCAGGCCGTCATTCCTGCCCAGGCCGGAAAAAAGACTGGATACCGGCCTACACCGGTATGACGATGTACTTTGATATAAAACTCCACAGTTTCATCAAGCGGGGTGCACACTCTGCTGCATGCGGCATTCCGGACTTGATCCGGAATCCAAGTGCCAGGCAAAGCTAAGTATCATCTTACATTTAGGTCTCGCCAACCACTTTCTATCTGCTGGCGCATTAGCCTATCCGACTATTGACCCGCTTGCAACCCATGGATTAGTATGCTCATAGGGCTTTGATACATGAAGTCCATGAGGGCCGTTTTCGAACAAAGAAAGGAGCGTTATATGAAGATCATGAATTCTTTTCTCACTGTCCTTGTTATGGTTTTATCCGCCGCGCCTGTCTTTGCCCTGGACACGATCAAACTAGGAGTGGCAGGTGCACATACCGGCGATCTTGCCTCCTATGGGATTCCATCTCTCAACGCAGCCAGACTGGTAGTTGCCGACAGAAATGCCAAAGGCGGGATACTGGGTAAACAGGTGGATATCCTGGCAGAAGATGATGTCTGCAAACCCGAGGTTGCGGCAAATGTGGCTACTAAACTGGTATCTCAGGATGTGGCGCTTGTTCTCGGCCACATCTGCAGCGGCGCTACCAAGGCTGCTCTGACCCTCTACAAGGACGCGGGCAAGATCATAATGTCGTCTTCCGCCACCAATGTTGAATTAACCAAGAGCGGGGTCTATCCCAACTTCTTCAGAACTATCTCCCCCGATGACGCCCAGGCAATGCTGCAGGTGGAATTCGCCGTGAACACGCTCAAGGTAAAGAAGGTGGCGATAGTCCATGACAAGGGTGACTATGGAAAGGGTCTTGCCGAGTTTGCGAAAGGTTTTTTTGGGAAAAAAGGAGTCCCACCAGTGCTTTTTGAGGGAATCACCCCGGGGGCCGTTGATTATTCGGCTATCGTACAGAAGATAAAATCCTCAGGGGCGGACGCGGTCGTTTATGGCGGCTATCACCCGGAGGCGGCCAAGATCATATCCACAATGAAAAAGAAAAAGATGAAGGCTGTTTTTATATCAGATGACGGAGTAAGGGACGACACCTTCATAAAGGTTGCTGGCAAATACGCTGAAGGAGTGTATGCGACCGGTCCCATTGACACATCCAAAAACGCCATGGCGATTGAGGCCATAGAAAAGCACAAGAAGACTTACGCTTCCGATCCGGGGGCATTTTACCTTAACGCCTATGCGGCCGCGATCTGTCTTCTTGAGGCAATAGAAAAGGCCGGTTCAACAGATTCAGAGGCGATAAGCAAGGCACTCCGAGGAACGTGGTTCGATACTCCTCTTGGAAAAATCAGTTTCGATGAAAGAGGAGACGCTTTGGGAATAGGCTTTGCGATGTATCAGGTGGTGAAGGGCAGGTATGCCGAGGTCGGAAAGTAGATCGGCCCCCGAGAGCGCGGCGGATGGAATATTTTCTTGAGCTTTTCTTCGGAGGTCTCACCAGGGGGAGCATCTATGCCCTTTTAGCCCTCGGCTACACGATGGTCTATGGGATCATCCAGCTAATAAATTTCGCCCACGGAGAGATATACATGATAGGGGCCTTTACGGCCCTTATCGCGGCAAGCGCCCTTTCCATGCTGGGGCTTGACGGTTGGTCTCTTCTGGCCATCGCCGGGCTTGCAGCCGTAATCTATTCAGCGGCCTACGGCTTTACCCTTGAAAAGATCGCCTACAAACCCCTTCGAAAGGCGCCCAGGCTCTCGCCGCTTATAAGCGCGATTGGAATGTCCATATTTCTTCAAAACTACGTTCTCCTTGCCCAGACATCCGATTTCCTATCATTTCCCGCCCTGATAGATGAGTTTCCCTTCATGGAGGATGTAACCATCATAAGGTCAAGCGAACTTGTAATCATATCGGTCACTGCCTTATCAACAGCCCTCCTTACTATATTCATAAAGTTTACCGGAATCGGAAAAGCCATGCGCGCCGTGGCTCAGGACAGGATCATGGCAATGCTTTTGGGAGTAAAGGTGGACAGAGTTATATCCGTAACCTTCATCATCGGAAGCGCCCTTGCCGCGGTAGGAGGCGTGCTGATTTCCTCACACGTGGGTCAGATCAACTTCTATATCGGCTTCATTGCTGGCATCAAGGCCTTCACAGCCGCGGTGCTCGGAGGGATAGGAAGCCTGCCCGGGGCAGTCCTTGGCGGCCTGGTGCTCGGATGGACTGAAAGCTTTGCTACCGGATATGTTTCAAGCGATTATGAGGATGTATTCGCCTTCGGGCTCCTGGTTTTCATCCTGATTTGCAAACCGTCGGGGATACTGGGAAGAAGCTCAGCGGAGAAGGTCTAGGCTTATGCCGATAAAGCATGAAAACGCTCCATCAATCGGCAAGACCGCCTCTTGTGACGGCTATAGTCTTCCGGCTTCACGAAGAAACTTGCGCGACCGGCTGCCGAAGACCGGCTTCAACACCCTTAAGTCCCTTGGCATAGCGCTGTGGTTCATGTTTCTCACCTTTCCAATCATGGTCATAAAAGTCTCCCCCCTTGAGAAAACCATAGAGTGGCGATGGAGCAGGCTCGTTTATGTCGGCGCCGGGGCATTTTCCCTGTCCATGCTCTGGCGTTTTCTTATTTACCGCATGGAGGCGGGAACTTCGTTTAAAAAGCCTCTTCAGGAAAGACTGAGCCTTTTTTTCCAGAGAAAAAAAAGCCGCAAGGCTACTGCATTGGCCGCGGCTTTTATTTTCGCCGCCCTATTCCCTTTCATTTTTTCCACCTACCAGACCTCCATCATGATAAGCGCCCTTATGTACGTAATGCTCGGGCTTGGACTTAATATCGTGGTGGGCCTGGCTGGGCTTCTCGATCTGGGGTACGTCGCCTTTTACGCGGCAGGCGCGTATTGCTACGCCCTACTGAACCACCACTTCGGCGTGGGATTCTGGACGGCCCTTCCTCTGGCAGGAGCCATTGCCGCCGTGATGGGAATTTTCCTGGGCTTTCCGGTATTGAGGCTCAGGGGCGATTATCTGGCCATAGTGACACTTGGCTTCGGCGAGATAATAAGGCTTGTCCTTGAAAACTGGAACGAGTTTTCCTTCGGCCCAAGCGGCATAGCGGGCATAGACAGACCGTGGGATTTCGGCCTCGGGTTCACCCTCAGGGGGCACACCATCTACCTCTTCTATATCGTATGCCTCCTCGTACTCTTAACCATGGTGGTTGTATCAAGACTCAGAAACTCCCGCATCGGAAGGGCCTGGATAGCCTTGAGGGAAGATGAGATCGCCTGCGAGGCGATGGGCATAGACAAGACCAGAACCAAACTCACCGCTTTTGCCCTGGGGGCGACCTGGGCGGGATTCGGAGGCTGTCTTCTGGCAGCCAAGACCACCTTCATAAATCCCGCGAGTTTCACTTTTATGGAGTCGGCTATAATACTTTCCATAGTTGTTTTAGGCGGAATGGGATCCATTTCTGGAGTCATTCTAGGGGCGTTCATCCTCATACTCATGCCTGAATACCTGAGGGCCTTCTCTGAATACCGCATGCTGGCCTTTGGGGCGGCAATGGTGATCATCATGGTTTTCAGACCCCAGGGACTCATCAGCGCGACACGAAAGCGCTATGAGTTCCCTGAAGAAAAACGCGAGGGAGAAAAGCCTTAGTGGACGGAGACCAAGTCTTGCAAGTGCGGGGCCTCACCATGGACTTCGGGGGGCTGAGGGCCCTTGCTGAAGTTGATCTGGACGTGGGAAGAAACGAGATAGTCGCGCTCATAGGGCCAAACGGAGCAGGAAAAACAACCTTTTTCAACTGCATAACATCTGTCCATGATCCGGACAGGGGAGACATGATTATACAACCCCCTGGAAAGGCGCCTCAGCGCATAAACGGTCTTAAGCCCAATGCCGTCACTGAACTCGGAATAGCACGGACCTTTCAAAATATAAGGCTATTTAAAGATATGACCGTGCTTGAAAATGTGATGGTTGGAAGACATTGCAGGACAAGGGCAGGGATCGCGGGGGCAATATTTTCGACTAAGCAGGCCCGAGCTGAGGAACGTGCGTGCATGGATTTTGCTTTCAGTATGCTTGCAAAGGTGGGATTGGGGAATAGGGCCGACGAAAAGGCATCTGAACTTCCTTACGGAGCGCAAAGAAGGCTTGAGATAGCAAGAGCGCTTGCGACAGAGCCTTTTCTGCTGCTCCTGGATGAACCGGCTGCAGGCATGAACCCGAGCGAGACAGATGAAATGGACAGGCTTGTGAGCAGGATCAGAGAAGAGGGGGTATCAATACTTCTCATCGAGCATGACATGAAGCTTGTCATGAGCATCTCAGACCGCATCTACGTGCTTGACTATGGAAACCTGATCGCTTCCGGCACACCGCAGGAAGTTGCCGGAAACTCTCGTGTGATAAAGGCCTACCTGGGAGAATCCTTTGATGCTTGAGGTAAAAAATATCCGCTCTTTCTACGGAGGCATACAGGCATTAAAAGGCGTTTCGATTAAGGTTAAAGAGGGAGAAATCGTAACACTCATAGGGTCAAACGGCGCCGGCAAATCAACACTTCTCATGTCTATATGCGGAGTGGTGCCGCCGCGCGAAGGAGAGATTTTTTTCATGGGAAGGCCGATCCAAGGGCTGGCGCCTGATAGGATATTCTCCCTCGGCATTGTTCAGGTACCGGAAGGGCGAAGGATTTTCCCGCTTCTCACCGTAAAGGAAAACCTGGATATGGGGGCCTATCTGCGAAAGGACAGGGACGCAATCCGCAAGGCGAACGCCTATATCTTTTCAATCTTTCCGCGACTTTACGAAAGACGCCGTCAACTGGCAGGAACACTTTCAGGCGGAGAGCAGCAGATGCTGGCCCTGGCAAGGGGGATGATGGCAAACCCAAGGCTGCTGCTGTTGGATGAGCCCTCTCTAGGACTTGCGCCGGTGCTTGTAAAGACCATCTTTGAAGCAATAACCCGCATTAACAGCGAAAACCACACAACCATCCTTCTGGTGGAGCAAAAAGCAGCCATGGCCCTCCATATAGCCTGCCGCGGTTATGTGATGGAAACCGGTTTGATTGCAATGGAAGGTTCATCTCATGACCTATCCTGCAACCGGGAAGTCAAGAGGGCCTACCTCGGCAACCAGACTTGATTTTGGGGACAATCCTTTACATTTACATATTTTTATTATGAAAGGCCCCCCTGTTCCCATATTCCTTAAAGGGAGAATGGGGGAATTTGATACGAGGATGGCAGATATTGATAAATCCCTCTCCCCATATCAAACGCTCATGACAGAAATATTTTGTCGCCCCCGCTAATGAAAATCCTCCTGCGGCTCTGCACTTTGCGAGGTCGAGGATTTCCCTCCCCCCGCGCGGGGGAGGGTCGGGGTGGGGGGTGTATTTTCACGGTAATTTACCCATTCACCAATGATTGACACAATCCATGGCCCCTTTTATAATTGCTGACGAAGTAAGTGGGCATGCCGTGTCCGGTTTCATCTCTTCGACTTGAGCAGGCCCCAAAGGCATCAGAGATTGTAAAAGGGTGGTAACTCAATATGACGGCGTTAAATATCGGATTCCAGTCTTTTGATCAAGCCCGGCGGATACTCGATGAACTGGTTGAGCGTCTAAAGCCCTCAAGGGTTGAGATAAGTCTCTTTCCCATCGCCTACGATACACTTTCCCAATCCTCTGCTAACTACCATATTCTCCTGCTTAACAGCACCCCGTCGGACTGGGAATGGCTGGATATGCTCCTGCAGATGCGGAGAAGTCAAAAACAGATTCCTATAATCCTTCTTGTCCCAAAGGGAGGCCTCAAAGAGAAGATCACCCGTCTGAAAGTGGATCGCTCCCTTATCATTATTGACGATCCGGCACTCCTGGAGGGAATATTGAAGAAATTCTTCGCCCCGCCCCCTGAGGCAAAAAAGCGGGTGCTGTTCGTTGATGACGACCCGAATGTCCTGAGCGGTTATAAGCGGACGTTTTACAAGGCCCCCTGGGAGGTGCTCACCGCATCCGGCGCCCGGCAGGCCATTGAGATGCTGGGAACGCAGAAAATCGACCTCCTGGTCACCGACATCAAGATGCCTGGGATGCACGGTTTCCAGTTGATAGAAGAGGTCCGTAAGGAAAACAGAGAACTCCCGATAATCGTCTGCTCAGGCTACCATGGGATGAAAAAGGATGCGGACGTTTTCTTCCTGAACGTGTCAGCCTTCATAGAAAAGCCGGTCAATATGGCAACCCTCCTTGAAACCATAAACCGCATCCTGCCCTCATAGAGGGACGTCCTTTACATTTGCAGATTTGGCCCTCATGGCCCCTCATCAGGGCTTGACCCGAAGGATTCAGGCCGCTCTTTGCCACGGGAGATGTTAATAAGCTTTCCTGCCTTTGCCTCTGGCAGAGACTTTTATTCAGCTTGAGGCCTTCCTCCCAGGAGGAACCACCTTTTTTATCCGGGCTGTGGCATGGGTATTCAATAGCGTAATGTCCAAGCTCTCCCTTCAAAACCATCTCAATTGCCTCAATCAGAGCGGAAAGCTCAGACTCATCCCTTGCAGCCGCCCTGCACACGCCCAGATAGTCAACACCTATCCCCGTCCCCCTGAGACCCGGATCACCGTTTTCCTCGGCAAACCTCATCCAGGATGCATTGACGTAGCGGATGATCCCTTTCCGGTCAACTACAGCAACGTTGGCGTCAAGGGTATCCAATATCTCCTTAAAGGCTGGCGAGTCCATCAGCGATCCTCCCTAAATGCGATGTAATTCCCCTTCCCTATCACGGGGCAACGACTTCGTCATCCTCCCTCCATAGGCGAGAAGAACACGACAGAGTCTCCTTTCTTCAGGATACGGTCTCTTTGAGCGATGCGGCCGTTCACAAAAAAAACAATAGGAAGCTCAGGCGGGATTTCAAGGAGAGTAAAGGCGCCCTCCAGGGAAGCACCCTCCGGAATTTCCATATATCCGCCTTTCGGCAACCGCTCTGTGTATTTCCTGAGACCGCCGTAGCTTTTCACTGTAATTATCATCGCTCTTCCCAAGGGCCCCAGGTGTTTAACTCAAAAATAAGTTTGAAAAAGGTGGAACCCTGTTGTCATTATCCCTTTTAAATATTAGTATGAGCAAATTGCAAAACCATGGCCACTGGCCATTCCGGCGAAGCCTGTCCAGGACCCCGATGATCTTACATACAATCTCCGGGTATTGAAAGGATCAGCGGTTTTTGTAAAAATGTAAGTTAGTGTCCATACGGAAATGAGATAGTTTCGTCGAGTTCAAGGCGGGCGATAATTTTAACCACAGGAATACATTGACGTATTTCGAGGATTAAAATTTGAGCCCAACGCCGAAATCGGTGAAAATAGCCATTTCCGGATGGACACAAGTTAACGCCTTTGAAACACAAAGCTAAGGAGTTCAGAAAGATGAGTTACATGGGAAAGCTCTTGAGGGTTGATCTGAGTAAAGGAGCGGT
>MNYJ01000040.1 GCA_001874005.1 Desulfobacteraceae bacterium CG2_30_51_40
AAGAGCGGGGTTTCGTGACATCCGGGGAACGGTGATCTCCATTGTAATTATTTTTCTGGTAGCGCCCCTAGTTGCCCTGATGATAGCGCAAATACCCATTAATCCCTCTGTCAAAATCGGTTTGTTCCTGATTGCAGTCATGCCTACGACGATGAGCAGCGGGGTGGTTATGACGGGCGCGGCAGGCGGAAACATGGCCCATTCACTCCTGATTACCGTGCTTGCCAGCAGTCTAAGTGTCGTCACGGTTCCCTTTTCCCTCTCCATCCTTGTTCAAAGCGTTGACTCAGTCCCCATGGAAACGGCAAAAATGATCATGCAGATGTGCCTGCTTGTCCTGCTCCCCCTCATAATAGGGCTCGCTTTCAGGCCGAAGAGGGAGACCCTCCTTTCTCCCATTCAAAAAGGCATTCCCGTTTTCAATCAATGTTTGATTCTGTTAATGGTATGGATGGGGCTTTCAGGGGCAAAAGGAACGGTTCTAAGCGGGGGAGGTCAAGTATTAATAATCGCTCTTCTTTCTGTCTTATTCCATGCCTTTCTTCTTGCGGCAGCCTTCGCATCAATACATCTGTTTCGAATCCCGAGGGGCCGTATGGAGAGCATTCTCTTTATGGGTGCGCAGAAGACATTAACCCTTCCAGTACTGCTCCAGGTCAAGCTTTTCCCCCAGCACGGTCTTGCTTTAGTTTTCTGTGTATTCCATCACTTCATTCATCTGATGATGGACGGCTATCTGGTGGGGATTCTGAAAAAAAAGAAGATAGTCTCGATACATAAGCCCACATCGGACATGGAGAGCAATTGAGCGATTGATCTCAGGGGTGAGGACTACCGGATACTATTGCACCCATGAACAGGTAGATAAGCTTTGCAGCCGTATAATCGCACGCGTGAAGGCTTGGCACAGGGGCCAGTTCCACGAGGTCAAATCCTATTACCCGCCTTTGGCCGGCTATTGATCTCAGGATATCAAGGGTCAGGTACCAGGAAAGACCTCCGGGCTCAGGGGTCCCGGTGGCAGGCATAATGGATGAGTCAAGCGAGTCAATATCTATGGTGACATAAACATCTACGGGAAAATCCTCCGGAAGCCAGGTTTTCGGAAGACCGTCTTCATTCATCCCGGGCGCATCATAATACACTATACCGTTTGATTGCCTGAAGTGATGCTCTTCAAGGCAAAGGCTCCTTACCCCCAACTGGATGAATGGCATTCCCAGCTCGTGGACACGCCTCATGACACAGGCATGGCTTAGAGGCGTGCCTTCGTAGGAATCCCTTAGATCTGCATGAGCATCCAACTGGACTATCCCGGCACCGGGAAGGCATGACCTTACAGCCCTTGCCGCGCCCAAAGTTACGGTGTGCTCGCCCCCCAGCATCACCGGGATCTTTTTTAGATTGAGGATTCCTGAAATAGCCTTCTCTATCCTGCCGATAACCTCATCCGCCCTGCCGGCGCATTCAACGGGTTCGTGGGTGAAAATACCCCTCTCGGCAGGCACACCCCTTCCGTCAAAGACCTCAAGTTGCCATGAGGCCTTGAGTATGGCGGATGGCCCTTTTCCCGTTCCCTTGCCGTAGGAAACGGTCTTCTCGTAAGGCACAGGCACTATGTGAAACAAAGACGTCTCAGGGGCCTGCGGCCCAAGCTCAGATCCAAGGAATGCCGGATAGTCGTCCATCTTACTCATGACAGTCTGTTTTTGAAATCCTCATATCCGAATCGGCGGATAATTTCAATATGGTCTTTTGACGGCCTGCAAACGGCTATGGATGGCAGCCCTATCCCGTTAAAGGTGTTTGTCTTTACCATCGTGTAGTGGGCCATATCCGTAAAAACGATTTTTGCCCCCGGACGAAGGGGCTCATCAAATGAATAGTCTCCGATTACATCTCCTGCCAGGCACGAAAGCCCCGCAAGTCTATAGGAGTATTGCAACTGTCCCGGCCCCCCCGCACTTACGACCTCAGGCCTGTAGGGCATCTCGAGGACGTCCGGCATGTGAGCGGCGGCTGAGGTATCAAGTATCGCTATATCCATTTCGTTTCTGACTATGTCAAGAACGGTTGAGACCAGGTAACCGGCATTCAAGGCCACCGCCTCGCCAGGCTCCAGGTAGATGACCTTGCCGTATCTTTCAGCAAAGCCCGCGATAAGATCGCACAGGAGATCTACATCATAATCGGATCTTGTTATGTGATGTCCTCCCCCGAAGTTGATCCACTGCATCATGGGGATTATATCACTGAATCTTTTCTCAAAGGCCGCGAGGGTCCTTTCCAGAGCATCGGAGTTCTGTTCGCAGAGTGTGTGGAAATGTAGTCCCGAGACCCCTGAGAGGTCTTTTCCCTGGAACTCCTCCCTTCTTATCCCGAGCCTGGAAAAGGGCGCGCAGGGATCATAGAGCGTTGCGGGGGCCTCCGAATGCTCCGGATTCATCCTGAGGCCTATCTTCATGTCGGCGCCGGATTGCTCAATGAGAGCGCGAAAGCGCTCGAGCTGAGAAAAGGAGTTAAAGACTATGTGGTCGCAGACGTCTATGAGCTTCAGGATATCCTCCTCGCTGTAAGCCGCGGCAAAGGCGTGGACCTCTCCTCCGAAATACTCGCGTCCGAGCCGGGCCTCATGGGGAGAGCTTGCGCACACACCTTTGAGGGTCTCTTTCAGGAGCGGGAATACCGACCACATGGCGAATGCCTTCAGCGCAAGGAGTATCCTGCAACCGGCCCGCCTCTGCACTGCTGCAAGGATCGCGATATTTCTCTCCAGTGCCTCCTCATCAACCACAAAGCAAGGTGTGGGTGCCTGGAGAAGAAGCGAATTTAAATTATCTTTACCTGCCATGGAAGGCCGTAGATGTTTAGTTTTTCCATAAAAGGATCAGGGTCCATCTCCTCCATGTTGAAGACTCCCTTTCCTCTCCAGACACCTGTCACCATGAGCATGGCCCCTATCATTGCCGGCACGCCTGTCGTGTAGGAGACCGCCTGGGAACCTACTTCTTCATAAGAGGCCCTGTGATCGCAGATATTGTAGATGTAAAGGGTCTTTGGCTGCCCGTCCTTGTTGCCCTTTATCAGGCAGCCTATACAGGTCTTTCCTTTGGTCAGGGGGCCTAAAGATCCCGGATCCGGGAGCAGGGCCTTGAGAAACTGGAGCGGTATGATGTCCTGTCCGTTGAACCTGACAGGGTCAATCCTGGTCATGCCCACATTTTTGAGCACCTCGAGGTGTTTGAGGTAGTTATCCGAAAAGGTCATCCAGAATCTTGCCCTCTTGATGGATGGGATATGCTTTATCAGGGATTCCAGTTCTTCGTGAAAGAGCAGATAGAGCTTCCTTTTCCCAATACCTTCGGGAAAATCAAACTCCATGGTTTCGGAAAGAGGATCGGTCTCTTTCCAGACGCCCTTTTCATAATATCTTCCTCTGGCGGAGACCTCCCTGATATTTATCTCAGGGTTGAAATTGGTGGCAAAGGGTTGTCCGTGGTCTCCCGCGTTACAGTCTATTATATCGAGTTCGTCAATCTCGCTGAAGTGGTGCTTCAAGGCCCAGGCGGTAAAGACATTTGTGACTCCGGGGTCAAATCCGCTACCAAGAAGTGCCATGATGCCCTTATCCCTGAATCGCTCATGATATGCCCACTGCCATAAATAGGAAAACCGCGCCTCATCCCTGGGTTCGTAGTTTGCTGTATCCAGGTAATCAACGCCCGTTTTCAGGCATGCGTTCATAATGGCCAGATCCTGATAGGGCAAGGCCACATTGACAACCACATCGGGCTTAAAGGATTCTATCAGAGGGATAAGCTCCGCGCTCTTTTCCGCGTCCACCTGAGCGGTCCGGATAGGCCTCTTGAGCTGCGCGGCTATCCTGTCGCATTTTTCAATATTTCTGCTTGCAAGACATATATCGGAGAAGACATCCCTTGCCTGCGCGCATTTATGCACAACTACCTGCCCAACCCCTCCAGCTCCTATGATAAGAACTCCAGCCATAATAAGACCTCATCTCTCAAAATAGGTGTAACCGCTCAAACCGCTTTCGTACTTCTTTATAATCTGCCTTCTTTCAGCCGGGCTTATGAATCCATCCTTAACAGCCTGCTCGGCAATAGACCTGAAGTTCGTCATAAGGGTCTTGGGATCATACTCAACGTATGATAACACATCGGCAACCGAATCCCCATCAATCTCTCTTACAAAGTCATAGGTGCCGTCTTCATAGATATGAACGCTTACTATGTTCGTGTCCCCCATGAGATTATGCAGGTCGCCCAGTGTCTCCTGATAGGCTCCTACCAGAAAGACCCCGAGGTAATACTCCTCATTTTCTATAAGATCGTGCATGGGCAAAGTGTTTCTTACATCGTGCAGGTCTATGAATTTGTCTATCTTGCCGTCGCAATCGCATGTCACATCCGCTATGGTAGCCTGCCTCAATGGTTCTTCGTTTAGTCTGTGTATGGGCATAATCGGGAAAAGATGCCCTATGGCCCATGAATCAGGAAGGGACTGAAAGACGCTGAAGTTGCAGTAGTAGATATCCGCCAGAGCCGATTCGATACCCTCAAGTTCAGGGGGTATCTTGCTCATCTTGTTTCTTTCCTTGTATATTATGTTCATGATATTCCAGAAGATGTTCTCTGCGACCGAGCGCTCCCTGAGGGTTATCTCTCCGTGTTTAAAAAGCTGTCTTATTTCATCCCTGTAGTAGATAGCGTCGTTGTAGCATTCCTGTATATTCTTGAGAGTCATGCTCTTTAAAACTTCATGAAGATTTTTCATGAGTTCATGTGAATTTTCATTCACTTGTTCAGGAAGACTTACTATTTCAAATTTCGCTATATCAAGGACATTTACGAGTAGAATTGAGGAATAAGCGACGGTAGCCCTCCCTGATTCCGTGACAATGGTGGGATGAGCTATGTTGTTTTCTCCCAGTATTGATATGATTACCTCTATTATATCAACGCAGTATTCCTCCAGCGTGTAGTTCATGCTGTTGACGAAATTGGTCTTTGATCCGTCATAATCAACCGCAAGCCCGCCACCAATATCAAGGTATCCCATAGGAGCGCCTTCTTTAACCATTTCGGCGTAATACCTGCATCCCTCAGTCACCGCCGACCTAATGTCCCTTATATTGGGGATTTGTGATCCGAGGTGGTAGTGAAGGAGTTTCAGACACTCCAGCATTCCGTTATCCTTAAGGTAGTCCACTGCCTCAATCAACTGGCTGATATTGAGCCCGAATATGCTGCGGTCCCCGCCTGATTCCGTCCAGTGCCCCCCGGCCTTTGTAGAAAGCTTGAGTCTTACCCCAATGTTCGGCTTAACGCCCACCTTCTTCGAACGCTCAACTATCATGGGCAGTTCGCTCGGCATCTCAACCACGAGGAAGCACTTATAGCCCATCTTGACAGCGTAGAGAGCGAGGTCTATGAATTCCTCATCTTTATAACCGTTACAAATCAGACAAGCCTCCTTGTCGTTCAGCATGGAAATGGCGGCTATCAATTCCGCCTTGCTTCCCACCTCAAGGCCGTGGTGCGTTGATCTCCCGAAGCGGGTGATCGCCTCTATCACCTGCTGCTGCTGATTGACCTTTATGGGGTAAACCCCACGGTAATCCCCCTTGTAATCGAAGTTGGACATAGCGGCCCGGAAGCTGTCGTGAAGTAATGCCAACTGGGTCACGAGGAGGTTTTCTATGCGCAGAAGCACCGGCATGGTAAGCCCTCTTTCCCTCATGCCCTCTATTATGGCCTTTATACTGACCGATACATCAGGCCGTTTCGGGTTGGGTGTAACAACCACGTTTCCATCCGCGCTTATGTCGAAATATCCTGCGCTCCAGTTCCTTATGCCGTATAGTTCCCTGGCTTCCTCTACCGTCCAACGATTCAAGATTTCATTTCTCATGGGCTTTTCCGCCTGAAAATATTTTCTGTTGCACGCCATAAAAAATTAAAAGACCCCTCTAAAGCCATAAATTTAACCTACAGCCGGAATATCATGGAAATTATCCTTTAATTCGACCTGGTGACAAGGGGTAGCCGTGCTCTCTCAACTGAGGAAGGCAATAGGCACGACCCGGACGCATAATGCAAGAAACCTGCCTTTATGTCAAGTGGAGGATAATGCATGGAAGAGCTATTACCTCACAGCATGCCTTTTTCGGCCATAGAGAAAAAGGGAGCGTGACTGGAGGTAAAGAAGGGCGGCTCTCTTCTCAAGATAGTTGCCACAGCTTGATGTCTTTTGAATATCCTGTCAAGAAACCTCCTCACCTCCAGGCGGCCCCAGCCCAGGGGATGAACAAAGTCCTTGTAGAGAGCGAGGTCTCCCTCATAGAAATCCCTCGTCTCATACCTATCGGCATCCTTTCCCAATGCAGGCATATTGAAGACGGCAAGGCTCAGGTAATCAATAGATTCTGCATTGGCAGCTACAAACTCCAAGGTGTTACGAGCCCTCTTCTCATCTTCGGAAGGTGTCCCGAAAAGCAGATAGACATATGTGGCGATTCCCGCCCTTTTTAGGGTACTGAGGGCAAGGGATACCGTCTCTTTTTCAATCCCTTTTCCCATCTCATCAAGTACATGCTGATCTCCCGATTCAACTCCCAGTTTTAGCATGACGCAACCTGACTGTCTTAGAGAAACAGCGAAATCCCGGTTTGTAAGGAGAGCCGATATCCTCGCAAATCCGTACCAGGGAGCAACCGCTTTATCCGAAGCGACAGCCTGCAAGAGATCAGGACTCATGGCATTGTCGAGGAAGTGGATGAGCAAGGGAGCTGTCAATCTGACAAGCCCCACAATCTCGGTTTTGACTGCATTAGTTCCAAGGGCATGGTATGGATTTTTTTCCGCCTTTTCAGGACAGAATGAGCATCGCCTCCAGTAGCATCCCGTCGAGGCGCTGTAGGGGAGGACAAATCCAGGCGAGAGATATCCATTACCAACTGCCCACCCATAGTCAGGCGGGCCTGAATAGGCGTGAGGCTTCACCCCTGCAATTTCAAGAAGTCTCTTTTCTCCCGGGCCGCAGACCATCTCGTCAACTAGTGAACCAAACGGGTTTCTCCAGCCTGGTCTGCTCATCCATGATGTGACAAGGCCTCCTCCCATTATCAACCTGATGCCCGGATACCTTTTTCTTACAAATCCCATCATGGCAAAACACGTCAGCGCCTGCGCAAGGAAGTTGAGGGACAATCCGACTATGGACGGCTTTGATCTTTCAATAATCTCGGTTATCGCATGGCTGAAGGCTTCGAAAAAAGGATTCTTTTCAGGTTCATGATATGACCTTATAAGATCACCGCTTTTTAGCGGAGAAAGTTTATCGCTGCTGAAATTGGTCAGGGCTATGTGAAACCCCTCTGAAACGCCAGCATTGTTTAGAAGCCTGTTTATGTCCTGCACCGCCCGTCGGTATCTGCCCATATTCTTGTAGGTATCTCTGCGCCGAAGCGAATCCAGATGAGACTTCACACCCGCCCATGCCCTTCTGCTCCAGGTATCATCAAGGTCAGGGGCCCTCCCCAGCATCGCCGATAGACAGTGCAGGTTGGCGTCAAACACCGAGCAGGCTATCCCGTGGGAGATGAGGGTGCCTGCAAGCCTTGAAACACCCGCGGGAGGCTCGCAGGGCCTTGTCACAGGCGGATGTAACAGGAGAAAAGATGTTGTTTGAGGCCCTGCAGATATCATTTATAGACTCCCCTCTCTTTGAAAATCTACCGTGAAAATACACCCCCCAACCTTACCGACCTTCCCCTGCACAGAGGCGAGCCCTCCCCCTCGACAGGGGAGGGATGGGTGGGGGTGATTTTCATCTTTCGTTGTGCCCCTTCCAGGGCATGACCGTTAGTATGGTTTATCCGGTTTCTGAGTACTTTCAGTCTTTCAGATGCTTTTTTCTTTTGTTCGTCATTTTGGCGTAGGCCGGAATCCAGTCACAGCATGCTATCATATAAGCAAAAATCGGATGAACCAAAATAAAAAGCCTGTCTCTGAAACAGGGTTTCAGGTAGACTGTCTGATTGGGAACCCGGGGCATGCTAAAGCTTTTGTGTTGACAGGGCTCCCTGGAGGACTATATTCTTTGATGTGAATGTAATGAACAAAGGCAGCACTTTAGTTCAGCCTTTTATATGAAAATCACCCCCACCCTCCCTTCCCTGTCGAGGCTGAGGGATATGGGTAAAGGGTGTATATTTTCATCCTTCGTTGTGCCCCAACAGGGCATGACCGTTAGTTTCAGGCTATATATAAATCGAGCTATGAGAAAAGTAACATCTCAATAATCAGGGGCAAAACGCCATAGAAAGCATCCGCCCGGATTTATTAAGAAGATATGGAGAAAATTGTATGAGTGAGAAAAGGAAATTAATGATTATAGTCGGCGCCTTCCTTGCCGCCTACTATATCCCATGGGCAAATCCTCTGGTAAGGCAATCGGGCTTTGAGGCATTTATGATGCTTCAGGAATATGCCAGGGAGCATGTTCTTACATGCCTTATACCAGCCTTTTTTATCGCGGGGGCAATATCGGTTTTTATATCACAGACCTCAGTCCTTAAGTATTTCGGGGCAAGTGCTAAAAAGATTCTTTCCTATTCAGTAGCTTCCATATCAGGAACGGTTTTGGCCGTCTGTTCATGTACGGTGCTCCCTCTTTTCGCAGGCATCTACACGAGGGGCGCCGGCATAGGACCTGCAACGGCCTTTTTGTACTCCGGGCCTGCCATAAACGTCCTGGCCATAGTCCTTACAGCAAGGATATTGGGCTGGCAACTGGGATTGGCCAGGGCAGTGGGAGCTGTTGTTTTTGCGGTTGTTACTGGCCTTCTGATGGCTTTTTTCTTTCGAAAGGAAGACGCTGAAAGGGCAACAGGACAGATGTATATGCCTGATGAGGATGAGAAGGGAAGAACCTTGACTCAGGACGCTCTTTTCATGCTTACCATGGTATTGATCCTGATATTTGCCGCCTTTGCAAGACCTGCCGAAGGATCAACCGGGTTCTGGCCCTTTATCTTCTCCATAAAGTGGTTTCTGACCGCGGGCCTTCTCATTGTAATGGGCGTGATGCTGAAGAGCTGGTTCAAGGCCTATGAGCGATCGAGCTGGGTGCAGTCAACCTGGGGCTTCATGAAACAGATATTTCCGCTTCTGGGGGCAGGGGTGCTGGTGGCGGGTTTTATGCTGGGGAGGCCCGGGCATCCGGCCTTGATACCCGAACATTACATACAGGCGCTGGTAGGAGGAAACTCCCCCTGGGCAAACCTTTTTGCCTCCGTTGCCGGAGCCTTGATGTATTTTGCTACCCTGACTGAGGTCCCGATCTTGCAAGGGTTGCTTGGAGCCGGGATGGGCAAGGGACCGGCCCTTGCGCTTCTCCTTGCAGGACCGGCCCTGTCGCTTCCCAATATGCTGGTTATCGGGGGCATTCTGGGGGTAAAGAAGACCGCGACCTTTTGCGGTATAATTGTGGTATTATCTACCATTGCGGGCATGCTGTATGGCGCGTTTTTTGTATAGGAGGCCTTAACATGGGTCAAAGCGACGTAACACAGATTAAGGTTGCCGGCCAGGCTGTAGGGATAATAGGGCTTAATGCTGTTTTGAAGGATATAGAGGCCCGCAAAGAAGGGATGTCCGATCAGGAGATCCGCGATGAACTCATGAAGAGGCTCTCCAGATCAAATTACATTCCCGACAAGGTGAAGTCCGGCTACGGCGACGCGTTCTTGAGGGAGTTCAAAAAGCTCATCGGCGCCCCTTTTGAAGAAGAAGTAATAGACGGTCTTGATGTAAAAATATTAGGGCCCGGATGCGTTAACTGCGACCGCCTGGAGATGGAGGTCATGTCCGCCATGTCGGAACTGAAGCTTCAGGGCAGTATTGATCACGTACGGGAGATCAAGGAGATAGGAAAATACGGCGTCATGGGCACCCCTGCCCTTGTGATAAACGGAAAGATAAAATCCGTGGGCAGGGTTCCCCCGAGGGCACAGATTAAGGAATGGCTTAAGAGCGTCCAATAGCGAGCCGGATTTAATCGGAAAAGACGGCTCGCCATTGATGCCTTTGTGCCAAGGCATCCGAAAAGGCTCGAAATTATTTTTTTTCGAGCCCTTGCAAAGCACGGACACGTTGAACTTACAAGAACTGCATTCAATGAAAGGCCGGATAGAAAGCAGAGGAAGCTGATTGATGAATAGTTTAGCCCTAAATAACTCTTATAAAATTTATCTTATTATTTTGTCATTGTTTTTTTTATGTCTTATAGCTCTGCATGCACATTCGGCGGACTCAGGGGACTGGTCACGCGTTCCGCTGAAGGGCATGGTGACAATGATTGATCTGGGGGCTAACAGTTGCGTTCCCTGCAAGATGATGGCCCCCATCCTTGAAAAGGTTGAAAAGGACTATAACGGCAGGGCGGCAATAATTGTCATTGACGTCTGGAAATATAGGGATCAGGCGCAGCGTTTCGGAATAAGGGCTATTCCCACGCAGATATTCTTCGACAAAGAGGGCAGGGAAGTCTATCGTCATGTAGGTTTCATGTCGGAGGCAGCGATAGTTGCTCAACTGAAAAAAATGGGTGTACAATAGAGTACGGATATATATTTACGGAGACCTTGTTAATGCTTGATTCTTTCTTCTTGACCGTGAACGAATGGATGTCCGGCGGTTTGGCAATCGCCGCGGCAGGCTGTTTTTTGTGGGGGATAATAAGCGTTTTATTCAGTCCCTGTCACATTGCGTCCATCCCCCTCGTAGTCGCTTACGTGGGGGGGCAGCAGGAGGCCCTGCAACCAAGAGATGCAGTCCGTTACTCTGTGGCTTTTACATCCGGACTTTTCATCACCATTGCCATCGTGGGCGTTATCTGTGCTCTGCTGGGTCGAATGCTTGGTGACGTAGGCAATTACTGGCAGATACTGGTGGGCCTTGTCCTGGTCTGGGTTGCCCTGGGCATGTTGGGTGTGGAGAAATGCAGTATGTCAGGAAGTTTTCTCCACAGGCTTAATCTTAAGGGGGTGTGGGGCGCGTTCGGCCTCGGGCTTGCCTATGGGGTACTTTCAGGTTCTTGCACCTTTGGCTTTATAGCGCCGATCCTTGCCCTGATTACATTGCAAAAGCAGGTAGCAATAGGCATCCTCTTTATTATACTATTCGCTCTAGGTCACTGCCTGCCCATTGTAATAGCAGGAAGCTCGACAGCGGCGGTCAAGCGGCTGGTTGAAAACAGTAAGTGGCAGGGAGCCTCAGGCTGGTTCAGAAAGGCTGCCGGTGTGGTGATATTGGTACTGGCGGCCTATTTTATCGTTAATCCATTCTTTACCGCATGAGCCCGCGGCCCCATGATCCGCGTCATGCAGCACCCACAGTCGAGATAAATATTTCATGCCTCACGTCCAGATAAGGCTATCTGATCTCATCAGGGCGACCTTGCCGGAGGAGAGCGGAAACGAGGGATACATCGGCATAAGCCCTGACGGCTCCGCCTACCATGTGGTTGCGCCTGTTGACAGGCTTATCGCGAGGGGCCTCAAATTCTGGGAGCGGCCGGACGATGGCACCCCTTTCGGAGGTTTCAGGGGATGGCGCTACTTTCTATGCCTGACCTATCCGCCCCCTTCCGGTAAGGGGCCTGACAGACATACCGAAACTGCCCGTGAAAACGGCTATCTTTTAAAGAAATGGGCGCTTGCCCAGAATATCGAAATGGAATTCATTGACGATCTAACAGTCCATTGAACACTTGCCATGCTGTATAAAATTCATTTGATGATTGCCTGATAGCCACATAACTTTTTACCCGTAGCGGTTATTCAACCCAATTAAAGGTCCTTTCCACGGCCTTTTTCCATCCTCGGTATCCCTTTTCTCTGTCCTCTTCGGCCATTGCCGGCTCCCAGGTCATATCGGCGATCCAATTATTGCGCAGTTCCTCCATACCTCCCCAGAATCCTGCGGCAAGGCCGGCCGCATAGGCCGCTCCCAATGCCGTGGTCTCAGTCACCCTGGGCCTGATAACAGGAACCGCAAGAGTATCCGCCTGAAACTGCATCAAGAGATTATTGCGGACCATTCCCCCATCCACCTTGAGGTGTGCCAGGCGGACGCCGGAATCTCTGTTCATGGCCTCGACAATATCCCGTGTCTGATAAGCACAGGCCTCTAATGCGGCCCTTGCGATGTGGCCCTTATTGGAGTATCGGGTCAACCCCACCATTACCCCTCGAGCGTCGGACCGCCAGTAAGGCGCAAAGAGCCCCGAGAATGCGGGCACAATATAGACCGCCCCGCTATCATCTACACTGCGGGCCAGTTCTTCCACCCCGGAGGCATCAGAAATCAGACCCAGATTGTCACGCAGCCACTGGACCAAGGCCCCCGCGATGGCTATTGATCCTTCAAGGGCGTACACCGGCCCCCGATCTCTCATCTGATAGGCGAGCGTCGTAATCAGTCCGTGTTTTGACGGCACCGGTTGATCCCCGGTATTCATCAGAAGGAAACACCCCGTACCGTAAGTATTTTTGGCTTGGCCAGGTTCAAGACAGAGCTGGCCGACAAGGGCTGCCTGCTGGTCACCCAGAGCGCCGCAGACCGGTACCCGTGCCCCCAGTGGACCCGACTCCGAAGTAAACCCCCAGAAATCAGAATCAATAGAGGGAACGATCCCGGGAAGTATGCGGGCCGGTATGTCCAGTATCTCCAGTATGTGCGCGTCCCATTGCAGGGTCTCCAGGTCCATGAGCATCGTGCGGCTTGCGTTGGTCACATCGGTCACATGCGCCCCTCCGGCCGGTCCTCCGGTCAGCCACCATATAACCCAGGACTCCATGGTCCCGAAGAATGCATCGCCGCGAAAGGCGGCTTTCTTAGCATTCGGATAGGTATCAAGTATCCACTTGATCTTGGGGCCTGAAAAATATGTGGCAACAGGCAGACCGGTCCTTTCTCTGAAACGGTCAATTCCTCCATCCCTTATCAGATCGTTGCATATCTTGTCTGTTCGAGCGCATTGCCAGACGATGGCATTGCCGTAGGGTTTCCCTGTGTATTTGTCCCAAATCACAGTGGTCTCTCGCTGATTGGTTACCCCGATAGCAGCCAAATCAGAGCCGCGAATCCCGGCCCGGTTCAGTGCCCCGGCAATAACCAGGCGTGTGTTGTTCCATATTTCACCGGCATCGTGTTCCACCCAGCCCGGTCTGGGGAAGATCTGTCGATGTTCTCTCTGGTCCAAACCGATAATCCGTCCGGACCGATCGAAGACAATGAAGCGGGTGCTGGTAGTTCCCTGGTCCACTGCGCCTATGTAGTCAGCCATGTCTCACCTCACGAATCAGCGCGCAACCGCACACTGTTAGTTAGTGCCCATCCGGAAATGGCTATTTTCACCGATTTCGGCGTTGGGCTCAGATTTTAATCCTCCAAATACGTCAATGTATTCCTGTGGTTAAAATTATCGCCCGCCTTGAACTCGACGAAACTATCTCATTTCCGGATGGACACTAGTTAGCCGCAGGTTTTATGTGAAAATACACCTTCATACCGGCTAAAGACTGCCCGGGACCTCGATCCGGGAACCGGTATTCAGTCTTTTACACCTGGATTCCGGATCGGGTCAGGAATGACATGCGGCATTTTCATTCCTCGTTTTGCCTGTCCAGGGCATGGGGTTTTGTCAAAAACCTATGAAATCCGTCTTTGGCACAAAATTTGACCAAAATCAATCGGTTTCACGACGCTCTTGTCATTCGTGTTACCGGGCCGCATAATTAGGGACTCAGATTGGCCCGGCTTCCGCCGCCAAGATCTGCGCATCCGCGTTTTGCACAAGAAAAAGGGGCCGGCCTTTACGGCCGGCCCCGATTCGACCACCTGCTAGAGTTTCCACCTGCAGGGCTATTTCACGCGGCCCTCGCGCCAGGCCTGAATAAGCTGATCATAGTCAACGGTCTGACCTTTCGGCTTCTCGTTAACTTTAGCCTTGGGCGATCCGGCCTTGTTTAGCCAGACATTGGGGTCCCCGCATGTATTGAGCTGTGGTCCGGCTACCTTCTGAACCTTTGCGCGCGCTATGCGCTCCATCACTTTGTCCATCTCCTCAGCGAGGTTGTCCATAGCACGGTCCACGGTCACCTCACCGGAGACCGCCTCGCCGATATTCTGCCACCACAACTGTGCCAGCTTAGGATAGTCGGGCACGTTGGTGCCGGTTGGCGTCCAGGCGACACGGGCCGGGCTGCGGTAAAATTCTACCAGACCTCCCAGCTTCGGCGCACGCTCGGTAAAGGACTTGTCACGAATATCACTTTCACGAATGATCGTTAGCCCCACATGGCTCTTTCTAAGCGACGTGGTCTTGGCCACGCAGAACTGCGCGTAGAGCCAGGCGGCCTTGCGACGTTCCAGCGGCGTACTATGCATGAATGTCCATGACCCGCAGTCCTGATAGCCCAGCTTCATCCCCTCTTCCCAGTAAGGACCGTGGGGCGAGGGGGCCATACGCCATTTGGGGGTCCCGTCCTCGTTGACCGTAGGCCCGGGGGCTACCATGGTCGAGGTGAAGGCTGTGTACCAGAAAATCTGCTGGGCCACATTGCCGCCGGCCAGGAAGGGGAGATAGGTATAGAAATCCATCCCCAGGCAGCCTGGAGGAGCATATTTACGAAGCCATTCCATGTACTTGCGGAGGGAGTACTTAGCTGCCGGGCTGTTGGCCGCGCCGCCGCGGCACACGCTCGCGCCGACCGGGTGTGATTCCTCGTCAACGCGGATGCCCCATTCATCAACCGGTTTGCCATTGGGAATCCCCTTGTCACCAGCTCCGGCCATGGACAGCCAGGCATCCGTAAAACGCCAGCCAAGATCCGGGGCCTTCTTGCCGTAATCATTATGACCATACACGGCTTTGCCGTCGATCTCTTTGACGTGCTCGGTAAAAAACTCGGCAATATCCTCGTAGGCCGACCAGTTGACTGGAACGCCTAACTCGTACCCATAGATTTCCTTGAATTGCTTTTTGAAATCCGGACGTTTGAACCAGTCATAACGGAACCAGTAAAGGTTGGCGAACTGCTGGTCCGGAAGCTGGTAAAGCTTGCCATTCGGGGCGGTGGTGAAGGATTTGCCGATGAAGTCATCCACGTCGAGCGTAGGGAGCGTAACGTCCTTGCCCTCGCCCGCCATGAAATCGCTCAGGGGAACCACGAACCCGTACCGCCAGTGGGTGCCGATGAGATCAGAGTCGTTAATCCACCCGTCATAGATGTTTTTGCCGGAGGCCCACTGAGTCTGGAGTTTTTCGATGACGTCCCCTTCCTGAATCAGGTCATGAGAGACCTTGATGCCGGTGATCTCTTCGAAGGCCTTTGCGAGAACCTTGGATTCATATTCGTGTGTCGGAATCGTCTCGGAAACGACCTTGATATTCATGCCCTTAAAGGGCTCGGCCGCCTTGATGAACCATTCCATCTCCTTCATCTGTTGCTCTTTGGTCAGTGTGGACGGTTGGAATTCCTTCTCGATCCATTTCTTGGCTGCATCCGTCTGCGGGGACGACCAGCAGGGAGCGCTTAAAAAAACAAGCGCCAAGGCCACAATCCCGCAAAAGAATAATCTCTTCTTGCTCATTGCGTTGTCTCCTCTCAAAGCTTTTCGGTTAACCGCACGCGCCTTGCCGATTGATGGAACTATCATCGGCGGGAAGATCGGCAAAGCAAACCAGAGGCCCTACTCGATCGGCCCCATTTTTATCCCGGTCTTCACCACCTCCTTTCCAAGGAGATTCGGATCATCACACATAGAATCTCGGCTTGTAACTACTCAGGTTCAAAGTTCAAGGGTTCACGGTTTAAGGTTAGATAGCTATCCCCATATCATCACCACCAGAACCCAGCATACAGCGATAACAAGCAGTATCCAGAGCGGAAATTGGGTCAACCCGATCCAGGCGAAAAATATAAATACACTGGTTAAAATTCCTATGAAGAGCCGATCACCGGGCGTTGTGGGGATCGGCAGGAACCCACGACGTTCCAAGGAGGGGGATACGGTCTGCCATAGGGTCATGGCAATCACGATCAAAATGATGGTGATACAGAAAATGGCCGTGGGTACGGTCCATTCCATCCATGCCAGTGTCAGGTTCATGGCTTTTCCCCTCTATACCCGGCCCAGGGCGAAACCCTTGGCCATATGATTGCGTACAAACCAGATCACCATAGCCCCCGGCACGATGGTCAGAACGCCGGCCGCGGCTAACAGGCCATAGTCAAGACCGGTCGCGCTAATGGTCCGCGTCATGATTGCAGAGATGGGCTTGGCTGCCGTGACCGTCAGTGTCCGGGCCAGCAACAGTTCCACCCAGCTAAACATAAAACAGAAAAAGGCCGTGACGCCTACTCCGGCCCGGATCAGCGGGATGAATATGGTGATAAAGAATCGTGGGAAGCTGTAGCCGTCAATAAAGGCGGTTTCATCAATCTCACGGGGAATCCCGGACATAAAGCCTTCCAGTATCCACACCGCCAGCGGCACATTGAATAGGCAGTGGGCCAGGGCTACCGCTATATGAGTGTCTAAGAGACCCACGGTGGAATAGAGCTGAAAAAAAGGCAGCGCGAAAACGGCCGCCGGCGCCATGCGGTTGGTGAGCAGCCAGAAAAACATCTGCTTGTCCCCCACGAACTGGTAGCGGGAAAAGGCGTAAGCGGCGGGCAGTGCCACAAAAAGCGAAATGACGGTGTTCATGGCCACATAAATGATGGAATTGACATACCCCATATACCAGGATGAATCCGTAAAGATTTTCATGTAGTTCATGAAAGTCATATTCTTCGGATACAGGGCAAAGGACGCCAGGATGTCCGCATTGGACCTGAGCGACATATTGAGCATCCAGTAGATTGGAATCAGCAGCAGAATGAAGTAGATGACAAGACCTGCTACTTTTTTCTTTCCTTTCATACTTTTTCTCCTTTTCCCACACGCTGGAGGGCCTGGTAGAAGATAAAGCTGAACAGGAGTACGATGACGAAGTAGATAAGCGAAAAGGCTCCGCCCGGTCCCAGGTCGAATTGCAGCAGGGCGATTTTGACGAGATAGATGGAAAGGAACGTGGTGGAATTTCCGGGGCCCCCTCCGGTAAGCACAAACGGCTCTGCATAAATCAAGAAACTGTCCATGAATCGCAGGAGAAATGCGATGGTCAGCACGCCGCGCATCTTGGGAAGCTGGATGAACAGGAATGTTGACCATGCCGATGCGCCGTCGATTCGGGCGGCCTGATAGTAGGCCTCCGGAATGGCCCGAAGTCCGGCATAGGCCAGCAGGGCCACCAGCGGAGTCCAGTGCCAGACCTCCATCATCATGACGGTGATCCAGGCATCCAGCGGGTTAGCCGTATGGTCAAAGGCAATGCCCAGCCAGTTATTCATCCCCGCGCCCAGCAGACCGATATCCGGTCGGGTAAAGATGAACCAGATAGTACCGATGGTATTCCATGGGATCAGCAAAGGAAGTGCAATGGTGACCAGGCAAACAGAGACCCCCCAGCCTTTTTTCGGCATGGCCAGAGCGATGAGGATGCCGAGGGGCATCTCGATCAACAGAACGAGCCCGGAAAACAGGAACTGCCGCCACAGCGCTTCATGCAGGCGATAGTCGCCCAACATCTCCCTGTACCATTCGGTCCCGACAAAGACCTTCTGACCCGGCGCAAGGATGTCCTGGACAGAATAATTGATCACCGTCATAAGCGGAATGATGGCGCTGAACGCGACAATGACAAAAACCGGCAGCACCAGTAACCAAGCCTTATTATTAGACCATTTTTCCATAACAATACCCTTTGAAATGGAGAATGGAAGATTGAAAAGACCCTCCCACGCTCCCGCACAGGAAAGAAGGTTCTACTTAATCCGCCAGCCGTCAGCGAACAGACGCGTCCATTTGGGAGGAAAGTGAAGCCAGGCCCGTTTCTCGGGAACCGGCTGATCGTCAGACAAACTCGCCTTTAATGTCCTCCCCGCCAGTCTAAGGGTCACGATCTTGTAGCTCCCCAGGTCTTCAACCATCCTGACCCCGGCCTCCACTCGATTTTCACCGGGCTTGCCATGTACCTCCAAATACATGGGCCGAATCCCCAGTTCCAGCTTTCCCCCTGCCTCAAGGCCTTTTGCCGCGGTTTTCTCATCCAGGCGAATGTCGGCCCCATCCACATGGGCCACTTTTCCATCTATGGTACACTCCAGGAAGTTCATACCCGGGCTCCCGATGAAATAGCCCACGAAACGATGCTCGGGATTTTCAAAAAGGTCCTGAGGAGATCCGACCTGCACAATTTCGCCTTCATACATCACCGCCACCTGATCAGCAAAGGTCAGGGCCTCCATCTGGTCATGGGTCACATAGATGAAGGTCAGTTTCAGCTTTTCATGGATCTCTTTGAGCTTGCGCCGCAGGTGCCATTTCAGTTGTGGATCTATCACCGTCAGGGGCTCGTCAAAGAGGATGGCAGCCACGTCGCTTCGGACCAGCCCGCGACCCAGTGAAATTTTCTGCTTGGCATCGGCGGCCAGACCCGCGGCCCGTTTGCCTATGAAAGAGGTCAGTTCAAGGACCTCAGCGATTTCCAGGACGCGATCTCTTACCCTGGTTTCATTGATCCCTCGATTGCGGAGAGGAAATGCCAGATTATCGTAAACCGACATGGTGTCGTAGAGCACCGGAAACTGAAAAACCTGGGCAATATTGCGTTTTTCAGCCCGCAATGTTGTGACGTCCCTACCATCGAAGAGGACACGCCCCCTGCTAGGAGTCAGTAGTCCTGATACGATATTGAGCAGCGTCGTTTTGCCGCACCCCGAGGGACCCAACAAGGCACACGCAGCCCCATCCTCCCAAACATTATTAATCTTCTTAAGGGCATACTCGGATTCCTCCCCGGGTCTGGGCACATAGCTGTGGGCAATTTCACTCAGCTCGATGCGGGCCATGACGCCTCCTGTCTGACGCGGCCTCTGTCGCCTCTCGCGAAGGCGACGCAACCAGCGCGCCCTCTTCATCGTAAACAAAAAAGCAGGAAGGGCTGACATATATGGTTAGTTCTACGCCGATGCGCACAGAGCGAACGCCCTTTTCCTGAACCACCAATTGGATATCACCGTGGTTGGCATGGATAAACGTTTCAGACCCGTTGATTTCCGCCAATTCCACTGTTGCGGGGATTTCAATATCTTGTTGGCTTCCTCTGGATACAAAAAGATGATTGGAACGGACCCCGAAGGTATAGTTTCCTTCAGTAAGAGATTTCATATGGTTATGCAGCGGCACTTCGATGTTTCGCCCCACCCGGGCAACGCCCCCGTAAACCCTTCCGGTGAGGAAATTGATCGGCGGATCGCTGAAGACTTCGGCTACTTTGGTTGTGGCGGGGTGATGATATACTTCCGGGGTGGCGCCGGTCTGCAGTACCCGCCCCTCGTCAATAACTACGACATTGCCCCCCAACATGAGAGCCTCGGTCGGTTCAGTTGTAGTGTAAACCACAATGGCCTGACGTGCTTCGAAAATATCCTGGAGTTCAGCCCGCAGCTCTTCGCGTAGCTTGTAGTCCAGATTCACAAGGGGCTCATCCAGCAAGAGCAGATCTGTCTCCTTGACCAAAGCCCGTGCAATCGCCACGCGCTGCTGCTGTCCGCCTGAAAGCTCGCTGGGAATCCGATCCAGAAACCCTTCCAGATGTAGCATTTCCGCTGTAGTGCGCACCCGTTTGTATATCTCTAATTTCGGAATCTTGGCAATCTTCAATGGCGAGGCAATGTTGTCAAAAACGCTGAGAGAGGGATAATTGATGAACTGCTGGTACACCATGGCAATGCTGCGCTTCCGGACCGATTTACCCGTAACATCCTGCCCGTTTACCATAACCCGTCCGCATGTGGGCCGGTCCAGCCCAGCCATCAGGCGCAGAAGGGAAGTCTTTCCGGAAAGAGTTCGGCCAAGCAGGACATTTCGTGACCCCGCCTCAAACTCCAGGCTCACCGCGTCAATGTGAGTTTCGCGGCCGACCTTCTTACCAATGGATTCCAACCTCAAGCTCATAGGAACATCATCCATACGGCTTAATTGCATCTGTTGATAGATTTTTAAAGCCCGATGCAAATAGTTCGACCGGCGCGATCACAGTGTGCAGGTCTCTTGCCAAGAGTCACACTTCAGATTACTACCACCAAGGGCAGTGGTCCAAGTCGATTGTGGAGCAGTTCGTGCCTGCCGCCGGATGCACCGGAATTGATATCCTCTTCTCCCAAAAAAGTGTAGCGCATCTTACAAAGGGGAAAATACCGGGTAAGGCCGGTCCCCGTGGCGCCGCCACAGGCGATCATAAGTGCCTATGTTTACAAGGCATGCTCCATGGTTACTCATGAGTCTGACGCCGATCCCGCAGGTTGAAGTTCGAAGGTAAAAATCTAGCCTATTTTAGTAGAACAACCTGAGAAGAATGTCAAGCATTTCTTTCGGAAAATTACATTTTGTTAGTCAAATAATCGTTTGTGAAAAATCAGACCAGGTGTGAGAGTCCCCTAAATGGTATGGAAAAGAGCTTGGCATGTCTAGGATGCTATCCCGACCTGTTTTATCGCTAGCGCCCTCTTGGGGCACTGCGAAGCATTAAAATGCCGACTGTCATTCCGGACTCGCCGGAATCCGGGTGGGACACATCTGAATTGTCGTTTGCGAAACCGATTGGTTAATGATATGTTATCCTTGAAAGCTTTGGGAAATCAGGAAACCGTGCGGAGGTGAATGTAATGGCGCTTGAAATGGCATCTTCTAGGGACGCCACGACAGGTAGAGGAGAGGGGCTTAGGAAAGACGGAAAGGCGAGGAGCATTTTCCTTAGACAATCCAAAATCGTGGACCTTGTTCGAGGACAGGGCTTCGTGTCCATTGATGCCCTGGCCCAGACCTTTATGGTAACCCCCCAGACCATCCGCCGGGACATAAATGAACTCTCTATAAAGGGGCTGCTGCACCGTCACCATGGAGGAGCCGGATTGCCATCCAGCGTAGAAAACGTGGGATACACGACCCGCAAGATGTTTGCCCTGGCGGGAAAGATCCGGATCGCTCGCCTTCTGGCAAGACATATCCCGAATGAGGCGTCTCTTTTCCTCGACATCGGAACGACCACAGAGGAACTGGCCAAGGCCCTGTTGGATCACGACAGGTTGAGGGTGATCACGAACAATTTGAATGTGGCGGTCATTCTGAGCGAAAACGCGAGGTTCGAAGTGATTGTAACAGGCGGGGCGGTGCGCGGCCGTGACAGAGGTCTGACAGGAGAGGCCACCATCGACTTCATCAGACAGTTCAAATTCGATTATGGCGTGATCAGCGTAAGCGGAATTGATGGAGACGGAACCTTGCTGGATTTTGACTATCATGAAATCCGGGTGGGACGGGCGATCATCGAAAGCTCGCGCAAGGTTTTTCTGGTGGCCGATCACACAAAGTTCGGCAGGCAGGCCATGGTGCGCCTCTGTAACATCCGTGAAGTAAACGCCCTGTTCACAGACCAAGCGCCTTCCCCTGAGATGTGTGAGATGCTGGCTGCCGCAGATGTCAAACTTTATGTGGCCGATGAACCCTCATCCGGCGATCTGCAACCCACAGTGGGGAAGCGACTGAAACGTAAGGTCACTACGTCCGGGAAAGACAACGTAACGCAATCCTGAGCAAAGGACAGACACTTATCCATTGCATATAAACTGAACGGTTCAGGGTTCAGATGATGATCAGCTAGTTTGCAGCAACCCTGCACCCTGGCCCCTGAAACCTGGGTTACATGTGAAATCAGGCGATATGCCCGAACTCCGCAGCAGCCGTTCCGAATTTCCTACACATCCGCTTCGGGCATATCCCGGCTGGCTATAACGTCAATCCCCTCGCCTAGGGCATTCTTCATCGCCACCTGGTTCATCGTCACCGGCGCTTCGATCTCTAGCAGCCTAATCTCACGCAACAATTCGAAAATGCGTGCTTTGGGAAAAGGCTTTTCCGTGTAAACAGGGACCAGCGGGTGAATCCCGCCCCTTACCCGCACCGTCGTCGCCACCATCCGGCGCGGATCGGTTAATTCCCCCTCGGCGAATTTCAGCCCCCTCTTGCACGTGTTACCATCCACGCTCAACAAGGTGCTTCCCTCTTTTGTCACGGTCAGATTGCAGCCCATGGGGCAGGTGATGCAGATCATTTTTTCTGTAGCCGTCATAT
>MNYJ01000163.1 GCA_001874005.1 Desulfobacteraceae bacterium CG2_30_51_40
TTATCAGGCATTTAAGGCGCTGGACATAGCAAGCTAGTGTCCATCCGGAAATGGCTATTTTCACCGATTTCGGCGTTGGGCTCAAATTTTAATCCTCGAAATACGTCAATGTATTCCTGTGGTTAAAATTATCGCCCGCCTTGAACTCGACGAAACTATCTCATTTCCGGATGGACACAAGCTAAAATGGCGTGTGGGTGAATCAGAGATGGCAAGTCGGCCCCTCGGATATCGGGGGCCTATGAAATCAACCACGGCGCCATCTTCGCCGTTTGAAGCTATGCTTCAATCCCCACGATTACTAGCGGAACGGCAGGTACCCCTCGTCCTTGCCTGACAACATTATAGAGTTCGCTTTCGTAGTAGGCTACGCCTGAACTCATTTGCGACTGAAGCGATTTCATGGGCAAAATCTCGATGCCTACGTCTATACGGTCGCCTACGTAAAACGCCAGATGCTTAACGAACAAATCATAAGCTACGAACGAATACTTACCGAATTGCACCTCGACGGCGACTCGGGCTTTGACAAAGTCTGTCTGATTGTAGCTGAAAATAGGGGTTCTGCCTGCCGCTTTAATTTCTTTCTTCTGCTCATCGGCCGGCATTGAGAGGGTCTTTCTAATGAGTTTTTCATCCTTTGTGACCCAATAGCTTACCCTGCTTTCCTGCCAGCCATGGGCACGGAGAAGTTTGGAGAAGAAGGAGTTCATGGCAATTGGACTGCAAAGAAGCCTGCCTTTCATCGTTTTTTCTTTGGACACCTTGGTTCTACAAGCCTCTGCGTCAACAGAAACAATTACTTTCTCGATCTCTTTCCACAAACGTGGCTGATGGACTAAAAGAAATTCCAATCCATTTAAATGGGAGTAAGTTTCAGCGATCTTCATTTGGTGGAATATACTCCTTTTTTTTCAAGCAGCCTCAACTGAGCCTCGTCTGCCTGCTTCTTGGCCCAAGGCGGTACCCGCAGGCTGTTTCCCGCCGCCTCGGGATCATAGACTGGTTTGTTCATAGGGCGGGTTCTAAGGGTTCCTGCGATCTCTTCATGAATACGTTTCCTGGCCAGATCAACGTATTTTGGGACGGTTTCAGCCCCAGCCCCTCGACGCATGTGCCGGATCGCTGCGATAATAGTTGTGCCGGTACCCAAGAACGGGTCAAGAACCCAGTCGCCTTCATTTGTCATGGATAAGACAAATCTTTCAATCAGTTCAACCGGGAACTGACAAGGGTGCTCGGTTTTTTCAACGTGGTTGCTCTTAACATTTGGAATGACCCATAGGTCGCCGGGGTTCTTCCCAAGGGGATTGCATGAATACTTACCCGCATTGGGGCCTTTGAAATACTTCTTTCCCGGATACTTTTGCGGCACTCTTACCGGATCCAGGTTAAATATATATTTGTCGGTTTTTGTGAACCAGATAACCGTCTCGTACCTTCCGGAGAAGCGGCGGCTGCAGTGAAGTCCATGCTCAAAATGCCAGATTATGCGATTTCTCATTTTGAGGCCCAAACCCGTAAAAATTGGGTAGAGTGCAGTATCAAGGGGGATGATGGCTCCATCGTCAACGTAGTTACCCACTTGCCAGCAGATGCTGCCTTTAGGCGAAAGACATCGTACGCACTCACGAATGACAGCCGCTTGCTGGTCAAGGTAGCTTTCGAGTTTGAGTTTCTTCTCATACTCCTTGCCGATGTTGTAAGGGGGCGAAGTTATGACAAGAGTCAATGACTCATCCGGTATTGACCGCAGCAAGTCAAGGCAGTCCCCCGGGTAAAGGACTATCTGCTTGGAGGGGGAAAAGTGCTCTTCTATCGTTAAGTTGCTAAACATTGAGACATAATAGCAAGAGGCAGTCCGGCAGTCAATTTAATCATGCGCTCATAGGTTTCCTCATTCTTCATTTACCTCACCTTTCTGTTGTGATAAAACTCGAACCTGCGGGTTTGCTGATTATATGGAGATACTTTAGAGATGCCCGGTGTCATTGTTGGACTTGACATAGGGGAAGGGGCTGTATCAGGGGTTCGGGTCAAAAGCGGGCTCAGGGGAGCTGAATTGCTTGCGGCCGGGCGTGCGGCCTTCCTTCCAGGCGAGAAACCGGAGGCGGCTCTAGCGCGGCTTGCCGAACAAATTGACCTCACGTGCGATGTTTCCGCGGTAGCCCTCTCTCCCTCACTTTTTTCCTTCAGAAACCTGAGCCTTCCCTTTTCCGACCTGAGGAAGGTGAGGCAGACCCTTGGATTTGAGCTGGAATCCATGGCTGCAAGGCCCATGGATGAGATGCTGTTTGATTTCTCCGTCTATGAGAAAAAGGAGAAAAGCCTTATCATGGCGGCCCTCCTCCCGAAACGGGAAATCACAGGATGCCTCGACATGCTTGGCTCCTTAAGGCTTGATCCCGATGTCGTGACCATAGGATGGCTGCCTGTGCTTTCATGGCTTCTCAAAAGGCCTCTTTCACCAGGGCAGGGAGTGTTGCTTGAGCTTGGAGAGGAAAGAAGCGTCATCTATCTCTTCTGTAACAAGAAAGTGGCCCTTGTGCGCGTCTTATCAGGTGGCCCTAAAGCCCCGTGGGCTTCTGCGGCTCAAGCCCTTCCGGGGACAGAGGCATCGGATTTTGTCTCCTTTATTGCCGGGGCGCTTGAAGACACGCTCCATTCGTTGGCGCACCTCCATGGAGCCGCCATAAACCCTGAGAGGATTTTTGCGGCCGGTCCCGGCGCGGCCTGCCAGGGGCTCTTACAGGGCCTTGCAAAGAAGACTGGAATCGAATCTGAGGCGGTGGATATCATCCGTGACGGGACGTTAAAAAAAGGCTCCGGGCACGGAGAGGTGCCTGATGCGGCATTGTTCCAGGGGGCAATAGCTCTTGCGCTGGCGGCGGGCGGCCGGGAGTTCAACTTTAGAAGGCAGGAGTTTGCAAAATCCAAAGATCGCCTCGGCATAGGGAGAAACGCCCTAAGGGCCTCAATAATGCTGGGGATTTTGGTAAGTTTACTGCTTGCCGGCATGTGGGTTGAGTATGGGTTTTTGACCAGGCAGTACGATGCTCTTGGAGAGGCGGTAAGAGGCATTTACCTTAAGACCTTTCCTGAGGCAAAAAGAATAGTTGATCCCCTGGGGCAGATGAAGATCGCCTTAAATGAGGCATCAAAAGAGGCGGGATGGGAAGTGTCCTCCGCGAGGGGGCTTGTGATTGACGTGCTGAAGGATATTTCAGACAGGATTCCGAAGGCCCTCGAGATGCGCATTACGAGACTTCTAATTGAAGGTGATACTGTCAGAATCACCGGACGGACAGACTCCTTTAACACGGTAAACGACATAAAGGGTAGGCTTGAGCCCTCTGAACTCTATGAATCAGTGACCATATCTTCCGCCACGCTCGATCAAGCCGGCAAGGCGATACAGTTCGAGCTGCAGCTCAAGAGGGCGAGGCGCTGAAATGAAGCTTTCAAAAAGGGAGGGCTACCTGGTTACAGCCGCATCTGTAGTTGTGGCAGGATTTGTGCTCTTTGAGTTTCTTTTTTCTCCCTTTCTTGAAAGGATGGCTGCTTTGAGGGCCGGCATTGAGGCAAGAGGTAAATCACTCAGGCAGATGTCTGAGCTGTCCAACCGCTACCGGGAGATAACGGATGCCTCAAGGGAGCGCGGCCGGTTGATCGGAAAGAGAGCCAAAGGCTTTACGCTCTTTTCCTTTCTCGAGAGGGCGGCTGGAGAGTGCTCGGTAAAGGATAGAATCAAATATATGAAGCCTTCCTCATCTCCGCACGAGTCCATGGTGGAGATGCAGATGGAGGAGATAACCCTGAAGCAGCTTGTGGATTATCTTCAAAGGATAGAATATGGGGACGGACTGATCCGGATAAAGAGGATATCTGTCAGGGAAAGCAGGCGGGAGACCCAGTACCTGGATGCGGTCATGCAGGTGGTCTCCCCTGAGTAGCTCAGGGTAAGGCCGGCGGTGGAGGCAGGGGTTGTGGTGATTTTAATCTTTGGTTGTGCCCTACCCGGGCATGACCGGTAGAGGTTATGGCGAAAAGGACTGAAATATTTAAAGGGGCTTGGATCCTTTATCTCTTTTACGGGGCGGCCCTCGCAATCCTGCTTCTCTACTTCATGTTTCCATCAGGAGCGGTGGTTGATTATGTAAGGCTTTCAGCCCAAAAGGAGGTTCCCGGCTTTTATTTGGAGATAGCAGGTGCTCTTCCATGCATGGGGCCCGGTATAGTTTTTCGAGATGTATCCTTCTACCGGAAGAGCGCACCAGGCCTCAGGCTCGCCCGGTTTGAACGGATAAGGTTGGTGCCTGAGATACTTTCTCTTTTTAGGGAAGAGACGGTTTACAGGATAGAGGCCGAAGGGCTTGGCGGAACAGTAAAAGGAAAGTTCACCCCTTCTGATGGTGGGAAAAAAACCGCCATGAGCGGAAACATGGAGTTTTTGGGGATACGTCTTGAAGACCTGAAGGCCGTTTCAGAGGCGGCTGGAAGGAGAGTTACCGGAAGTCTAAGCGGTATTATTTCTATTGCGTCACAAGGCGGGGATATTATCTCCCTTTCAGGCCTGGCAAGGCTTAAGGCGGCAGATGCCGGCTTGGAACTGGTGCAGCCGCTCGTGGGGATAACCGCCCTCAGGTTCTCTGAGATCACCATAAACGGTGTTCTTGAGAAAGGGCGCATCAATATCAACCAGGCGGATTTCAAGGGCAGGGAACTGAACGGCAATCTGAGCGGCTCTATCAGCCTGGCCGTTCCTGTCGAGGAAAGCATCCTGGATATCCGTGGCACTGTTGAGCCCCAGGTCCGTTTTCTTACGGCTTCTGATGCAGCCCCTGAAGTCAAGGCGGCCATGATTCAGTTTTTTAAGAAGGGAAAGATAGGATTTGTATTGAGGGGAAAGATTCGGAGCCCCACGGTCAGGTTTATGTAGGAGAGAAATGGGGAGAGGCTTTCTAAAGGTCGCGATCAATCTTGCTTTTATATCCACTGCCGTCTATCTGGGTGTGGGACTTGGCTACAGGGTCATGGCTTCAAAGATCTGGCAGTTGCAGATGCCTTCCACGAAGGAGGACTCAGCTAAGGATTTTGCAAGGAGGGGCGAGATCTCCTCGCCGGGGGCGGGATCTATTATCGCTAGAAATCTTTTCGGCTCGGTAATTCAGAAGGATCCGGGGGTGCGTCATGAGCCTAAGGCCGAAAAGCCTGAACCCTTGAAGCCTTCATCGCTTAAGGCTTCATTGATAGGAACCGTTACAGGCAGCGACGGGGTCTCCCGTGCGGTCATAGAGGATAATGAAAAGAAAAGGCAGGGGCTATACAGGATAGGAGACACGCTTCAGGGGGCTGCCATCAAGGAGATCGCAAGGGGCATGGTGGTCTTCAGGGTGGGGGGCAGGGATGAGGTCCTCCTGATAAAAGATAAGTCCTCCGGCAAGCTTGAAGGCCGTGGCGTAACGCCTTCAGGCTCTTCTTCAGCGGCAGGCTCAAGAAGCGAAGTAACCGTGAAGAAACAGGATATAGAATCTTCCTTTGCAAACCTCAATGATCTTCTAACGCAGATGCGCATAAAGCCCTATTTTGCTGACGGGAAACCGGCCGGCCTTGCAGTTGCGTGGGTTAAGCCGGAGAGCTTTTTTACGAATATGGGACTTAAAGGCGGTGATGTGATCCAGAGCATAAACGACTCTCCCATCACGGGCGCCGACGACATAATGGCGGTTTATAAGGATCTCAGGATAGGATCGGATATCTCCATCCAGGTACTGAGGGACAGAAAGATACATACCATAAGCTACAGGTTTGAATAGACAGGCTAATGGTTATGCCCTGATGGGGCACAACGAAAAAATCACCCCCACCCCTTCCTCCCCCGTGGAGGGGGAGGGAATAGCTTCAGAGGGGTTCGCAGCCTTGACAAAGGACTCCCTCCCCCGTGGAGGATGAGGGAATAATGCCGCCGCATCCAGACGTTTCGACGCTGAAGGGGGAGGGATAAATAGAAAGGGGGTTTTCATATCAACGGCCATGCCCGGGCAAGACACAGAGAAAGATGAAGAGGATAAGCCGGGCCCGCCCTTCTCGATTGCGATTTTGATTGCAGTCCCGATAACGACTTCGAAAAAAGAGGATGACAGCTATGGGGCGGGGTGGTAAGGCTTATTCAAGCGAATGGGTGTCAGGATGAAGAGGATTTGACCGTGGAGCAAAGACAAAAAAAAGGATATCTTTTCAGGGCTGTTTCCATTGTCATTGCCTTTCTGGTGATTACTGCCGTCTGGGGCGCGGATACCGGGGGGGGCCTCCAGGAAGGAAAGGCGGGTGAAAAGGCGGTAACCATTGATTTTGATGGAGTTGATATCGTTGTTTTCATAAAGTTCATAAGCGAACTGACGGGCAAAAACTTTGTGATAGACAGTGCGGTAAGGGGAAACGTGACGGTGATATCTCCCACCAGGATCACCCCTCAAGAGGCCTACATGGTGTTTGAATCCGTCCTGGACGTGCACGGCTATGCCGCGGTGCCTGCCGGAAATATCATAAAGATAATTCCTGCGGCCCAGACCAGGGGGCAGAACGTAGAGACACGCCTGAGGGAATCCGCCGTGAGCCCGTCTGATAAGGTGGTAACAAGGATAGTTCCTCTTTCCTATGCAAACGCTGACGAGATCAAGAAGATACTTGATCCGCTGGTATCAAAGGGAAGCATCATCGTATCCTATCCTCCGGCGGGCATGCTCGTAGTAACCGATCTCCTGTCAAATATACAGAGGCTTCTCAAGATCATAGAGGCGGTGGACGTGCAGGGCATGGGGGAGCAGATAACCGTAGTCCCCCTGACTTACGGAAGCGCCGCTCCCATGGCAAAATCCATATCCGGCCTCTTTCAGGATACATCCAGAAAAACAAAGCGTGACGCGACCCCCGAGCCGATAATAAAGGTGATTGCCGATGAACGCACTAACTCCTTGATAGTGCTTGCAAGTGAAGCGGATACGGCCAAGATAAGGGAACTCATAAAACTCCTGGACAGGGAGCCTGTCAGGGGAGAGGGCGATGTGAGGGTTTACTACCTGCAGAACGCGAAGGCTGAAGACATGGCAAAGGTCCTTATGGCCATACCGGTGGCTCCTGCCGGTAAGGAGCAGGAAAAGGGAAAGACCCCCATTCTCTCAAAGGAGGTGCAGATCGTTGCCGACAAGTCCACCAACTCGCTCGTAATAACCGCGGGCAAGGACGACTGGCAGGTTCTGGAGGAGGTGATAAGAAAACTCGATATCACGCGAAGGATGGTTTACATCGAGGCCCTTCTAATGGAGGTGAGCGTTGCAAAAGACTTCGAATTGGGAGTTGAGTGGCGTGGCGCTGAGAAGACAGGCAGCATTGACGGCAGGCAGATTGTCACCTTCGGGGCATCCACCTCTCAACCCTCTGCCTTTCCGGGAGTAAATACCGGCACCCAGAGCGTAACCCTGCCGCTCGGCTTTTCTCTTGGCGTACTGGGTGAGGGCATCTCCATAGGAGGATTTCTATTCCCGAATATCGGCGCTGTGGTAAGGGCCTATCAAAAGGATTCCGATGTCCATATCCTCTCCACCCCCCAGATAATGACGACGGATAATGAAGATGCCGAGATACAGGTGGGGAAAAACGTTCCCTATCTCACGAGACAGGACACATCCCAGAGCGGAATTGATTACAGCCATTACGAATACAAGGATGTGGGAGTAACACTCCAGATCACCCCCCAGATAAACCAGGACAGGTTTGTCCGGCTCAAGATCATGCAGGAGGTTTCCCAGGTCATAAAGGAGGAGTCGAGTGTGGGACTGCCGACTACCTTGAAGCGTATGGCAAAGACCACGGTAATAGTAAAGGACGGCCATACGATCGTTATAGGCGGCCTTATTGACGATACCATGAACTCCGGGGTCTATCGGGTCCCCTGTCTCGGCGGTATCCCGGGGCTCGGTAATTTCTTCAGGACGGAATCTAGCAATACAGGCAAGACAAACCTCTTCGTATTCCTGACCCCTCATATAATAGAATATGTCTCCGAGGCGGACGGACTCTACAGGGAGAAGAAGGAGCAGATAGACAAGGTTAAGGAAGGCTCCATAAAGATGTATGAGCGTAAGGGGGGGAAATAGTGGAGCCCCTCGGTCTTTATCAATGATGCGAGAGAGGTTAGGCGATATCCTAAAGAGGGTTTGCGCCCTTGACGATGAGATATTGAGGCAGGCCCTTGAGATACAGAAGGAAAGGGGAGGGAGGATAGGGGAGATACTTATCGCCAAAAAGGCAGTTACTGAGGCCGATGTCCTCAAGGCCCTGGGGATACAGTTCAATCTGCCGGTTGTCCTTGAGCTTTCCCCTGACGGCATGTCAACCGATTTTACTTCCCGTGTATCCATCCAGTTTCTCAAGAAATACAGGATGGTTCCGGTTATCCGCGAAAAGGAGGCCTTTGTTGCGGTAAACGATCCGCTTTCCTTTCAACCCCTGGATGACTTAAGAAATCTTCTGGGTCTCAAGGAAGCCGGGGCGGTGCTTGCCCCTTCAACGGCGATCCTTTCGGCCATCAATTACGCTTATGACAAGAGCCAGGACTCGGCCGAGCAGGTCATAGAGGAGATGAGGCCGGAGGACAGCTTCAATATCATAAACGAAATCCAGCAGACAGGAGATCTCCTGGACGACACAAGCGACGCCCCCATCATAAAGCTGGTAAATCTAATGCTTTCCCAGGCGGTCAAGGACAGGGCGAGCGACATCCATGTCGAACCATTCCAGGGGAGACTCAGGATCAGATACCGTGTTGACGGAATACTCTATGATATGCTTACACCGCCGCGGCATATTCAATCGGCACTCGTCTCGCGTATAAAGATCATGGCCGGCATGAACATAGCCGAAAAAAGACTACCGCAGGACGGGAGGCTCGAGATCCGCCTCGGGGATAAGAATATTGATATAAGGGTTTCAACCATTCCCACCGCATTCGGTGAAAGGGTGGTTCTAAGACTCCTTGATAAGAGCAGTGTCCTTCTTTCCGTCTCCGAACTCGGTATGGGGGAAAAGATGCTCTCCCAGTTTGAAAAGATCATCCATTCGGCCTACGGGATAATTCTTGTAACAGGCCCCACAGGAAGCGGAAAAACCACAACCCTCTATGGGGCACTTAGCACTATAAACAAAACCGATATAAATATCATAACCATCGAGGATCCTATAGAATATCAGATTGAAGGGATAAGCCAGATACAGGTAAATCCCCGTATAGAGCTGACATTTGCAAGGGGGCTCAGATCCATTGTAAGGCAGGACCCGGATGTGATCCTGGTGGGAGAGATAAGGGACCTTGAAACAGCGGAAATAGCCATTCAGTCAGCCCTGACAGGGCATCTGGTCTTTTCCACCCTGCACACCAACGATTCGGCAAGCGCGGTTACAAGGCTCATTGATATGGGGATCGAGCCTTTTCTCATCTGTTCATCGGTCCTGGCGATACTGGGACAGAGGCTTGTAAGGGTCATCTGCAGCGAGTGCAGGGAGCCTTATATTCCGGATGATGAAACCCTGCGGGCCCTGGGGCTGAGCCGTGAGGCGCTGGGAGAAAGAAGGCTCTTTCGGGGCAGGGGCTGCCGGGCGTGTCTTTCAACAGGCTACAGGGGGAGGACCGGCATCTTCGAGATGATGGTCATATCGGAAAGGGTGCGATCCCTGATACTGAGCACGTCTGATTCCTCGGCCATAGGCAGGGCTGCCGTGGAAGAGGGAATGACCAGCCTCTACCAGGACGGGGTAAGAAAGGTAATTGAAGGTATCACAACCGTTGAGGAGGTAATGAGGGTAACAAGAGATTCATAATTATCACATGACGCATAAAACCAGTCCCTTGAGATAGGCACCTTCCGGGAAGTTGAGCCCTACCGGATGATCCGGGGCCTGAAAAAGCCTCTCCACTATTCTTGCATGTCTTTTTGTGTCCAGGGCCGCATCCGATACGATTTTTCCAAAGAGGTCGGTTGCAAGAAGACCCGAGCACGAGAAGGTGAAGAGATATCCACCCGGCCTTAGAAGACCGAAGGCCAAAAGATTTATATCCTTGTATCCGCGGGCCGCCCGCATCAGGTGGCTTTTTGCATCCACGAACCTTGGGGGATCAAGCACTATTATATCGAATCTTCTTTCCTGCTCCCTGAACTGCCTGAGGACCTTGAAGGCATTTCCCTGAAGATTTTCCCAGCGCTCCTGAGGGATTCCGTTGAGTTCCATGTTTTTTGCGCACAGCTCAAGGGCGGATGCCGAATCGTCAAGGTTCAGAACATGGGAAGCGCCTGCCTTGAGTGCCCTTGCCGCGAAGGCACCGCTATAGGAAAAGCAATTGAGCACCTGAGCGCCGTCGCAATAGGCGGCAAGCCTTTGCCTGTTTTCTCTCTGATCCAGAAAAAAACCTGTCTTCTGGCCCGTTTTGATGTCCACGAGAAAGCGGCACGGGCCCTCGGTTATCTCCAGCAGTTCGGGCGGGTCTTCTCCGAAAAGAACTCCCTTTCTCGGGTCAAGGCCTTCCTTTTCCCTTACATCCGCATCTGACCTTTCGTAGATACCGGAGCAGGGATAGAGTTCGGATAGAAGAGATACTATAATATCCCTGAAATACTCAGGGCCTGCAGATAGAAACTGGCATACGAGGAAGTCGGCGTAACGGTCAACAATGAGCCCAGGGAGCCTGTCTGATTCCCCGTTTATAAGGCGGAAGGCGTTGGTTGAAGAGCTTAGGGAGGGAAGATCGGCGCGCAATCTGATCGCTTCCTTGATCCTTTGCTCAAAAAATTGCCTGTCAATAACGCATTCCGGATCGCTTGACCAGAGCCTGACCCTGATCTGGGAGCTGGGCGAAAAGGCGCCCTTTCCGAGGGTCTCTCCTTTGGAGGAGATCACCTCGACCGTCTCCCCCATCCCCGGGGAGCCGTCAACACGGCTTATAGCCCCTGAAAATATCCAGGGATGTCTTCCAAGAACGGACTTTTCTCTTTCCTCTCTAAGCCCCACCCTGGGCCGGTATCCAACAGCGGCTTCCATAATCCCTAACCTTCTTCGCTCCCGGGAAAGACATCCAGGGCCTGGCTACATATCCTTCATGTATATGTCTTCATAGAGGGTTTCAAGCCTTGCAAGGTGGCTTTCCTCATCCTTGCTCAGCCTCTTGAACATGGCCTCCATGGGCGCGCCCACGCACTGGGTCGCCATTGCCTTATAGAAATCAACCGCCCTCTTTTCCTCATGTATCGAGTGTATCATGAGATCCTGATCCGTCGCGTTGGGGCCTAGCGGCTTATCCTCGAGCAGCATGGAGAGCTTCATGGTGGGGCCTTCCTTATCCCCTGAGTCGTGCAGGGCCACCGTCTCTTCAAAAAAGGCCTTCTCCAGCGTGTACTTGTGCTCCAGTTCATCAAGGGCAAGCTCCTTGGCAAGTTCCCTCGCCCGCCGCTCTTTTATCTGTTGATATGCCTTCTGATATGTTGAAAAACTCTCGGTCTCCATCTCTATGGCCTTTGAGATGGCGCCTTCCCTGGTATAGCAAACTTCCTGTGCATCCATCGTGATCCGGTCTCCTTCCTTATCTAGTGCCCATCCGTAAATGCCTATTATCGCCGATTTCGGCGTTGGGCTCAAATTTTAATCCTCGAAATACGTCAATGTATTCCTGTGGTTAAAATTATCGCCCGCCTTGAACTCGACGAAACTATCTCATTTCCGGATGGACACAAGCTAAAATGGCGTGTGGGTGAATCAGAGATGGCAAGTCGGCCCCTCGGATATCGGGGGCCTATGAAATCAACCACGGCGCCATCTTCGCCGTTTGAAGCTAT
>MNYJ01000098.1 GCA_001874005.1 Desulfobacteraceae bacterium CG2_30_51_40
ATAAAGTAGGGAGTGTCCATCCGGAAATGAGATAGTTTCGTCGAGTTCAAGGCGGGCGATAATTTTAACCACAGGAATACATAGACGTATTTCGAGGATTAAAATTTGAGCCCAACGCCGAAATCGGTGAAAATAGCCATTTCCGGATGGGCAGTAGTTAACCTTCAAGAGCTGTTTGGACAAGCCAACGCATTGAAATGAGGGATGTCATTGGAGACTCGATCAGAAATCCAATTTGTCATTCCAGCGCAGGCCGGAACAAGGACTGGTTAGCGGTCCCCTGATCAAGGGCCGGGACAGGCTGCGCCGCTGCGGCTATCAATGTTTTCTACAAACGATAACGGTTATGGCAGGCGGAGACCTTTTATGTCTTCCTTATCAAGCACACTGGACCGAATAACGTTTTTCACGAAAATGAACCTTGGCCCTTTGACATCTGGGGCAGGTCAGCGATTCAGGAAGCTCTTCAAATGGAGTTCCTGGTTTATATCCCGCCTCTGAGCATCCCTTATCCGGCTCGTATTGATATCCGCACGGGCACTGGTAGGCATGTATCTGTTTCCATTTGGTCTCAGACATCTTTTCACCTATAAATCCAGTAATACTTTCTTGGCATCGGTCGCCCCCTCGAAATTTGGATCGAGTTTTAAAGCCTTCTCCAGCTCTTCCTTAGCCATTTCGGCATTTCCGCTCGCATTGAGAGCAAGACCCAGATGGTAACGCACCATGGCATTATTGGGGAGTTGAGCCGCGCTGGAGGACAATTCTGAGACGGCGCTGTCGTAGCTCCCCTTCTTATAATAGACCCATCCGAGCGTGTCCATCACAGCGGGATCGTTGGGCAGCTTTTCCTTGGCTGTCTTTGCCAGACTGAGCGCAAAGTCCATATCCTTGTTTTGTGCCGCCAGGAGATAGGCAAGATTATTTGCGGCAGGAGCAAAATCAGGCCTTATCCTAATTGCCTCGCGGTAATGTCTCTCCGAATCCGCCAGGTTTTTCTGCATGTCATAGACAGTGCCCAACAGCATGTGTATAGCCGGATCGTCCGGCTTTTTGGCTAGACCTGCCTGGTATTGGGCTATAGCCTTATCCAGATTCTTCTCCCTGAGATATATCCCGGCCAGAGAGTAATATGGGGGAAGATACTCGGAATTTTTCTCTATCGCGGTTTTAAATGCATTTTCAGCAGAGGGAAAGTCACTGGCGGCCAGAAATATCTCTCCCTTGAGATTATAGAGTATGGCAAGACCTACCGGGATATCCTTGAATTCTTCTATCTTCTTGTCGCATCTGGAATCGGCTTCCTTATGCTGATTTCTTGCAACGTAAACGGCAACAATCTCTGAGAACACATCCAGGAGCTTCGGATTTAAAGCGATAGCTTTTTCAAGGCTTGCCAAAGCCTTGTCATAGTCCTTCTGGAGCCGATGGACGACTCCGAGACGATAAAAACCTGCGGGATTCTGCGGGTTGATCCTTGAAGCGGCGTCGAAGTGAGGTCTTGCCCCTTCAAGATTGCCCTGGTTAAAATAGGCGAGCCCGGCGATCATGTTGGACTGGTAATCGTTGGGCATGCTCATCAAAACCGCCCTTATCTCCTTCAAGGCCGATTCATAATTCCTGCCGCCCAGATAGATGTCTGCAAGTAGTATTCTTGCCTTCATAAACCCGGGGTTAGGCTTGAGCGCAAAGTCAACATAGTTTTTGGCCTCTGCCAGATCACCCTTCGTGAAATGAATAACACCAAGGAAATAATTGGCAGGCGATGAATTGGGGTCATCCCTAATTATGCCCTCAAATATTAAGCGGGCCTTGTCAAGATCATGTCCGGACATGGCCATTTCTCCCTGGAGAAGTCTTGCAGGAACAGATTTGGCATCCTTCTCAAGCATCCTGGCAATATAGGCTTCGGCATCCTTTGTCTTCTGGTTTTCAAGATAGAACCTTACCATTACCTCCATTATGCCCAGGTTGTCGGGTTCAGCCGAAAGTGCCTGTTTATACATAGCTTCAGCGTCATCTTTCCGCCCTGTCGCCGAATAAAAGGCAGCCGTTGCCATCTGCGGCCTAACGCCTTTTTTATTTGCTGCGATTGCCTTTTTAAAGGCATCCTCCGCCTTATCATTCTGCTTGAGTCCGGCATAGAAGTTACCCAGAACAAGAAAAAGATCTACGCTCTCCGGGTTTTCAGACAGGAGCTTCAGGAGTGCCCGCTCAGCCGAGTCAAAATCCTTTTTTTGGTAGTACATTCCAAAGAGCGCCATCTGCAGCTGAAGATCTTTCGGATCCTTTTCTATGGCTCCTTTAAGGACGCTCTGGGCCCGGTCATAGTCCTGCCTTGCCATGTGCACCCTTGCAAGGCCGAGGGCCGCGTTGGAATCACGGGGATCCCCTGTCAGTACCTGTTCGAATAATACCTGGGCCTCATCCAGGTTCTTTTCCTGACTAAGGATGGCCGCCTTGAGAAGAAGCGCCTTTGAATTGTTGGGGTCCTTGGTCAGAATCAGATCAACCTTTTCTCTTGCCTGCTCGATCTTCCTTCCGAGGAGCAGGAAGGTGGCAACCTTTATCTGGGCCTCGATATTTTCGGGGTTTAGCATGACCACCATACTGTAGGCGCCGAATGCCTCCTTGGGGTCATTGAGTTTGAGGCTGGCCTCGGCAAGATGCCAATAGGCATCTGAAAATCTAGGGTCGAGCTTTATGGCGTTTTTAAATTCAAGCCTAGCGCTCTGGAATTCCTGTTTTTCAAGATATGCTTTCCCCTTTTCAAAATGGGCAATCTTTTTTTCTTCATTTGAAGAGCAGCCGGAGAATGCAAAAATAACCAAGACAATCAGGAGAAGACTAAAGAACCTTTGCATGGGAATTCCTCCGCATAAAATAATCTTATTGAGGCCGTATAAACAGAAACGTTCTTATCGTCGAACTTGTGGAGAGAACTACGGGAAGAAAAATTACCCTTTAGTCTTTGCACTGTCAAGGGATAAGACCGGCTTGCAATGTCTCAACAGAAGAGAAGAGGATTTTTTGGTTTTCAGTGCGCCTTATTGCTTAAGTACCGGATGGGAGCCTACAGCTTGACCACCACGGCATATTGGCCTATAACTAGTGCCCATCCGTAAATAAAAATTTTAGGAATCTTCTTAATAAATCGGAGGAATCTTCTTATCAGCCGAGCTTCTTGATTCAAGCTTTAGCTGGAATGACAAGGGTTTGACGTCTTACATCATTCCGGCGAAGGCCGGCATCCAGGTTCATTACCTCCCAATTATTGAGATGATACTGTTCTCACCGATTTCGGCGTTGAGCTCAAATTTTAATCCTCGGAATACGTCCATGTATTCCTGTGGTTAAAATTATCGCCCGCCTTGAACTCGACAAAAATATCTCATTTACGGATGGAGACTAGGCGCATAAGCTAAAAAAACATAGTATCCACAGGCAGGGGCATATTCTTTTTGATCACCTCATGGACTCGGTTCCTGAGGGAAGCTGTTTTTCAGGAGAAACGGCATGACTGAAATCGGTAGCTGCGAAGACCCCCCCATCACAGGTCAGGTCTTTAAGGGGTCTATCCACACCGCCCCTCATATCAAGACCCGGAGATTTTATTTTTATCAGCTTGCCCTGTTTTTTCAGGATGTCATCCTGATACTTTTATCTTTTCTTATTGCAGCCGGGTGCACTGTGTTCCGCGCGGGTACTGATTTGGGCCTGAAGGATCATCTGATGATAATGCTTCCAGCTCTTATGATGCTATCCTTTTTCCCCACTTTTCGACTTTACAATTATCATTCCATTTTTCTAAGAAGATACCATCTGATAGGAGTCGCCAGGGCTCTTTGCTGGGGGCTTTTCAGCTCTGGAGCCATGTATTTTCTTTACGGGGGCTCAGGGGCACTGATAAGCAATTTTTCTGTCCTGGGGATGCTCATACCGGCAATTTTTCTCCTCTTTATTGGAAGAAGGGCATGGAATCAGATGATTGATTTTGTGCAGGCAATGGGTCTTGCCTTCCTCGCTGTAGGCCTGGTTGCCATGCTCGCAGGGGGAAATAAGCCGAGCGCCCTTGCAAACGGCTTTTATGTTCCTGCAGGATTTGTGTTAGCTGTGCTTCTCATCCTGCCGACTCGCGTCTTTCTTGTGCAGGTAGTATTCAATGACTGGCTAAGAAGGCGTTTTCGGACACAGGTTGCGGTCATTGGAACCGACGAGGAGGCAAAGAGGATTACCGCCCACGTGATTACCCATAACGCGCCCTTCTGGGTGGCCGGTTTTCTTGGTAGCAGGCAGGAAGTGATCGAAGACCTTCCGGTCAGGAAGACATCTCTTGGATCCCTTGAAAACCTGCCGGAGGTTGTTGATACTCTTAAGGTGGAGGAGCTTGTCATTACGGATGAAGAGATGGACAAGAGAATTCTTATCGCAGTGCTCGACTACTCTACCTCTGCAGGAATCAATGTGTGGTTCCCACCGAAACTTATGCCCATAATAGATATAAAGCTACGGATTGACAGGTTCTGCGGTCTTCCAATGATAAGGCTATGCTCTCAGAGAAAATCATGGCTATACGACAGGATCAAAACCGTGCTTGAGTTCCTTTTTGTGCTTCCGATGTTCGTTCTCCTCATGCCCCTGTTTCTTGCTATCTCAGTGGCAATAAAACTTACTTCCCCGGGGCCTCTGTTTTACAGGGCGAGGGCTATAGGAAAAGACGGAAAGGAATTTTTGATGTATAAGTTCAGGTCAATGCAGACCAACACCGACACCAATGTGCACAGGGAATACGTTACAAGGCTCATTAAGGGTGAAATACAAAAGACCAGCGAAGATCAGTTGCTCAAGATAACCAATGATCCGAGGGTGACGGGAGTCGGGAGAATAATAAGAAAACTTAGTCTCGATGAACTCCCTCAGCTTATCAACGTCATAAAGGGCGATATGAGCCTTGTCGGCCCCAGACCTTGTCTTCCCTATGAATATGAACTCTACAAAGAATGGCACAAGAAACGACAGAGCGTTCGACCCGGTATAACAGGCCTCTGGCAGGTGACAGGAAGGAGTGAGGTCCTCTTTGAGGATATGGTGCTGCTTGATCTTTACTATATTTATAACAGAAGTCTGCTGATGGACCTGAATATAGTCATTGAAACCGTATTCGTGGTAGTTGAAAAGAAAGGAGCGGTTTAGACGGGGGTCTTTATGCCGGAGCAGCCGGGAATAACAAAGGTCGGATATGTGGTCAGAGTGGGGCGATAAATGCTTTTTGGGCTCTATTTTCTAAAGGGTCTTTTCCTTCTGAGAAGAGAAAATCCGCAGAGACCCAGGCCAAAAATCAATGATGCGACGGGGCTTCCAACGTTTATGAAATCCACGTCAAATGCAAAGCTGCTACCGAAGAAGGTGAGGAGCGCAACGAAGAATACCACCAAGGACAATATCACCCGTTTCATTTCTTTTATCCTCCGATCAGGCCCCGAGGGGAGATCATCTTAAAATGTTTTTCCGCAAACTCCAGGCCCTCCAGATGCTGTTTTTAAGGCCTCGGCTCGCGCGGCGCCTCACTGTGACGTATCAGTTGGTTGTAATATTACATACTGATTTTAGAGTGGGTAGGGGGAATTATCACTATCATAAATGGGTATGTCATTACCCATTTATTTAGTAGGCCTGCTGGAAGTTTACTTGGAGAATCTTTTGCGCCTTACAGCCACGGCGCAGAGAATTGAGAGCCCAATAAACAGAGATGGAAGAGGTCTTGCGATATCAACAAAAGAAAAGTCGAATGCGAAGCCCGTGTTAAAGAGGCTAAATGTAACAACTAGGAATATAATGGAAATCAAAATTTTACGTTTCAAATTACTTTCCCGCTTTAGGGGTTTTCAGGAGCTTTTCCTTAGGATTTTAGCGGATTTGAATTGCAAAATGTCTTGTCTTGAATTCCTCGGCGCCTTGTAATCGTAAGATAAATTGGATCGCTCTATTTACGGCTGTTTGATTAGCATCATATATTTCATACAGATTCTCTTTAGGAAAGGGGGATTTTTTCGGATCATTGCATGGGTATATGACTACCCATTTAAACATTTATCACTATTCTTGATAACTTACTTAATTAAAAATAAATTTACAATTGATTATGAATCAGAGGATTTCTTGCTCGCCTGGTGAGAGGGTATGACTACGGGACGGAGCTTATCGCCGGACATACATGGGAAAAGCAGCGTTGTGCACGGTTAGAGCTTGGGGGCAAGCACCGACATCGATTTAATATCTTTCAGGAGTTCGGGGTGATTGAGTGAAGGAGGTTCGATATTGTAAAGTTAGGGACGATTCTTAATATCTTATTGCCTCTAGGTGCGGTTATAGGATAGATGATTTCAGGGCGATTGATTGGATGACCCTTCACTGTTCCTGCTCGCTTCAGGAGAACACCATGGTAATTGGAATTTACATTTTCATTCCGGCAGGGGATCATAAATGGTATCAAGAGAGCCAAAGGAAATAGGGATTATGGAAATTAGAAATGTTGCCGTAATAGGACTGGGCACTATGGGGTCACAGATAGCGCTTGTTTGCGCCCGCGGTGGTTACAAGACATCTGCGGCCGACCGATCCGAGGATATCCTACGCAATGGCATTGCGGGCATAAAGGCCTTTTTGAAAAAGCAGGCCGGCAGGTGGAAACTCAATGCCGATGAAGAAGGCAACTTATTGTCGCAAATCATACCATGCAAGGATCTGCAATCTGCAGTCTCCGACGCTGACCTTGTCATAGAGGCTGTTTATGAGGATATTAATGTAAAGAAGGAGATATTCAGGGATGTGGATCAAGCCGCTCCACCGCGAACCATCATCGCAAGCAATACCAGCACGCTTAGCATCTCCCAGATGGCCTCGGCAACGCTCAGACCAGAGAGGTGCATTGCAACCCATTTTCTGATCCCGGCGGCCCTGACGCCCCTGGTTGAGCTGGCAAAGGGCTTAGATACCTCGGATGAGACGCACAAGACAACAGTTGCTTTCCTTGAAGCATGCGGCAAGGAGACAGTCACTGTTTCTGATTCCCCTGGATTTGTAATAAACAGGCTTTATCTTCCGATGGTGAATGAGGCCTTTTTCGCACTGGAAAACTCCATCGCAAGCCCTGAAGATATTGACCGGTGCTGCACACGCGGGCTCGGCTATCCTATGGGGCCGCTGGCAGCTGCGGACGCCTTCGGACTCGATATCATGCTTGATTGCATGAACAGCCTCCACAAAGAACTAGGTGAAAAGTACAGACCGGCACCTCTTCTGGTAAAACTCGTAAAGGCAGGATGGCTCGGGCGAAAATCAGGCAGGGGAGTTTACAGTTATTTCACCAAAATGAAGCGGCCCTAGGGCTGTTCTAATCATTTTTTTCTGGGAGATTGGTGACATGAAAATTTCTGTTTGCGGTAAGGGGGGAAGCGGAAAGAGCACGGTCGCGACGCTGCTGGCCTTGTCCGCTGTAAGCAGAGGGCTTAAGACTCTCGTCATTGACTCGGATGAATCCAACTCAGGTCTCTACCGAATGCTGGGCTTTGATGCGCCTCCAAGTCCACTTATGGAACTGCTGGGTGGTAAGAGGGGTGTCAAGCAGAGGATGGGGCAAAAGGATATCCTCTCGCAGGCCCTGATATCCATAGATGAAGTCCCACCTGATCATGCAACCCGAAAGGACGGCCTCATTTTGATGAGCATAGGCAAGATTCTTCAGGCCTACGAAGGATGCGCGTGCCCTATGGGGGTTCTAAGCAGGGAGTTCCTCAGAAAACTTAAGCTTGAGGCCAATGAGATAGCGATTATAGATATGGAGGCCGGGGTGGAGCATTTCGGCCGCGGTATAGACGAATCAGTTGACTGGGTTATTCTGGTCGTTGAGCCTTCCTATGAATCCGTCGCGCTGGCAAGTAGGATATTTTCAATAAGCAACGTCATGCAGAAGAAGCTGAGGGCGGTTTTGAACAAGGTTGACTCAAAGGAGGTGGAGATGCTTCTTACACGCCGACTTAAAGATATCGGCATAGAAGTGGATGGTGTGATTCCGCAAGATCCTGATGTCTTCAAACAGTGCCTGGAGGGAAAGCCTCTTGCCAGGGGAAAGGCCTTCGGCGCTGCTGCCAGGGTTATGGAAGGCCTTTTTTCATAGCATAAAAGAACCGGTTTGCGGGTGTTATAAAGCGAAAATCCTTCCTACTCGGTAAATCCTAGGCACCGACTGACAGCTTGCTCAGGGCAGGGGAAAACAAGCTGTTTGCTAAATCCTATATCAGCGAAAAACGCTCCAAGAGGATTCGGTTTTTTTGTATTCCCATTTCTTTCAATATATCTAAAGAAGTATTCATAAATGCAGGGGGGCCACATAATAGAAAAATAGCCTTTTCAGGTTCTGAAACATTTCTTCGAATAACGGCTTCGTTGATGTGTCCCTTTTCGCCATTCCATTCAAGGTCTCTGGAGAGAACATGTACCACCTTTAACCCTGATATCCTTAGTTGAAAACCGTCGAATTGTTCTTGTGCAAAGATATCCTCTTTCGTCTTATTTGCCCAAAGCAGGGTGATATGCCTGTTTCTTCCCCTATCCGCAAGCCAAGCGAGCATGCTCAAAAAGGGCGTGATTCCGATTCCTCCGGCAAGAAAAACAATCGGGATATCCATATCTTGTGGAAGCACGAAATTGCCGAACGGGCCCAGGAGAAAGGCGGATTGTCCCCTTTTAAGCCTCGAAATCTCAGATGTGAAGTCCCCGACACTCTTTATTGTAAAAGTTACCTCTGGCCGGCTCGGAGATGAAGATATGGTGAATGGGTGCCACTGGAAGGCCCCCTTCGAAGCTACTTTCAGGAAGGCAAACTGCCCAGGGTGATGTTCAAGAGGTTTCCCTTTCATAGCCAATGTATTAATGAGAGGGGTCTCCGCTGTAATCTTGGATACCCTGTAAGGGCTGCGATAGGAAAGATATCTGGTTATGGAGCGGTGGAAAATAATTGCGGCATAAATCAAAGAAATAAGAAGCCAAAGGAATAGGAGGGGTTTTCTTGAAGGATTGTCCCCGAAGAAAAAACTGTGTATGAAGGCCAGTGGAAGGACAAAAAAAGCTACCCTGTGTATGCTCGCCCATGTCTCATAACGTGAGAAGAGACGCCTTATTATCAGTGGCGAGCCCACGGCGGCGAATAATGCTGAGATAGCGATAAGGCCCGTCGCCTTTGTCAGGCCGAAGGGCGCAGCGAATCCTGAAGCCTGCTCTGAGATAATTATCATCAGGGGATGGAGGAGAATAATCCCAGCAATGACGATGCCGCTTGACCTGTGAAATATTAGCAAACGATCAAGGCCAAGATTACTATCAAGTAATTTTATGCGCGATCCAAGCGCCATCTGAACGGGAAGAAGGGCAAATCCTGCAATACCCATGAGCCTTGCAAGATCGTTTAGTCTGGATGAAACGGGAAGCCCAGGGTAAAGAGACCTCCACCACAGGAACACTGCCGTAGCAAGAAGGGCGCCCGTACCGGCTGTCAGGATATACTTTTTCAAGAGCTGTGCTCAGGGCTTTGAACCGGGGTACCCCGGAAGGGTGCCGGCATTGAGTTCTGTACCGTTTGAGATTCCGTCCCCATCGGAGTCAGCCTTCAAAAGGGCCTCAGTGAGTCTGTCCCCAGATGGAATTGCAAGCCGCTCATAGTCCTTGCCGAAGGAGTTACGGGCCCCTCCGCCGCGCGGGTCCACATGGCACACACTGCAGGCAAGCGGCCTTGCCTTTTCTGGAAGGCGACCAACGCGGTAGGATCTTGCAACCGCATCGGTAGATAGTATTCCAAGGATAAATACGAAAGATATGAGAGAGATGAATAAGGATATATAAAAATCACTTTTCTTTTTCATAAATAGCCCGCTCCTTTTATGTCGAAAAGAAGCCTATAAGATAAATCCAAAACAGTCAAAAATAATCACCGTCTCAACTGGAACCTTCATGCCATAAAAAGAAAAGGCTCAGCAACCGGCAAGAATGAGTGGTTACTGAGCCTTCAAGTCAGGGAAATTAACGCCTTCTGTTCAGTCTTCGTCAGGCGGATTTTACTTCAATCTTACGGGGCCTGGCGGCTTCCACTTTGGGGAGTATCAGTCTCAGGACACCGTTTTTAAGTCCCGCTTCAATCTTCTCCTGGTCTATTACCCCAGAGAGGGTAAATTCCCTGAAGTAATTACCCACTCGGTATTCTCTAAGTATATCCCCCTCCGATGGTTTTTCTGGAGGGTTGGTTTCTCCGCTCAATGTAAGAACGCCATCCTTTATACCTATATGAAGGTCGCCTGCTTTTACCCCCGGCATATCAGCCAGGAGTGTAAGCTCCTTTTCATTTTCAAAGATATCCACTGCGGGTATAAAAGCGGGCCCAGGCCTTGTAGTCTCCGCAGGGCTCGTGACCTGAGCTTTTTCCTTATCCTGTAGAGCTTTTGTCTCGGTATCGGCCATGATCTGATCCTCCTTTTCTCTTATATTTTGACTCAATTCATTTTACATTGTCCTTATAGCTATTTGACGGGGCTTTACTTTTTCGCTCTTGGGAATCAAAACGGTGAGCACACCGTCAGCCATTGTGGCTTCCACCTTTGCTCCTTCAATCTGTCCGGGAAGAGTGAGCATTCTGCTGAAACTGCCAGACTCTCTTTCACGCCTGTGATATACTGCATTGCTTCCGGCATCGGGTATCTTTCTCTTACCAGAAATGGCAATGCCGTTTGCCGTTACGGAGATATCCAAGTCTTCAGTTGTTATTCCTGGTAGTTCAGCCCTGAGGTAGAAGTTATCTTTATCCTCTGTAACATTCATGAGAGGAAAAACTCCAGAGGAAGTCTCTCTGAGGGTTCCGCCTGCCATGCTATCAAGCATCTTTCTTAAGCGCTCCAGTTCCTCGAATGGGTTCCGCATTTCCCAAGACGGCCAACCAGCAACTCTTCTGAGTATCATGTCAAAAACCTCCTTCTCAAAAAAATAACGATGAATAAAATAATCATCGCTGCTAAAAGGCGGAGAATTGGTAATTGCCAACCTTCCGGCCCTTCAAAGACGGGTCAAAAAAACACACGTTCTGACATACGTAAAAATACATCTTAACAATGTTATTCCAGTCTGTTAGCCTGTTATAAAAATATTAAGAATCAGTCTTTGCGTGTCAAGACCCGATGGGCTTTGGCATTAGCGCTCGAATATTTTTTTCCGAATCGAGTATCTTGACTGATGAAGAATGCTTATGTATTTCTTAGGGAGTCGTTCATCACAATGACATAAATGACCCCCACGCGACGGAACGTATCCATTTGCCGGAATCTGTATCGGCCTTTTGCTGCCTTCCTGTCTTGCCCTTAACGGTTGCGGCCCCGATACCTGCGTGGAGATACCAGATGCTGTGTTTTTTAGTAATGAGAGTTATAGTTAGTGTCCGTCCGGAAATGGCTATTTTCACCGATTTCGGCGTTGGACTCAAATTTTAATCCTCGAAATACGTCAATGTATTCCTGTGGTTAAAATTATCGCCCGCCTTGAACTCGACGAAACTATCTCATTTCCGGATGGACACTACCTACCCTTTTGGTCTAGATCAAAGTCAACAGCCAGGTGACCTACTATCGTGTATTGGCAGAGGCCGACCAAAGCGCAGAT
>MNYJ01000099.1 GCA_001874005.1 Desulfobacteraceae bacterium CG2_30_51_40
TGGATCAGTTCCTCCCGATCCTGATCCCTGCTCTTTCTCTTATCCGTAAAAAGATCAATAAGACCCTTGGTCGCGGTCGTCTTCCAGTTTCGAATCTGACCAGGATGAACCTGATATTGACTGGCCAGCTCCGCCGATGTCTTCTGCTCCTTGATCGCCTCCAAGGCAACCGTGGCCTTAAATGACGGCGTGTGCTTCCTCCTTAAATTCTCCACTTGGTCCTCCTCCTTTTTGCTCCCAAGTGTAACTTAGCACACTGTCCAAATTTCGGGGTCCATCATAGACCACCATCCCCAACACCTTGTCCGGCTGGGTAGTGGGCCTTCCTCTCCCCCCCTGGGGCATCATGCTTGTGATCATGTTCTTCTTTCTTATCGGGGGGTGTTTCATGGATGCTCTAGGGATGATCCTGTTGACCATCCCCATCTTTTACCCCGTCGCCATCGCGATAGGCTATGACCCTATATGGTTCGGCGTGGTGATTGTTCTTGTTACCGAGCTGGGCGTGATCACGCCGCCGGTCGGAATCAATGTTTATGTGGTGAGCGGTATCGCTAAAGACGTACCGTTGGAAGTTATCTTCAAAGGGGCCGTTCCATTTGTGCTGGCCCTGAGCGCGTATCTTGTTATCATGCTTATTTTCCCACAAATCGCTCTCTATCTTCCGAGTTTTGTGGCCTACTGATTTAACGTGCATGATCAGCTAGGGTACGGGATTTTTCGAGGCACTCTGAACCAAAGCGGTTTTAACACCCCGTGTAAGATGGTGGGGTTTACAGGCAATACAATCACTAACCCAAAAGGAGGCAGCAAAATGAAAAGATTTATAACAGTGGCTGGTTCAGTTTTCATCGGAGCATTCTTTTTTTCTGCGCTAATCTCCATCCAAACGGTACAAGCAGCAACTTACAACTTCACCTACAGCACTTTTTTCCCGCCCACGCACATCCAAACCAAGGTACCGGAAGCCTGGGCCAAGGAGATTGAGACGCTTTCCAAGGGTCAGATCAAGATACAGATATTTCCCGGAGGATCCTTGACACCGGCCCCGCAGATCTACGATGGAGTAGTTAAAGGCATCTCGGATTTCGGCTTGTCTGTTTTCGCTTATTCTCCTGGGCGTTTCCCCGTCGTATCGGCGGTTGACAATCCCTTCGGCTACCCCAACGCCTTTGTAGCGACAAGGGTCATTAATGAACTCAACAGAAAATTCCAGCCTAAGGAGCTGAGCGATGTTCATGTCTGCTATCTTTACGCCCATGGCCCCGGCCTTATCCATTCGGTGAGCAAACCGATCCGTACACTGGAGGATGTGAAAGGGTTGAAGATCCGATCAACCGGAACCAGCCAGTTGATCGTCAGGGCGCTTGGAGCAACACCCGTGGCCATGTCGCAGGGTGAAACCTATGATGCACTCAAGAAAAACATCGTGGACGGCACCCTGGTTCCCGTAGAGGCGCTGGAGGGTTTCAAACAGGGCGAAGTTCTAAAGTACACTACCCTTAACTACAGCAGCTCATATACTCAGGGGTTCTTTGTCGCCATGAACCTCAAAAAATGGGAAAGCCTTCCTCCTGACCTTCAAAAGATCATCACTGATGTCAGCAAGAAATACGAAGACATCACGGCCAAGGCATGGGGGGACAGTGACGAGTCGGGGCGCCAATTCTGCCTTAAGCTGGGCCATGAATTCATAAAGCTTTCCGACCAGGAATCTGCTAGATTCAAAGAAGCCGTAAAGCCGGTCTTTGACGAGTATATCAAAGGAGCCAATGCAAAGGGCATTGACGGAGAAGCCGTGTTCAAGGCTGCGGCGGAAATGGTTGAAAAATATAGCAAGGAATACAAGTAGGCATATTTGATCCAAAGGGTTAAGCAGTGCGCGGTATGACCGGTTCTCACCGTTGGATAAGGCTCAGGAGGGGCAACTGAGAGAGAAGATTTCAATTGTTTTCAGTTGAGCCCCCCTTTTACCCGCCCCTGATGTCTTCGGCACCGCCAGAGGCGAGGAGACCTCTTAGCCGATGCGGCTGAGAGGTGAAGGGTGAAGGGAAAACCGTGGAATATGAATAGTGATGGTGTTCGCATCTGGTTGATGGTCAGCGGGGATAGCAATGGACATAGAGAAGGCATTAAGGGGAAAGTGGATACTCGTCGTTGACGACGAAGAGGATGTCCGCCAGATGATTTACGAACTTCTTGATATGTGCAAGATTGATACGGCCTCAAGCTATGAAGAAGCAAACGCGCTTCTTGAGAAAAACCGGTATCATGCCGCTATCCTGGACATCATGGGCGTCCGGGGCTATGACCTCCTGGACATAGCGACAAGACGAGATATCCCCGCCCTGATGCTTACTGCCCATGCGCTCACCAAAGAGCATCTGAAAAAATCCGCAGAAAGGGGCGCGGCCTTTTACGCCCCGAAGGACGAGATGGCCAATATAGCTCTCTATCTCGCAGATGTGCTGGAGGCGCGTGCGAAAAAGCAAAATCCCTGGGCAAAATGGTACGAGAGACTAAGCGGATTCTGCGACAGAAGATTTGGAAAAAACTGGAAGGATCAGGATCCCGATTTCTGGGACCATCTCATCAAGTACTAGGGAGAACTCGGCATGGACGCTTACAAGAATCTCTCCTCTTTTGTTGCCGCCATACTTTCTGCGCTTTCGTTTCTCTTAGTTTTTACTCCAGGCGATGTCCTTGCCCAGACCTATGATTTTGACGAGGGGATCAGGGTCCTTACATCAGGCCTTATCGCGAATAGGGAGAACATATTAAAGAATAAAAAAATAGCGGTCTTCGGGATAGTCGAGACTAAGACCTCTGAGCCGTGGGAGATTACAACCCACATAGAGGACGGCATTGTGGATGCCCTTGTAAATGAAGGTTACACAGTGGTCGAGCGAAGCCGTATAGATGATGTTCTCAAAAAGGAGATAAAAAAGAGCACCGATCTCTGGTTCGATGAGGCGCAGGTGGCGCAGTTCGGGAAACTTATCGGCGCCGACCTTGTTGTCACAGGCAAATTCTCCAAGTGGAGCAAAAACATCTTGAGGATAAATGTGCGTGGCATCAGCGTATCGGACGGCAAGGTGATTGCGGCAAGCAAGGTCAACGTGCTCACGGACAGAATAGAGGAACTCCTGACACCTGAAAAGCCGAGAGAAAAGAAAAAAGAAGAGACCCGGAAAGAGTCCTCAATGCCGGCCGCCAAGGAATCGCCTCAAAAAGAAAGCCGGCAACCGCAAGTTGATCAGCCACCTCCCGCCCAACAACAACAGCAGTACCCATACACGCCGCAGCAGCAGTATCCACAGCCGACCTATCCTCAGACTCCGGAGTACGGCTATTTTTGCTGCGATCAATTCGGAACAAGGAGGTGCCAGTTGGCCCAACCCGGCATTCTCGGAACTCCATGTTTCTGTTACGGACAAGGCTGGGGCTATACCTGCCCCTGAAGATTCAGGCCTTCACGGAAAGCGTTTTAAATATGACCACGGGAGAGGGAGCAGGAAGGAGTTTCACATGAAGATCCAAAATGTAAGAGAGGCGGAAGAAAGACCTGTGGAAAGATTCCCTTTCAAGGGGATTCAGCGGGAGGTGAAAAAGGTTGGCATCAGGTGGCTTAGCCAGGCAGGCCCGCCCGATTCACCAGATTACGGCCTTAGATTCTTTACCGTGGGGCCTCTAGGGGAGATACCCATACATAACCATTTTTATTTTCAGACTATGTATATGCTGACAGGTTCACTATCTGTCCGCTCGCACAAACCGGACACGGAAGAGGTCATCCATGAGCAGGAGGCAGGGCCCGGGGATGTGATCTTTGTTCCCAGCATGGAACCGCACAGCATGAAGAATCTGAGCGGAGACGAAGAGGCAACCTTTCTCTGCTGCATCGCAAACGTCTATGAAGATGATGACTGAGAGGAAAGGGCGGGGGATTTACCCGCCCCGAACTCTATTTTATGCCCATCTTTGAAAGGATCACCTCCACATCTGCCTCCGGATAATAACCGACGTGTCTGTGGAACTCCTTTCCATCTTTGTCATAAAACGCCTGAACAGGGATCGTCCTTATGCCGTATCTGGCACCAAGAATCTGCTGTTCCCCTACGTGGAGAAAGACCACGTTAAGTTTCCCCTCATACTTTTTTCTCAGTTTTTCAAGTATCGGCTGCATCATGTCACAGGGTTTGCAGCCGCTCGCTCCAAATTCAACCATGCTTGGGATTCCGGCTCCCCTGGCATTTTCAACAGGATTATCTATGGCAAGCGCGTAATTTTTCTTGACCCAGTCTGCATCCAGCCGTATATCCTTCCCTTCAGCCAGACCCAGAACCGCCTTCTGCACTGTTTCCTGCCTCTTTAGTTCCGAGAGGTAGTTCTTTATCTCTCCCTGCACCTGCTCGAATGAGGCCCCGCCAAGGGCGCCTTTGTTCTCCTCGTAGAACTTCTTTATTTCCTCATCCGATGCCGTAACGGATTCCGCCTTGCCGGTCAAGTAGCGTTTTATGGCCTCATCTTCGGATTCCGATGATTGAGCACTGCCCTTCCTGGCTTCAATCACCAGAAATCGCCTGGTTGCCTCGTGGTCCAGGACAAAGAAAAGGCTCTTTTGAATCTGATCTTTCACCTTTGGATCAATTTTGGAAAGTAACTCTGCCATATCCGCTTCCTTGATGACCACCTCCTTTGAAGAAAGGATCGTTCCCTTCTCCAGCTTCTCAAGCTTTGATTCCTTTAGGAATCCATCGGCTATTCGTGGATAAGAGTCTTTAAGCGTAGCAGCGCCCGCTAAGGTCTCAAGAGATGACGCCAATGATACAAAAGGAAGCAAGATAAAAAGAGCCAACAGCGTGCACTTCTTAGTACCATAATTAATTATTCTGTTAAACATTTACATCCCTTCTTTTTGCCTGGCTGCGTCTTTCAAACATCAATACTACGCATGCCGGCCATTCTAAGCACAATTATTAATATACTTATTAAATGGAGAGTATGCGCTCAAAAATCTGGGGTAGGTGCGGCTTCGGCCGCACGGGAACCCTACGCCCTGCGCCTGAAGGCGCACCTACAGAACTTGATTCATGGTCTGCATGTTCTGATATGCGCAACGCCCCCCCGATTATTGAGCTGATACTATGTAGATATGAAATACTTATGTATCAGCCCTTACCTCCAAGCCATTTCTTTACGTCTTCCTTTGCGGGCACCTTTCCGACGACCTTTACCTCCCCGTCCACAACTACAGCAGGCGTCATAAAAACCCCGTATTTAGCTATCTTCATAACATCTTTTACCTTCTCTATGGAGGCCTGCACGCCTGTCTCAGCCATCGCCTCCCTGACAACCTTCTCTGTTTGTTCACATTTAGGGCACCCCGGCCCCAAAACCTTTATTTCCATGTTACCTCCCCTTTTTATTTTCTGCAGAGTTCATCTCTTTTGATGCCTGGAAGTCTTTGCAAAACCCCGACGATATCATTATCGGCTTCAAGCCAATGCATCAGATTTCCCAGCAGAGCGGCGGCATAGGGCGATGATCTCCCATCAGTGACATAATAATTAACCCATAGACCATCCTTCATGGATGATACTATGCCGGCATCCTCCAGCACCTTCAAATGCTTGGAAGCGCTTGGCTGAGCGATTGAAAGGCCGGCCTGGATTTCGCACACGCACATTCCTTCACCCCGGTGCTGAAGCATCTTTACGATCCTTACCCTTCTGGGATCGCTTAGGGCCTTCATGACCTTTAGAAAGTCCTTCATGACTCCTCCAAGCAAATATTCTAGTTGGGGAATATAAGGGCGAAGTGAAAAGATGTCAAAGATAATCGCTCAGGCTAGCCTCTTCTATACGCTAGCCATCCCTATTTTTATAACCTTATTGGCCACATCTGACGGATTTTTCCCGAGGACCCTCAGCATGGGTTCCTTTCCCATATCCCCCTCGTCATAGATGATATCCGGAAAGACTTCAGCCCCCTTAAGGGCCATCTCCGTCCCCCAATCCAGGCTCGATCCCTCCCTGGCCTTTACGGCCTTGGGCTCCTTTTTCCTGTCAAATGATGCCATTGTAAGCCCTGCCTTTCTACAACCGGCAACGATCTCTTTCGAGTACCTTATGTTCATGGCTGATCTCATATCGGAGTTTTTCCTCATGGCCGCCAGCACCACGCTGGCCACATGGCGAGAAGCCCCGAATGCAGACCCGCGGTGTATTACCAGATGATCGCCCAGGGTTGAGATCCTCCCAGGCACGGCAGCCACATCCATGTAAGATTGAGCGCCGGGAATGGCATAGCACAGGTTGGAGCGCACCTCGGGAATGAGTCTCGCAAGTCTTGCCTCAAGCAGGAGCGAAAGAGTTCTGTCCATGTCCTGGAGGACGGCGTCTCTTTCCTTGTAGAGGAGCACATGGGCGTATGGATTAGCCGGCCCTATGCCTCTTCCGATCGCAATCCCCAGGTCAATAGCCCTTGAGATGAATTGCTTTGCCTCGGCCACGGCATCCGGCACGGATTTGCCCTGAGCTATAAGGGTCACAATGGCAGCGGAAAAAGTGCATCCGGTCCCATGAGTGTTTCGATTGGCAAGACGTATCGCCTCATACTCCCGGAATTCCTCGCCGTTAAAAAGGATATCAACGGCACGGCCTTTCAAATGGCCCCCCTTGACAAGCACGTAACGAGGGCCAAGATCGAAAATCTTCACGGCCGCATCTTTCATGCTGTCAATGCCCCTTACCGCAATACCGCTTAGGGCCGATGCCTCCGCAAGATTAGGGGTTACTACATGGGCCATCGGGATAAGCATCTTTTTCATGGCATCTTTTGCCGCGTTGGAGAGAAGCGAATCTCCGCTCTTTGCAACCATGACAGGATCAACAACGATTATCTCGACCAGGTGCTCTCTCAGTACATCCACCACAGCCTCAACCACCTCGGGAGTGGAAAGCATACCTGTCTTGACAGCGTCCACACCAATATCGGAAAGAACCGAATGCATCTGTAGCCTTATAAATTCAATCGGTACAGGCTGGATGCCCTGCACTCCAGTGGTATTCTGAGCCGTCAGGGCGGTTATGGCGCTCATTGCAAACCCGCCCAAAACCGTGATGGTTTTTATGTCGGCCTGGATGCCGGCTCCGCCGCCCGAATCAGATCCCGCAATGGTAAGAATCCTTTTCATCACCTAAATCTCCTTATGTCGCCTTTATTATGAATATCCTACCATTCCTCTTTTACAAAAGGGAGGTAGTACCAGCTCAATAATTGGGAGGAAATCCAATGGATTCCGGCTTTCATCGGAAAGACGGAACAAGCCAACTATTTGTCATCCCATCGAAAGCTGAAATCCAGAAATATCGCTGCGAAAACATTCTCCCCACTTTATTGAGCTGATACGGAAGGTAAAGGGGGAATTTTCATCCTTTTGCTGTGCCCACCTCGATTATCGGTATTTTATATGAAAATGCCCCTTCCCCTAATCCCTCCCACTCGACGGGGGAGGGAGGGGTGGGGGTGATTTTCATGCTTCGTTGTACCCCTTTCAGGGCATGGCGGTTAGAGGGGAATCAACCTGTCGCATCTTTTAATCAGATAGTCCATACCCTGCCTCTCCCTGGCAGAGATGCGCCCCATTCCCAAACGTGCTCCGTAATATCCGTTAACTACAGCGGCAGGCGCACTCCTTATCCATCTGATCAAATCCTCCGGATCACCCGCGTGAAGATACATGGAGCAGTCATTTATAAAAAGCACTTCGGTTACGTCCCTAAGGGCTGTAAGGAATATCTCCCTTATGACCTCGGCGTTTCTTCCGGCAAGCAGCAAAGCAGCCTCTTCACTCTTACCCCTGAGCCTTGGCGGCGCAATCACGCCGGTAAAACGCTTAACAGGAAAGCGCTCACCCGCGGGGACCTCTATGCCTCCTCCGACACCGGCCAGATGTCCCCTTCCTGCGACATCCGCCTCCTCTATCTGAGGAGCAAGGTCTATCAGGGTTATCTTCTTGATTCCCTCCCTGATTAAGGCGCAAAGTATCCTCTTTGTGAAGGTGGTCTTTCCGCTGTTCACATCCCCGGTGATGAGGGTGAAGCCCCGGAGATAATCCGATACCCCAAACGCAAACTCCTGCATCAACCGGCACCAAGTTTGTGGGGCAGCTCCCACCAGACAAACAGGGCAAAAAGAACTGATGATAAAGCCATAACCGCCCAGTCCATCGCCCCGATCCTCATGACCTTCCTGAATGTCCTTTCCTTTCTCCCGAAACCCCTTGCCTCCATGGCCATGGCAAGATGGTCGGAAAGCAATATAGCCTGTATCAGAAGTGGTATCACGAGGGCAAGAAAATTGGGGATATTCCTCAGACGGGGCCTCAGATCAATACCTCTGGATATCTGGGCGTCCATGATAGAGGTGAGCCTTTCGCCTAGAAGGGGCACATAGCGCATGGAGGATGTCAATATAAAGGAGACTCCGTAGGGAAGTCCAATCCTTCTCGCGCTTTCACCCATCTCCTCAACAGAGACCTTTTGGAACAGCGCGAACGAAAGGGTGAGAAGGCAAATCAGTCTGAGGCCGAGGAAGGCAGCTTCGGCCATACTGAAAAATACCGCTGAAACAGCAAAAACAAAAAGCGTTACCGGAAGAATCAATCTCAGGGATGAGATCCACTTTCCGAAGAGCCCCAATGCGCAAACAGCAAGGAGGATGAAGCCGGATTCAACCATGAGGACGTTAGTTCTAGCGGTGATGATCACCGCTGCCGTTCCCAAAACCCAGACCGAAATAGCGGCCCTGGGGTCAAGCCGCCTGGTGAAAAAACTCATTTTCGATTCCCTCCGGGCCGCACCCCTCCTTTATGACAGCCCCATGTTCAATCATGACCCATCTGTCTGCGATAGCCGAAGCAAACTCCAGATCATGGGTGACCACTATTACTGTATGACCGCTTTCCGCAAGCCTTGAAATAATATCCTCAAGTGCCTCAAGGAACCTGCCGTCCTGCCCCGTGGTAGGCTCATCCAGCACCAGCACCCTCGGCTCAACGGCAAAGATTGATGCTATGGCAGTCCTCTTTTTCTGGCCCTCGCTCAGAAGATGGGGCGAGCGCTCAAGAAGGCCTTCCAGGCCGAAGAGAATTGAAATCTCGTGCAGCCTCTCAGGCCTGTCGCGACCGGAGAGCCTAAGACCAACACGGATTTCCTCCTCCACAGTGTTTTTGAAGAACTGGTCATTAGGGTTCTGAAAAGAAACTCCCACCAGGCCTGCCATTTTCAAAGGACTTTGGCCTGAAGCAGCAAATCCTTCGATCCGAACCTTGCCTTCCTGCGGCCGCATCAACCCGTTTAGATGTTTAATGAGCGTAGTCTTTCCCGCGCCGTTTTTCCCTATGACGGCTACAACTTCTCCTTCCATTATTTCAAGAGATACGCCTCTAAGTATCTCCATGCCCGCTCTGCTATAGGAAAGCCCCTTTATTGAAACCACCTCGGAACCCTTTCGGGGACTTCCAGGCATGTCTCTTCTGCGATATCGAGGCAGGAGGCGCAGCTCTTTCATGGCGCCCTTCGCCTGATCCGGTTCTCCATCAAAGAGGACGGCCCCAGCCTCCATTACTATAGACCTTTCCACGTCCTTTATTATCTCCCTGAGGCGCTGCTCGACTACCACCACCGCTGCTCCAGCCTCATTAAGTTCGCGCAGTATGGTTTTGAGTCTCGCGCATCCTTCCCAGTCAAGGTTACTGAAAGGCTCATCCAGAACCAGCAATTTGGGGCCAAGCGCCAGAACGGATGCAATGGAGACGAGACGTTTTTCTCCTCCCGACAGATGTGTGGGGGACCGGCCAAGAAGACTTTCTATGCGGAGTTTTTTTGCCGCGCCTATGATCCTTTCTTCTACTACCCCCGGAGAAAGCCCCATGGACTCAAGCCCAAAGGCAATTTCGGCTTCAACCGAGCCGTTAAAGAGCTGGGCATCCGAGTTCTGGAAGACAAGGCCGACCCTGGGAAGGAAATCTGCCATTTTCAGGGAGCGGGTTTCAGCCCCGTCGTAACAAACGCTGCCTGACAGCTCCCCATCAATAAAGTGGGGTATAAGCCCCGCCAATAAATACGCCAGGGTGGATTTTCCGGAACCGCTTCCACCGCATACCAGGACATATTCACCTCTTCCGATGTGAATATCTATATCCTTGAGTGCGAAATCAACGCTTCCGCTGTAGCAAAAGGAGACATTTTTAAGCTCTATCACGGCTTAATGATTCCCGCCTTGCGCAGGATATGAAGGAGGATAATCCCCGCGACGGTCCCTCCAAGGGTGCTTATACCAAAGGCTGTAATCAGGGCGGCTGCCGCCATGTTCTTCCCCATAAGGGCGGGGGCAACTATCCAGGCACTTATGAGGGCGCCTAAAAAGCCGGTTCCTATTACCTCTCCGGCTCCCGCCGCGTAGATATTCTTTAAATACTTGTAGGCAATGCCGGCAAGAAAGGCACCTATCATGCCACCCGGAAACGCAAGCAGTGTGCCCAAACCAAGCATATTTCTGATGACGGCAGCAACACAGGCTATTACTACCGCATAAAGGGGGCCAAGCATAACCGCTGAAATCACATTGATCATGTGCTGGGCCGGGAAACATTTCGCAATTCCCACCGGTATGAATACGGGCGAAAGTGCTACGGCGGCAGCGGTCAAAACCACGGCCTTTGCAACATCTCTTGTCTTCATTACTTTCCCTCCTGAGCCCTTTTTACATGCAAGTATTTCATGAAGAGGAGATAACATATCCCGGCCGCGAGGAGACTCGGGATGGATGATCCTGCCGAAGTGGTTTTCTGCAATACATGATAGAGGATCAGCCCTATCAGCCATGCCGCGAAGGCCCAGGTGTTTATTGCCCGCCTGAAACCGGTTATACCCTCTATAGCAGATCCGCCGGAATAGTTTCCGCCTCTAAGAATAAAAAAATCGGCCAGTACCACTCCGAAGAGAGGACAGAAAACGGAGCCCACCAGGAGAAGAAATCCCTCGTATGATGTGGCTGGAAATATCATGGCAACGGCAATGCCTAAAACCCCGCAGACAATCGAAGAGAAACGCTCCCCGAGCTTTGGCCTGATATTTAGTGCCGATACTGCCGCGGAATAGATGTCAAGGAAGGTGGTTGTGAAGGTTGAAAGCAGTATTATGATAATGGCCGGGAAAAGAAGCCCCATCTTCACCATCAGGTCAAGGGCCATACTCTCGGGCGTGACTGAGGAGGTGGCAAGGGCCGCCCCCAGCCCAAGCGCGTACATCCAGGAACCGATCAGAAAATAACCTGTCCAGGTTCCCCAGAAGGCGGAGCCTGCGGACCTTGCGAACCTTGAATAATCGCACACGAGAGGAAGCCAGGATATAGGCATGGCAATTACTATGTCGAGCCCCACCATAAAAGGCATAGGACTTTTGGGTTGTATTGCGGCAAGGCTCTTTAGTCCATACTTAGAGAAAACTACGTAGGTCATGAGGACGCAAAGGACAATCAAACCGGTCACTGCGATTCTCTGAAGCCATTTCCAGTAACGGCTCCCTACCATGGCCCACGCAACGGTGATGATGCCCGCGATAACTACCCACCACCTGAAACCGGGGAGGGGAAAGACAGCCTGCGCTGCCTGAGCCGCGATCCAGAGCATGACACCCGTCCAGCCCACAAGCTGAATTATGTTAAGAAAAGCTGCGATCTGTGAACCCCTTATTCCGAACGAAGGTCTCACAATAGCCATTGTGGGAAGACCGGTACGACTTCCTATGATGCCTCCAAGCGCAAGGGGGATATTGCCGACCGCGTGGCCGATCAGTATTGCGGCAAGCCCGGCAGCAAAACCCATCGGCACCAGGAGCCCCCCGGCCCAGATCTCTGCAAGGGATACGGCAGCTCCGGACCAGAGGATAAAGAAATCAGCCCCGCTAAAAGTCCTCTTTTCCTGCAAAACAGGCTCAATCTTTTCATTCATAGCCCTAACCCTCCTAAAAAAACAAATGACCGCAATCCGTTAGAGGGAAAGCGGTCACATAAGGATATAGCCAAGGCTTCTATGTGAGTCGCTTCCCTCCGCTGGTCTTACCCAGATCAGGTTCTAAGGGTTGCCGTCATAACTAGTGTCCATCCGAAAATGGCTATTTTCACCGATTTCGGTGTTGGGCTCAAATTTTAATCCTCGAAATACGTCAATGTATTCCTGTGGTTAAAATTATCGCCCGCCTTGAACTCGACGAAACTATCTCATTTCCGGATGGACACTAACTAACGGCTCTCAGTGTAACCACCCCCAGCGACTTTTCCTGAAATTTATTGTTTTTTAGCACAGTCATTGTGCTTGGGTCAAGATGCCTGAAGAAAAAAATGTTCATCCGGTTGATGCGTACTAGCCGGAATTATTACTCAGAATCATTGCCCTGTTTGAATCACAGACTTCATTTTGACTTGGCTTTGAAGGATAATTTCTACAGATTCCTGATCTTGATTCATAAACACCACAAGAATAGTCACCATTATTCTCATTTAAAAAAATACAATCCCCATTATCCTTAAATTTTAAAAAATATCCTTCACCTACTTCCCCTTTTTGGTTCGTAAACACATGAGAAGATAATCCTGTCAGCTTTTCCAACTCATAAATATCATCTTGAGATAATTCTATATATGGATAATTTTTGCAGCATTCAGCGCACTTTTTGCATATTTCACTTGTTATCATTTTATCCATGCCTCACGTCCTGTGGGTATTTAGTACGTGCCCACCCGTAAATGTGATAGTTTTGTCGAGTTAAAGGCGGGCGATAATTTTAACTCTATGAATACATTGAGGCATTTCGAGGAGTAAAGAATCCGCACCCGAAGGGCTAGGCTTTCTAATTTGACTAAATGATAACGCATATCGTGATTAACGTCAAGCGTGGCTAAAATGCTCATTTTCGAATCACACCTTGTGAAAAAAATAACTAAATTGCCTTGACAGTTACACAAACTTTTGATAAAGCACCCTTGCCTTATCAGAAACCAAAAACGCTTGGCAGGGTGTTTCTGGGGATGTAATTTAGGTACTACCCTTCGAGCGCAGGAGAGTTTCTCGGGTAACAGGTGATAGAGGCTAACAGGGTCAATCCCATTAATGTGAAAAACCAACTAATCAACAGGAGAGGACATTATGATTAAACCGCATGGATCTGATAAACTGAACCCCCTTTATGTAATGGACGCAGGCGAACGCGCTAAATTGGTCAAAGAGGCTGAAAGCCTCCCAGGCGTTGTAGTTTCCTCAGCGGCAGCAGCAAACGCCGTAATGCTGGGCGCAGGCTACTTCAACCCCCTGACCGGGTATATGAATGTAGCGGACTCTATGAGCGTAGCCAAAGACATGAAGACTACAAAGGGACTTTTCTGGCCTGTTCCTATTGTGAACGTAATTAAAGACGCTTCCGCCATCAAGGGTGCTAAGAAGATCGCCCTTAAGGATCCTAATGTTGCAGGCAACCCCGTCATAGCCATCCAGGAAGTTGAAGCGATCGAAGAGATTTCGGCCGACCAGATGAAGTTCATGACCCAGGCCATTTTCCGGACCGAGGATCCCAAGCATCCTGGTGTAGCGGCATTCAACGGCGTAGGAAATCTTGCCGTTTCAGGCCCAATCAAGGTTCTCAACTATTCATATTTTGAGAAGGAGTTTCCCGCGACCTTCCGCACCGCCTATCAGATCAGGGAACAGATGGGCAAGCTCGGCTGGAACAAGGTCGTTGCATTCCAGACAAGAAACCCCATGCACCGCGCCCATGAAGAGCTTTGCCGCATGGCCTACAATGATCTCAAGGCTGACGGCATATTGATCCACATGTTGCTTGGAAAACTGAAGGCAGGAGACATCCCGGCCGACGTCCGCGACGCCTGCATAAGAAAGATGGTTGACCTCTACTTTCCGCCCAATACCGTGCTCATCACCGGATACGGTTTTGACATGCTTTATGCCGGCCCGAGAGAGGCGGTCCTCCACGCGGTTTTCAGGCAGAACACAGGCTGCACACACCTGATAGTCGGAAGGGATCACGCAGGCGTGGGAGATTATTACGGCCCGTTTGACGCCCAGACTGTCTTTGATGAGGTACCCAAGGGGGCTCTGCTGATAGAAATTTACAAGGCTGACCATACCGCATGGTCAAAGAAGCTAGGCAAGGTCGTAATGCTGCGCGATGCCCCGGATCACACAAAGGATGACTTCATCATGCTTTCCGGAACAAAGGTCCGTGAGATGCTTGGAAGAGGAGAGTCTCCTCCGCCGGAATTCTCAAGACCGGAAGTCGCCAAGATTCTCATCGGATACTATCAGGCAATAGACAGCAAAAAATAGTCAGTAAACCAGATTCGATCTTTGTTTGAAGTAAAACCCGTGCCGTCCGGCACGGGTTTTTTTGAGGAAGCCGGGAAGCCTCTGCACCCATGGCATCAGGGCTTTTTTCTATTGTACCCCCATGCAGCCGGTTATGTTGCCCCACTCATTGAAAACGACCCAGTCATACTTTTCAAAGAAAAGTCTGTCGCTCAACTGATAGGCGTTCTTTGCGCTTCTTAACTCAAATTTCTTTCGCTCGCCCGGCCCCCCGTTGTAAAGGGCGTAAAGAAGCCGGGCAAGGTTATCCTGCTCTGCATCAACCCGCGGGCCTGGGGTTGTCTTTCCCTTCAGCGCGTATCTTACGAGGTACTTCTCCAGAATCTCGCATCCGGCTCCCGCGTTATAGGAGATGTCCCACCTGAGGTGCTTCGGTTCGTAGATGCCTCTCCAGACCCTCTCGTTTATCTGCATGATACCCACGGAGGTATTGTTGTAAGACCTCAGATAGCTTACCCTGCCGCGTTTATCAATGAACTGTCTAAAACAGCTTTCCTGCCAGCAGGTGGCAAGGACGACACGTCTAAAGAAGTTTTTCAGCTCCGGGGGTATGGATGATTTACCAAGCACATCCTCCGCTTTCTTCATCAGAATTGCCTTTACACGTCCAAGATACCCGTCTATGTCACCGCGCTTGGGTATCCATACCCGGATGGCATCAAGCTCTTTCTTTCCCTGCCCGGCGTCGCAACGCCTTACAAAGAATTCAAATATCCCTTCGATTATTGATATGACTTCACTTCCTTCCTGAGAGTTGTCCGGGCCCTCCGTATCGCTTTCCAGTTCCTCCAAATCAAAGGCCGGACCCGCTTCTGCAAGGGGTTCGCCCAGTCCCAGCACCTGCCTGAGCGACGGGATTACGTCCATATTGTAGGAAAGACCCGCGGCCTCTCCCGTGGCAATCAGCCTGACAAGTCTGATCAAGCCGTTTCTGCTAATCTCTATTCCCATGGCCGGCCCGATCTTGTCCAGAGCAATCAGGGCATCTGCCGCGGTAAAGAAGCAAAGATATGATGTTATGCTTTCCGAGGGTTTTCTGCCCAAATGGTTTCTTAAGATTGGAGATAAATGATTCCAGACAGTAACGAATTGATCCCTCACAAAATCCTTGTTCAATTGCTCGGCAGGGTCCAGTCGATCAAACTCATGCGCAAATTTGTACCTGGTGTCCAGGAGGATTTCCAGCAGTGTTTCCTTCTCCTCTGATGTCAACGGTTCGCCAAAAAGGGCAAGCATCATCTGGACAAGAAAGGAATCCCATGCCTCCCAGACCCCTACAAAGGAGTCAAGCTCGCCTGCGCTCAGGACTTCCTTCCCGGAAGGAACTCTCGGCTTTTCGGCAGAGCGGTCAAGGTCTGCCAGAACCTCAACCCTGATTGCTACAGGAGAAACTGCTATTTCACCTGGTCGCATGCTCTCAAACATCTTTATGGCGGTCTTCTGCCTGTCATCAGGGAAAAGTGGAAGGAGGAAGCCCTTTACCTCCTCGACTGGAGGGCCAAGGCTTACCGTGATCTGCCCCAGGTAACTGAAGACCCTTTCCTTGAAAAGGTCCCATACCAGTCCCGCAATGGAGGCGGGCCTATGGTTGAGATCATAGACCATGGAGTCAACTATCTCAAAACTCATCACCCACGTATCGGCCTTTATAACAGGCCGTTGCAGCAAAACCAGATACCCCTCCCAGTCCACAGACATCCTGCATTTATCCCACAAATAGACCCCGCCCTTGGCCTTTATACGGGTCTCAAACCGCACAAGGTTCTCATCGAAGGAAAATTTGGGCTCTGAAATAACCACCCTGTTGCAGCCGTGTTCTCCGTCCTCAAGTGTCTTGGATTCGCCGGGGCCGGGGAATGCCGTATAGACAACAAGAGACCTCAAAAGGGGATAATCCACACGCACCGGAAAGGTCTGGGTCTCGGCCGAAGCTATTGAGCTATCTCCGGCAAGCCACCACCATCCAAGAAAAACAAAAAACAAGATACCTGCTACCGATCCCTTATAATAATTTCTATAAAGCACGCCATCCACCATGTTCTTCCATCCTATCGGCAACCCTTAACCGGGTTATTGAGGTCAAATATACTCCAGAGAAATTAATGCGGCAAGACCACCTTGAGGAAAGTAGTCCTTCAGGCGGGTTTTATTGAAAATCGATAGTAGCCTTTGGGAGGGTGGTTTACATGAAAATACATCGTCATACCGGCGCAGGCCGGTATCCAGTCTTTTTCACTTGGATTCAGGATAGGGTCCGGAATGACGTGCGGCATTTTCATGCTTCGTTGTGCCCCCATTCGGGCATGAGGAATCGTTAGGAGGACGAAAGTGATTGTTTCTCGCGGAAGGTCTTTTCCCTCTGAATAAGGGTCTTTCCAAACTCTATGGCGTGGAGCCGCATGGCCTCGGCAGCTCCCTGGGCATCTCCGGCAAGCACCGCCTCTACAACCGGCCGATGCATGCCGGCCGGATGGATGAAATTAAAATCAGGGCTTCCGGCCAACACCACCCTTCTTGTGACCTCCATCAAGGCCCTGACCAAAACCTCGAAGAACTTGTTCCTGCAAATCTCAGCAAGTATGAAATGGACGGTGGTCTTTCGCTGGATATCATCCTCCATGGACTGGCTTTGTCTTTCTTCCTCCTCCAGGGCGGTTAGCAGGCGACCGGCATCCTCGGGCGTAATACGCTGCGCCGCAAGACGCGCTATCTCAGGCTCTATGAGGAGCCTTACCTGATAAAGGTCCTCGATGGATATCCTTTCGGCCAGAAAGAGATCTACAAAGGACATGGTCAGATGATCGAATGTAAGCTCCTGCACAAAGGCGCCTCCTGTGGCGCCGTGGCGGACACAGATAAAACCCGAATTCTCCAGCTTTCGAAGGGCCTCTCGCACAGCTACCCTGCTGACCTCAAAGTCCTGGGCCAGATCCCGCTCAGAGGGCAGTCGCTCTCCGGCCTTGAGCCGGCCCGATAGTATGCCGTCTCTAAGCTGCTTCACTACCTCGTCAGAGACCCTGGATGGTCGAATGGGTTTGAATTGGGACATTGGATTTCCTCTGCAATCAGCCTACAGGAGTAAGGCTATGCTTTCAAGCAAAAAATTTTATTGACACAATCTTTCAATTGGGTTAATGGTTTTACCATTTACGGAATCCCTACTGGAGTTTGCCCATGAACATAGCCAAGCACCTGGAGCGTGGAGCCGCCCTTTTTCCCAACCGTCCGGCAGTTTCCGAATTCGGAAAGGAAACCAGTTACCACGAACTGAACGCCATGGCTGACGCTGCTGCAAGGGCACTTGAAGGAATCGGCGTCGGAGAGGGAGCCCATGTAGGCTTGTGCAGCCCTAACTCCGCTCAGTGGCTTGCCTTTTACTTCGGTGTCCTGAAGGTCGGGGCCGTAGCGGTCACTTTTTCTCACCTCCTGAAGCCTCAGGAACTTACTCAGATGGTGCTCTATGCCAGGCCCCAGGTCATTTTCACAAGCAAGGAAAATATTAAAATTCTGCATGGCATCAAATCGCAAGGATTTCTCAAGGGATTTGTCGGCCCGGGCGGAGACTGGTCATGGTCTGAAATCATCAGCACGGATAAAGGTTCTTTTCAGGCAAGGCAAAGAAATCCTGAGGATACGGCCGCTGTTCTCTTCACAGGTGGAACTACGGGGGTTTCAAAAGGGGTGCTTCTGACCCATGAAAACATTGCCATTTCAAGCTGCAATGTCTCTTACTGCGAACGCTCAAGGGAATCGGACCGCGCCCTGTGCTTTCTCCCATTCAACCACGTCTTCGGACAAATTCATATTATGAATTC
>MNYJ01000076.1 GCA_001874005.1 Desulfobacteraceae bacterium CG2_30_51_40
ATTGACGCCAGAAGGCCCCTCGCACCTGCGTTAATATAAATCCGGGGAAGAGAGGCTATGCTCTCCTCCATGAAAACCTGCAGGGGCTTTCTGGTTCCGAAAGGGGATGTCCCACCCACCTTGTAGCCTGTGTGCCTTTCTGCAACGGCAGGATCACAGGGAGAAACGGTCTTGACCCCGATCTTTCGCGCGAGCGCCTTTGTGGATACCTGCCTGTCTCCGTGCATAAGCACGATGATGGGCCACCGTGCCTCGTCTTCCATGACAAGGGTCTTGATGACCGCATGTTCATCCACTCCGAGCTCCCGCGAGGCCACTCCTGTACCGCCGTGTTCCTCGTAAGCGTAATGGTGCAGACTGAAAGAAACGCCCTGGGCCTTCATAAATCTTATTGCAGGAGTAGAAGGAATCTTCTCCTTGGTCATACACTGTCCTCTAAATGTTTATATGAAATGGTCATAGCGGCTAGCCTGCCCAGGACCTCGATCGGGGAGCCCCTATCCAGTCCTTGTTCCGGCCTTCGCCGGAATGACGACCTGGATTCCGAATTGCGTCCGGAATCCAGGTATAAAAGACTGGATATCGGCCTTCGCCGGAATGACGATGTATTTTCATATTAAAAAGAATCAGCTTTATGTACCTTCCCCGCAGAGGAGCTGCCTGATTCGCTCGCTCATAAAAAGAATGGATTCTATGTCCAGGTGCTCGACGATGGTCTCGTCAAAGAGGAGTTTTGCCTGTGCTCCAAAACCCTCTCCTCCTTCTTCGTCCCAGAACATAAGCATGACGGGAATGCGGGGAAGCGGCCTGAAAATGACCGCGACTTCCGCACCTGAATCGTCTTTTTCCAATGGACTTCCGCCCATTGCAAGAGCTGCCTTTACAAGGTCCTCGCCGTGCCCCCTAAAGCGTTCGGCAATAGGCCTTTCAACATTTCCCTCCATGGTTTTTATCTTGGAGACGGTATTGGGAAGTTCCACCAGCCCTTTCCACTTGCCTGTCGGCTCTCTCATCCCTCCCTGGGCCATGTGATTGTAAATGAAGACCTGTTCCCAGCGATTAAGAGAACCTCCGCCTTTCTTGACGATCCTTCGCGGAAGTATCAAAAGAGTGTCCAAAAAGTAAGGGATTTCCAGGGCTTTTTCTCCATCCACTTCTATAAGCCGGCCCCCGATTCTCATCGGCAGATCCTCTATCTTCATGGAAGCGGCCCTTGTCATGGCCCACTTAAGAGCGTCTTTTGCCGGATCACGCCTGGTCCACTTGCCTGCCTCCTGCTGGTTTTTCAGATCCTCCTTGATGGATTTAAGTTTCTCAGGTGCCACATGGGGGCATTTTTCAAGGGGAACGCCTTCGGAAACCACCATACTCGCAAAGGCCATGCAAGTTGAAAACCCGCACTCGCGGCAGTTGGTCCTGGGAAGGACTTTGCTGTAGATATCCAATACAGACCAGGGCATGGATCGCGCCTCAGGGCATTATGCCTGTGGACTTGGTGCTGTCCAGTGCGGAGCTGGTCCTTGAGCGCAGGATGGGCTTGATGACTTCCTTTATGAATCTCAGGGCCTCGTCTTTATCTGCATCCATCAGGATCGCCTCAAGCCTCATGACCTCGCCATCGCTCAATTCGATTATGGTTTTGTTCATAGCCTTTTTGCCCTTTCTTTCTGTATTATGGGTAACTCTAGCTGTCTGAGAAGTCAATCCACAATGAAGACCGGTGAGATAGCAGAAAGCCGGAATTCAGGAGGCAAATGAAAGCTTTCGATTATAGTGCGTTCAACCTATTGGCCATCTTCATCTTTTCTTGTGCTCAGTATGGGCATGAGGTTTAGACGGAGGCAGCATTTGATGTCAGGAAATCATAAAATCATGCAAAAAGCCGGAGAAATATCAGGCTTTCTAGCTCTTAAGCGAAGCATAGTAGGTCTTCTTGCCATGGTTGTCCTCGTGGGCATGGGGGAGCGCATGGCTGAGCGCTTCCTGCCTATTTACATACTGGCTTTGGGGGGCGGGACCCTGGCCGTAGGCATATTGCAGGCAATGGACAATCTGCTATCAGCCCTTTACTCCTTTCCGGGCGGTTATCTCTCGGATCGGGTGGGCGCAAGACGCTCGCTTCTCATCTTCAACCTGGTTGCCATGGCAGGATTCGCTCTGGTAATCGTGATCCCCTCCTGGCAGGCAGTCCTGGCAGGCGCGGTGCTTTTCATATCGTGGTCTGCCATTTCATCTCCGGCTACCATCAGTCTTACCTACAAGGTGCTTCCCAAGAATAAGCGCACGATGGGAGTGAGCATGCATTCTCTGGTGCGCCGGATTCCCATGGCCCTGGGGCCCCTGGTGGGGGGAGTTTTTATCGGGCTTTGGGGAGAACGAAACGGAGTAAGGCTTGCCTTTGCGGCGGCATTCCTGATGGCACTATTGGCGCTTTTCCTGCAGCAGAAAATGATCGAGGAAGACAGCCCTGATCAGTCGGGGGATGGCTCTGTGCTGAGACCGGAGAAAAACCCTATAAAGCTCTTCCGCATGATGGGCAAGGAGATGAAGGGACTCTTAGTTTCAGACATATTGATTCGATTCTGTGAGCAGATACCCTATGCCTTTGTGGTGATCTGGTGCATGAAGACCATTTTGGAGCCTGTGAGCGCTCTTCAATTCGGTCTTCTTACCACCTTGGAGATGGCAACCGCAGTCCTTGTTTATATACCTGTCGCATATATGGCCGACCGCAGCACAAAGAAACCCTTTGTGGTGATTACCTTCGGGTTTTTCACTCTCTTTCCTCTTGTGCTCTTGTACAGCCGCTCTCTTGAATGGCTTTTGATAGCCTTCGTAATACGGGGGCTGAAGGAATTCGGGGAACCGACCCGTAAGGCCCTGATAATGGATCTGTCTCCTGAGCACTGCAAGGCCGCGATGTTTGGTCTCTACTATCTCATAAGGGATGTCTTCGTCTCCGTGGCGGCACTGGGAGGGGCCTTCCTATGGCAGATAAGCCCGGAGACAAACCTTATGACGGCATTTTTCTTCGGCATTGCCGGAACCGCGGGATTTGCGATATTCGGACGCGATATCATAAAGCCTCCCTGAGGTTATTGCCGATTTAAAATGGGTTATAAAGAGAACCTAAGGCCGTCAAGTATGCTTTGACCCTTTGCTTTCAACGGATTATAGTGCCGGCGATAGCAGAAACTTCAGGAGAAAATAACTTTGGGAGACATGCCCGATAAAAAGATAAATCCCCGTGTAGGACTATTCGTCACCTGTCTCGTGAATGCCATGCGCCCGTCTGTAGGATTTGCGGCAGTGGATCTGCTTGAGCGGGCCGGATGCAAGGTCGAGATTCCTCGCGAGCAGACCTGCTGTGGCCTACCAGGCTACAACGCGGGCGACTTAAGAGACTGCGAAAGAATCGCAAGACAAGTGATCAGTACGTTCGAGCCCTATGATTACGTGGTGGTGCCCTCGGGCTCTTGCGCGGCCATGATAGCGCACAATTACCACGAACACGTTTTTGAGAATGAAGGAGTGTGGAGAAGGCGGGCCGAGGCCCTTGGAAAGAAGACCTTTGAGCTTACCGGCTTTCTTGTTGACGTCCTGGGGTTTACTTTAACAGGCATCCCCCATGATATGGGAGAGCTTAAGGCAACCTATCACGACAGTTGCTCTTGCCTTCGCAGGATGAAGGTGAAGTCCCAGCCCAGAAAACTCCTCAGGGATTTTTGCAGGATAGAGATCAGGGAGATGAAACAGACAGAGGAATGCTGCGGTTTCGGCGGGAGCTTCAGCCTCAAGATGCCGGAGATTGCGGCCCGCCTGGGTGATGAAAAGATCAAGAGGGCGGTTTCGACAGGCGCAGATATGCTTATCGGAGGAGATTTGGGCTGCCTCCTGCATCTGGAGTCAAGGATAAAGGCCCAGGGAAAATCCATGAAGGTGATGCACGTGGCCGAGGTCCTTACAGGTCGAGCAAAAGTGCCGTCCGCAGAAAAGTGAGCAAAGGGATGGAAAAGAACGAAAAGGATTTCCTGCACGGGGCCTCGGCGGCCATGGCCGATAAACAGCTACAGGCCAACCTCGGCAGACTCATGATGATATTAAGAACCATGCATTCCGCGGGAGTTGGCTCTGCGGCCAACTTCGAGGATCTAAGGCGCTGCGCCTCGGAAGTGAAAAGACACACCCTCGAGCACCTGGATTTCTATCTTGAAACCTTTGAAAAAAAGGTAATTGAGAAGGGCGGAAAGGTTTACTATGCCGAGACTTGCGAGGATTTGAACTCCATCGTGGTTGAGATTTGCAGACGAAGGGGAGCAAGGATCGCGGTAAAAGGCAAATCCATGGTCTCTGAGGAGACGGGCCTCAACCGGGCACTGGAAAAGGCGGGCATCGAGGTCACTGAAACGGACATGGGCGAATACATCGTTCAATTGGCCCATGAAAGGCCCAGTCACCTTGTAGGGCCCGCCATACACAAGAACAAGGAACAGATCGCGGATCTTTTCATGAAGCATCATGACCTAGGCCCCAGGTCTCTCGATAATATCCCCTCGATCGTGGCCGAGGGCAGGAAGGTGTTGAGAGAAAAGTTCATTAAGGCCGATGTGGGGATAACCGGAGCAAACGCCCTGATAGCGGAGACAGGATCGGTCCTTCTGGTGACTAACGAGGGTAACGGAGATCTCTGCAGCACCCTTCCCAAGGTGCATATCGTCGTTTCTGGGATTGAAAAGGTAGTCCCGCGCCTCGAGGATGCAGGCGCGATACTTCGCGTGCTTGCAAGAAGCATCACCGGGCAGGCCATGAGCTGTTACACGTCCATATTTACAGGCCCCAGGGAAGGGCCTGAAGACGCAGGTCCCGAAGAGTTCCATGTAGTGCTCCTGGACAACCACCGTAGCGAGATCCTTGCGGGTGAATTCCGCGACATCCTGCGCTGTATCCGCTGTTCCTCATGTATGAACCACTGCCCCGTCTTCGGGGTTACCGGAGGCCATGCTTACGGCTCGGTCTATGTCGGCCCCATGGGGTCCGTGCTCACTCCCCTTATGGAAGGTATGAGGGAGGCAGGGGATCTTCCTGACGCCTGCTGCGGGGATGACCGCTGCGCCGAGGTCTGTCCCATGATGATCCCGCTTCCGGATCTCTTGAGGAGACTGAGGACAAGGAAGTGGAATATGGGGATCGGATCAAGACCGCTAAAATGGGGCCTTTCGGCATATATGAAGACGGCTTTGAGACCCAGGCTTTTTCATGCGGCCAGCGGAGCTGCGGCAGTGCTTGCCTCCATGCTCCAAGGCGGAAAGAAACGGCCTGTCTTCTCTCTGAACAGGATGCACGGAATAAAAACTCATCTTCCAACGCCGCAGGGAAAGCCCTTTTTCTCCCCGCTGGGGAGAAAGAGGAGGGAACTCTAATGTATGAGACCCTAGAGGCCCTAAGCCGCGAGAGCAGAAATAGGATAATGGCAAGGCTCAAACAGACCTTGGCTGTTGTGCCCCCTCCCCTTGCCCTGGAGCTTCCCGATATCGTAAAGCCCGATCCGGCATGGGGAGGTAAGGATGATCCTCTTTCACTACTTAGGGTCTCCATGATGAGGATGAAGGGTGATCTTACCGAGCTTGAAGGAGCTGATGCGATTCCATGGCATGTATCTAAAATCCTTGAGGCTGAAGGCGCCCCCATGGAGGTTGCGATCGGAAGTGATGAGGGCCTTCGGTCCCTTCCCTGGGATGAGGCGGGATTAAGCGTTATTGACCCATCAGGGATAGCAAGCGAATCCGCCGGCGTAAGCCGGGCCCTCTGCGCGGTGGCAGAGACAGGGAGCGTTGTCTTTTGCTCCGGTTCGGCAAATCCGACTACAGTAAACTTCATGGTGAAGTATCATTTCGCGGTTATCCGCCGCGAACAGATAGTTCCAAGCTTCGAGGATCTATGGGGAATTATCAGGCCCCGTTACATGGAGGGGGACAGGATGAGGGCCGTCAATATCATCAGCGGCCCCTCGGCCACGGCCGATGTCGAGGCCACCTTGACTGTCGGAGCCCACGGTCCCTGCCGTTTCGAGCTGCTGTTAATAGACGGGCAGTTCTGATAATTTGAAAAGAATAGCCAAAGAAGATTTGCCTGATTTCTCTTTGCCGGCTGATAAATAGTGTCCATCCTGAAATGAGATAGTTTCGTCGAGTTCAAGGCGGGCGATAATTTTAACCACAGGAATACATTGACGTATTTCGAGAATTAAAATTTAAGCCCAACACCGAAATCGTTGAAAATAGCCATTTACTGATGGGCACTAAATAATGTCCAGGTGTCCGGGCATGATAGATTAAAGGAGAATCCGCGGTGGAAAAGGAACAGATCGTAAAGATGATCCAGAAAAGACTGGGGCTTAACAACAAGGAATTTGAGCCCATAAAGAACAATCCGAAGTTCCGGCGCCTTTTCGATAACATCCTGGCCGGCGCGCAGTACAGGCTTGTGGCCGAGGTGGTGGAGTCCGAGGGATGTCACTCCGGACATGTGAAGGGACAGAGCCTCTTCTTTGATTCAGCGGGAAATCTCCTTACCCGCGAGGCGCCGGAGCGTGTCTGCGCCTTCCTCATGCCCAACCTGACCGTCCTGATCAACGCCTTTTTTGAAAATTTCATGAACGGCAGGGATCCCAACGAGGTTATGTTCAATCGCACCGGCTGCTTTGATGTGGGACACGCCTGTGGCGGGTGGGGCCATGTGACGGTGGAGATGAGGGCAGAAAAGCGCAAATAAGGCAATGGAGGAGAAAGGGTGCCGGGGATGGAGTTTTTCAAGAAGGAAGCCCCTTCTTCGGAGGCACCCCTGTCTGATTGACTCCGCCGGGGCTTTTGCCGGTGCTCATAAATAGCCGTAGGCGGTCCATCCTCCGTCCACGGTCATGACCGTACCTGTCACGAAAAGGGATTCATCTCCGGCCAGGTAAACCGCTGCTCCCAGAAGATCCTCCACCTCTCCAATGGCGAAAATGCTTTCCTTCGGCTCTCTGGGGGGGCGGCTCATGATGTTTTTCTCCCCGGGCTCGGCGGCCAGAGCCAGGCCGGGCACCCCGTCGGTCACCAGGTTGATCCACAGGATGTGGATCGGCAACAGGGGAATGGGGAGCCCCAGAAAGGGCGCCAGGAAAATGGTGCAGATTTCGCCCGAGTTGCTGGTCATGGTGTATTTGATGAACTTTCGAATGTTGTCAAAGATGCGCCGGCCTTCCCTGACTGCCTTTACGATGGTGGCAAAGTTGTCGTTGAGCAGTATCATGTCTGAGGCTTCCTTGGACACATCTGTGCCGGTTATTCCCATGGCAACGCCGATATCCGCCCGTTTCAAGGCGGGGGCGTCGTTCACGCCGTCCCCGGTCATCGCCACAAAATGTCCCTTTTCCTGCAGGGCCTTGACGATCTTCAGCTTCTGCTCAGGGGCGACCCGGGCGTAGACCCGAATCTTTTCCACCCTGTGTTCAAATTCATCCCGAGGAAGCTTATCAAGCTCCCGTCCGGTCAAGACGACCTCGCCCTCACCGCTGATGATCCCGATCCGTCTAGCGATAACCCCGGCTGTCAGCGGGTGATCTCCAGTGATCATCACCGGCCGGATTCCTGCGGAACGACACATTGCAACAGACTCTGCCGCTTCAGGCCGGGGCGGGTCCATCATGCCAACGATCCCTAACAGTATCAGCCCTGTTTCAGCTTGCTCCGAAGTCAGCGGATCAGGAAGAGCCTCCCAGATCCGCATGGCGAACCCCAAGGTTCTCAGCCCCTCGCCGGCAATCTGTTCGGCGGCATCCAGGACTCCGGAGCGGTCGAGTTCTTCCTGACCTCTATTGGTAAAGCCCTTTTCGGAGCGCTCGAGTATTTCCTCAACCGCCCCCTTGGTGAAAGAAACGATGCGGCCGTTTTCCCAGGGATGAAAAGTAGTCATGAGCTTTCGGCCAGAGTCGAAGGGAATTTCGGCCAGCCTGGGATATTTTTCATCAAGTTTCTCCCTGATATGGTCTTTCTGCCGGGCCAGATCGAACAGAGCTGTTTCGGTAGGATCACCGATCGCCTCTCCGGAGGCCTCCAGTCGGGCGTCATTGCAAAGGGCCAGGGCGTTTAGAAGCATGTCGAAGTGGTCCCTGCCGGAGAGCAGACCATCCCCGGCTCGTTTCCGGCTGGCAGGCGCCAGTTCGTCGGAGCGGAGCATTTTCCCGCCCGCATAGAGCTTTTCCACCGTCATGCGGTTCATAGTCAGGGTGCCGGTCTTGTCAGAGCAGATATAGGTAACAGATCCCAGAGTCTCCACCGCGGGCAGTTTTCGAATCAATGCCTGCTGTTTGACGAGCTTTCTTGCCCCCAGGGCCAGTGAGATGGTGATAACGGCAGGCAGGGCCTCAGGAATGGCCGCCACAGCCAGAGAAATAGCCGTGAGAAGCATCAGGAGCGGAGGCTCTCCCCTTAGAATACCTGCTGCAAAAACGATGACACAAATCCCCAGGACCGCGTAAGCAAGCTTCTGGCCGAAAGAGGTGAGCCTTTTCTGAAGAGGCGTGCGTCCTTCTCCCTGGTCCTGGAGCAGCGCGGCGATTCCTCCGAGTTCCGTTCTCATTCCAGTGGCAGCCACCAGCCCACTGCCTCGTCCGTAGGTGACGATGGTGCCTTTATAGACCATGTTTTTCCGGTCTCCGATGGACAGGCCAGCCTCCCTGAGTGCCGCGGTATCCTTTTCCACCGGCACGGATTCACCCGTCAAGGTTGATTCATCTATTCTAATCATGGCCACTTCCGTCAGCCGGATATCGGCCGGGACCTCGTTACCGGCCTCCAGGATCACCAGGTCTCCGGGAACGAGCCGTTCCGCGGCAACCGATTCGGGCCGCCCGTCCCGGACGACAGCCGCCGAAGGGGCTGCAAGCTTTTTCAGAGCGGCCATGGCTTTTTCGGCCCGGTACTCCTGAACGAAGCCAAGCACGGCATTCAGAAGCACAATCACGGCTATGGCTATGGTATCCGAAGGCTCGCCGATTACCCCAGCCACGACGGCAGCGGCGATCAGCACCAGGATCATGAAATCCTTAAACTGATCCAGAAACATCATCCACAGCGATTTGTGCTTCTTCTCAATCAGTTCGTTGGGGCCATACTGCTCCAGGCGCCGACGGGCCTCCTCGGAGGCAAGGCCCGTATCGGATGATTGAAGTTTCTCCGCCACCTCCTTCGGGGCAAGTTGGTGCCAGTTGATGTATATGTTTCCTTTTGTCATGTCAGCTTTTCCCTCCGGTTTGTGGATATTGAGGCCTGGCAACCGGCACTTGAACTGACCCGGAAAGTTTACCGCTTAACAAGAAAGCCAGGATTGACATTCGTGGATTCATCAACTATCTCAAGAAATATGAAAAAGCCAACTAACCGTGAACCTGACAACCTGAGCACTTACGTCAGATCCATGATAGGACTTGGACAAGAGAATTTTTTATTATGCCCTAATACAGATAGTATGTATCAGCTCAATAATTGTGGTGATGGCTTTGTGCAGACCAGGGGCATGCAGACTAGGAATCAGGGCCTGTAGGTGCGCCTTCAGGCGCAGGGCGCACGGTTCACGTGCGGCTTAAGCCGCACCTATCCCGGATTTTTGAGCTGATACGATAGTATGTCATACAATAATAGGCACTGAGGTCAGGCGCGATTTTGGTTCGGAAGGTTTTCAGGATGGGAAAGAACTGGTTTCATCCAGAACCCTTCTGAATATTGCATTCTTCCTTCTTTGTGCTTAGAATGAAAAATGGAGGAGGTCCCCGTTCATGGCAAGAACCCATCTGTTAAAAGGGCATTTTTTCTCGGTAATGTGCATCGCTGCCATCCTGATGTCCGTGTCCCTTCCCCTGGGCTGTTCAAGGGATGAATCCCGTCCTCAAACCAAGCCATCCGGAGCACAGGGGTTCACCTTTTTCGATCTGGGCACTACCTCTCAATATTCACACTCTGTACGGAAGGATTTGAGCCAAAAGCTGGGTTCAGACGCCATCTCTCAGAAAAACACAATGGACCTGTCCATTCACTACCAGGGTTTCCTGGAAAAGCATTTCCCGGCCATTGCAGAGCTGCACAGGAGACTCAATTGGCCTCCCCGTCGAAGGGTCGAGCACGATACCACCAAGTTGGTCTACCGAGACGCCCGGAGGCAGGACACGCCCTTCACCTATGTGGAGCTGTTTTTCTCAGATGATAGCCGAAAACCCCTTTTCTTCAGCATCACGGCAGGCCCTGAAGCGGCCGCCATCGTGGACACTAGCATTAAGAAGTACGGGTCGCCCAAGGAGTTCGAATGGGGCGAGGGAAAGAGCCGCACGCGTTTCTGGGAGAAGGGAAGAGATGTGTTTTTGATTTCTTCTTTCAAGAACCGCAGGAATGATCTGGAGTATCTGCTTTGCATCTACTTTGCGGAAAATCTGGACGAAATGCTAAAGACCGAAGAGGTTCGCAGGCTTGCGGAAGAGGAAAAAATCCGCAAAACTGGAAAATCAGCATTTTGACGTGTAGCTGTCAGGCTTTCTCCCAGCCCGCTTCAGGAAGACCGCCTGCGATGGTGGTTATTCTTTTGAGGTCAATTCCTTACCTCGCTAATCTGCCCATCTTCATATCACCGGTCAAATTACTCTGTAAATATCTCTCTCCCAACTGCCGCTTCAGCGTGGTAAATAACCGCATTCATCGGACGGCGCTTCGCGTTGCCGCTAATACTGGGCGGCTGCCGTAATAAAACATTTGACATTTGTTGTTTAAAAGCTACAATATAATCATGGATGATTCCAAAATAGAACTTCTCGAATATTTAACCGAAAACGGAGAAAATCCCTTCCACAACTGGCTTAATTCACTGAAAGATAGATTTGCACGTGCGGTGATTCGAGTTCGGTTGAATCGTGTAAGGCTTGGAAACTTTGGTGATTGCAAACCCGTTGGAAAAGGTGTGAATGAGTTGCGAGTTGATTATGGCCCAGGATATCGAGTTTATTATGGGAAATCGAAAATGACCATCGTGATTTTACTGTGCGGAGGTTCCAAAAAATCTCAGTTAAAAGATATTCAGTCAGCTCAAGCTTATTGGGCTGATTTCCAAAGGAGAGCGAAATGAAAAAAGTAACAGAAAAATACGAAAATAATCTCAAAAAAGATTTTTCCGATCCTATTGAGGCCGCAGAATATTTAAATGCCGCATTGGAGGATGGCTCCCAAGAAGTGTTTTTGATGGCTTTAAAAGACGTTGCAAACTCAAAGGGCATTTCTGAAATAGCACGAAAAACGAGACTCAACCGTGAAAATCTTTATCGAATTCTTTCAACACAAGGCAATCCAAAATTAAAAAGCTTGAGTTCTGTTCTTCATAGTGTCGGCTTAAAACTGTCCGTTGATGTAGAAAATCAAGCTTAGGAACTATTAGGCGAACATATCACTCTAGCCTACCTCGTAAACTCAGCTCCTGAAGCCGGACTTTAGCCGTCGAAGATTCTCGGAGAATACTATGATAAGTATTTGAGAGCGGAAAGACCTTTGCCGGTGCATCTGCAGTCAACCACCCACAAGCACTCTGCGGCGCGTCGCTTCCTGGTCTCACAGACAAGCCGGCCAAGTGCCGGTGGCCAGGGGTGATCCTTGTTCATTTCTTCTTCCCGGAGAGCGCGGTTGAAGATTCATACAGCTTTTGCCTTGCCTTCCGCGGGGTCAGTGCCTTTACCACGTTCCATGCTTTCAGTGTCCGGCTTTGCAGCCCGAGTTCGCCTGGCCTCTTTTCCCAATTTGCTATGCTCTGGGCGCTTACGCTTAGAAGTTTGGCAAATTCTCCTTGCGACATGCCAAACTTTGATCGCAGTTCAGCTACACCCCTGCCGGTCACGAGGCCCAAATCCAACTGAGGGGATTTCTTCCGGGCAGTCTTTGCCAAGGGCGACTTCTTTTTCATCCGGGAGCCGACAGCTTCGGCTTTACCCTTTGCCTTTACAGGAGAGGTGATGCGGTCTTTCTGCTTAAAGCGTGGTGCCTTTTTCTCAATGCCTTGCTCCGCCTTCGGTTCCTGGGGCGACTCCCCCTCAGAGATCTCTATGTCGAAGACATCCGCAAGGGCGCCTGCGGCAATACGCCTTCTGCCCGTCTTTGTTAAGGTTGCGGCCTCCAGGCCTACTTCCGCCTCTATCAACTCCAGATGGTCAACTCCCCGGAGCAGGAACAACAGCTCAGGGTGCTCGTCAAGCCTTGCGCCTATCCCGTAAAGCACGGCTGCCACGTGCTTGCACATGACTGCCCAATCAGGGCAACTGCACGAGAGCTTGATTTCTTTGGGAAGCGGGAACAAGCCGTTATTGCGGTCCGTCACAACCGACATCACATTTTTTGAAAGCCTTCCCTGGAGAAGTTCCAGCAGGGAGCCGATCTGGCCCGCGCATCGTTTCTTTACATCCTTCCATTTGTCTTCGGAAAGGGTGTGGATCTCTATCCGTACGTTGTAGAGTTCGGAGCCGCTCACCATTGCGTTTATCTCGCCTTTGCCGATCTCCAGATGGCAGACAGAGCCGTTTCTAAGGTAAGAGCGGCCTCTCGGAAGGCGGTTTTCGTAATCGCTGAAGGATTCAAGGTGGTCGCACCAGGCCTTACCCCAAAACGTCTTCGCTATTAGTCTCCCCTCCAAACATACTGGGCATATCTTGAGGCCATTCTTCCTCATCTTTTCCATCTTCTTTACGGCTTTTGCGCGGCGCACTGCCACCGGCACATAGGGTTTCCATCCATACCAGCCCATCGTCTTACTCCTAAATCTCCGCTCTGTTGATATCAAGCGCAACGACCTTTAACAGCTCGTCGTTGCTCATTTCGGTCAGCATTGACTCAGCCCCTGCCTTAAGGATGTCCTCGGCCAGGTTTGTCTTGTCTTCCATAAGTGCATCTATCTTTTCCTCCACCGTGCCGCGGCAGATAAATTTATGAACAATAACATTTTTCTTTTGTCCTATGCGAAAGGCCCTGTCGGTTGCCTGGTTCTCCACTGCCGGGTTCCACCACCGGTCAAAATGTATCACATGTGATGCTGCGGTAAGGTTCAGGCCGGTGCCTCCCGCCTTAAGCGACAATACCATAAACGGGGGGCCTTCATCCCTCTGGAAGGCGTCTATCAGGGCTTTTCTCCTCTTGACTTCAGTGCCTCCATGCAAGACAAGGCCTTCCCTTCCGAAAAGGCCGCCGACAAAATCTGCGATGGGCTCTGTAATTTCGCGGAATTGCGTAAATATGATTGCCCGTTCCTGCCTTGAGGCGATCTCCTCACAGATCTGCCTGAGTCTCTCGAACTTCCCGCTGTCTGCGGAATCGTATTGGCCGTCTCCCGAGAATTGACTGGGGTGATTGCAAATCTGCTTGAGCTTCATGAGGTAAGTAAGGATAAGGCCTCGCCGCTTCATTCCTTCGAGGGTCTGCAGGGCCAGGGAGAGATCCTCCACTGATTTTGCATAGAGAGCAGCCTGCTTCTTTGCAAGGCCGCAGAAGGCCTTCATCTCGGTCTTTTCAGGGAGATCCGCGATGATGCTCCTGTCTGTTTTAAGCCTTCTAAGGATGTAGGGCCGCACAAGATTTCTAAGGGGCGCATACCTGTCTGAGCTGCGCTCATCGAGGTTTTTCACGAACTGTTTGAACCTCGAGGTGGAGCCAAGGAGACCAGGGCAGATAAAATCAAAAAGGGACCACAGATCCGAAAGACGGTTTTCAACTGGTGTTCCTGTAAGTGCGATTCTTACGTCCGCTTTGAGCCTTTTGACGGCCCTTGTCTGGTGCGATCCCGGATTCTTTATGGCCTGAGCCTCATCCAAGATAACCAGTCGCCAGTCCCTCTCGAACAACCATTTCTGCCTGAGGAGCATACCGTAGGTTGTAAGCGCCAGATCAGTTTGCTCCAAGGCACTGCCTGGGTCTTTTACAATGGCCGCAAGCGATGCGGCTTCCATCTCCGAAGGATGAATGAAACATGCCCTGAGTGTCGGCGCAAAACGTTTGATCTCAGCCTTCCAGTTGGCCAGAAGCGAAGCCGGAAGCACCAGAAGCGAGGGCTTTGAACTGCTTTGTTTAATGGTCAGGAGGAGAGATAATACCTGGATGGTCTTACCTAAACCCATGTCGTCTGCAAGACAGGCGCCAAGCCCAAGTTTGGTTAGAAACAGCAGCCAGTTTCGTCCTTTTTCCTGATAATGCCTAAGCGTGCCGCAAAAACCCTCGGGGGCGCCCGCCTCTTGAGCGGCCCTGCCCGGATTGTTCAATTCGGAGAGCACATCCGACAGCCATTTCCCAGCGTTGACAAACGACCACTCCCTTTCTACCGCTCCTGAGAAGGCATCGCCGCCCAGATCAGCCGGCGCCCCGGCAAGCATCCTCATACCCTGAATAAAAGATATGCCGTCTGATTGCGCCTCTGCCTCCACCTTTTTCCAGTGGTTCAGGGCCATGGAGAGCTTTTCTCTGTCTATCTCTATCCATTGCCCCTTCACATATGAAAGACCGTCCTCTGCCTCCATGATCCTGTTCAGTTCGGCTTCGGTCAGTCTCTGGTCTCCCAGGGCGAGGCTTACCCTGAAATCAAGTATGGCCTTAGCTCCGAGGCGACCGGGGTTCTTTTCTCCGATGGTTACGGCTACCCTCGGTCGAGGGCGATTGCGCCACCAGTCAGGTATCCTCACCAGAAGTCCGCTTTCCTCAAGCAGAGCAACGCTCTTTAGAAGCCGGTATGCCTCCTGTGGGGTCCATGCAATGGGGTGAAAAATATCGCCTGATTCGACAAGCTCCCTTACAAACTCGACCTTTTCGGAAGCCCTGTGGACAGGCGAGAGCAGATTGATAAGTGCCTTCTTGTTCCGCTCACCCGCATACTCCTTAAGGGCTGTTCCAAGCGGCTTGTATTGCACCTTTCCTCCCTTGGAGAGGCTTGGCGCATAGGTTGCGAGAAAAGCAAAGGGAAACTCCGGGTCCTGCTTGTTTTCCGCCAGATGAAAACAGACGCGGCCCACCTGCCTCCATATCGGGGCGCGATCCTTCAACCAGCCCGCCAAACCTTCTTTATGTTCGGCGATCTCACTGCGCACCCTCAAATCCAGCTCAACCCAAAGTGCGATAAAGATTTCCGGGTTTAGATATTCGCCGCCATGCATAGGGGGAGCGGAGAGAAACATGGTCGAAATTTCCGATTCGGCAGGGGGCTCTATGGGATCAGGTTTTTTGCCTGCAAATTCAGGAAGCCGGCAAAGCTGGGTCATGTAAAGGCAGGAAAAGTCCCTCCAATAGGAGAACACAGGCGGAGGAGGCTCGCTGGGCCTTTCCACTGCAAGCGCGATAAGGCCCTCTGCCGTGGATGATGAGAATCCTGCTGCAACCCGTCTCATCCAGGCATCAAACGCCGCATTAGCGCCATCAATCTCCACCAACTTAAGGCGCCCGGAAGGCGTCAGGATAAGATCGTAGTTGTTATGTGGCAGTTCCATTTAGCATTCTTAGGAAGAGATTGCATTTTGCGCTCCTGATTTGAGGGCTGACACTCTTTACAACTATTGCCGGTCGGAATCAATTGCTATTTTCCAGGAAATCCTTCTGCCGGGTCTTCGGTTTATCCTCCCATGGCCGGCACTTGAGCGCTGCCAGCAGTGTCCAAATCGGAAATGAGATAGTTTCGTCGAGTTCAAGGCGAGCTATAATTCTAACTTTTCTTCTACAGTTGTTTGAGGGATCATGATTGTAAGTTGTTACAAAGATTAGATTGCTCTTTAAAAAATTCTAGGATTCTCAAAAATGTGGTGCCACAGAATATGCTAATAAACCTTGACACGGTTGAGAAATTGCGCTAAAGGTGAGGTGTCTAATTCAGGAGGCACCTCATGTTTGCTAGAGTAAAGAAATCAGGTCAATATCAATACCTGCAGATAGTGCAAAACCG
>MNYJ01000128.1 GCA_001874005.1 Desulfobacteraceae bacterium CG2_30_51_40
TTTCGTCGAGTTCAAGGCGGGCGATAATTTTAACCACAGGAATACATTGACGTATTTCGAGGATTAAAATCTGAGTCCAACGCCAAAATCGGTGAAAATAGCCATTTCCGGATGGGCACTACTTAGCAAGCGTGGAACATATAATAATTCCTTCAGTCAGATAAATCAAGAAAACCGGCAACAGATCCGGCTTGACTTACAAGAAAGAGTGGTTTAGGGGCATTGTTCACAAATATTTTTCATGATGGTGTCCAGCCGGGAATGATGACACCGGAGTGCGTTTTCGATTGCACCCCGGCTAGGTGAGCAGCATAAAAAAACCTTGTATCCGCAACCTATTGTGGATTAAGTAGTGCCCATCCGGAAATGAGATAGTTTCGTCGAGTTCAAGGCGGGCGATAATTTTAACCACAGGAATACATTGACGTATTTCGAGGATTAAAATCTGAGTCCAACGCCAAAATCGGTGAAAATAGCCATTTCCGGATGGGCACTACTTAGCAAGCGTGGAACATATAATAATTCCTTCAGTCAGATAAATCAAGAAAACCGGCAACAGATCCGGCTTGACTTACAAGAAAGAGTGGTTTAGGGGCATTGTTCACAAATATTTTTCATGATGGTGTCCAGCCGGGAATGATGACACCGGAGTGCGTTTTCGATTGCACCCCGGCTAGGTGAGCAGCATAAAAAAACCTTGTATCCGCAACCTATTGTGGATTAAGTAGTGCCCATCCGGAAATGAGATAGTTTCTTCGAGTTCAAGGCGGGCCATAATTTTAACCACAGGAATACATTGACGTATTTCGACGATTAAAATTTGAGCCCAACGCCGAAATCGGTGAAAATAGCCATTTCCGGATGGACACTAAGTATATATTGCCACCCTATCGAGCAATGGACTTAGAGGTTGAGCCCGTGCTAATCTCATTTGAAGGGACATAAAGGATTGATGAAGCGTACAGCACAATTTCTTTTTGAAGTCGGGATGCTCAAAAAGACCCCCAGAACCGGGTATCAGTTCCTTGGAAGCGGCGGCGAATCAGTGGCGGATCACTCGTTTAGGACTGCCGTCATAGGGTTTGCCATCGCTTCAATGGTGACGGATTGCGACAGAAACCAGGTTGTCCTCATGTGCCTCTTCCATGACTTGGCCGAGGCAAGGACAGGAGATCATAACTACGTCAACAAGAGATATGTAAAGAAAGACGAAAACAGGGTAATGGAAGACCAGTTAAGCGGACTTGAATTTAAGGATGAGATCAAGGGTATTCTCGAGGAATACGAGGCCTGTCATTCATTGGAATCTCATCTTGCCAAGGACGCGGATCAGCTTGATCTCATCCTGGAGCTTAAGCAGCAAATGGATTTAGGTAATCCTAATGCAATAGAGTGGATCGGCTACGCAGTGAAAAGGCTTTCAACAAGTGTGGCAAAGAGTTTAGCTGAGAAAATCCTCAATACTCACAGCGCGGAATGGTGGTTTAACAAGGACACTGACTGGTGGGTTAATGGCGGCACTCAACCATCTAAGGGGGGATAACCCCGGCAGCTTGGAAAAACCTGGAACGTTTTTCTTTATGGGGATATCCGTCATCCTGCATCTGGCGGCGTTTCTTGCCTTCCAAGTAGCTGTTGAAAGCAAGAATCAAGCACCTTTAAGCGATCAGCATGTGGAACTCGAATATGCTTCTGAGGCTGAACCACAAAAAGATAATTCTGCAACGCAGAGCAATCAGCGGGAATGGCCGCAGCTTGACCCGGCAGTGGAAGAAGAAACGATCGCCCTTGATACAAAAGATATTCGCTACAGCCAATATGCCGCAATAATCAGAGAAAAAATAATGAGTAAATGGGTCTATCCGCCGGATGCCAAAGACCAGGGGCTTGAAGGACATGTATTTATTCTTTTTACCATAGAAAAAGACGGCCGTCTGACGGCTAATAAGATATCTTCCTCTTCCTCGCACCCCCAGTTGGACAGGGAGGCCAAGGAGGCCGTGAGGAGAGCCTCCCCATTTCCTCCTTTTTTTTCTTCCATGAAACTTAAAAGACTGCATGTAAATGCCTATTTCTATTACTCGCTAAGACCCCATGCCCTGTTGGGGCACAGCAAAACATGAAAATGCCGCATGTCAAAAGCCTGCTCGATCCTGAATCCGGTTCGTCATTCCGGCCAAGGGCGGGACATGGAAATGAAGCATAAGGAATTATGAAAATCCCCCTACCCTGCCCAGCCGAGGGTGAGGGAGAGCGGAAGCAACCGGGAAGGCGCAAATAAGAGGAATCCATCTAGTTTCCATCCGGAAATGAGATAGTTTCTTCGAGTTCAAGGCGGGCGATAATTTTAACCACAGGAATACATTGACGTATTTCGAGGATTAAAATTTGAGCCCAACGCCGAAATCGGTGAAAATAGCCATTTCCGGATGGACACCATCTAAGCTCAGGAAAGACAATAGTGCGAGAGGTCATAGAATCTTCAACATCTGTAACACGAAAGGCCCGTGACGTTTCTCTGGACAGAGAGGCTTTAAGACAGGCCGCAAAGACACTTTCTAAAGAGGGCTTTCCTGCGCCGCCATGGCCCCGATGGTGCCACTACTTTGATGGAGGCCTCAAGACGTTGACCTACCTGCTTGTGACGGACAGCATCAATTTCTGCTTCTGGCCCCTTCCGGGAGAAGAGAGGTGGCGGATTCGGCTTAACGGCGAGATACTCTCGGGTTATTATGCACTTGCCGCTGCCCTTAAAAAAACCTTTGAAAAAGAAGACTTGCCCATTGCCGATCCTTCATTTCTGGCTTCACTAAGTATGGAGACATTCCGCGAAATCATGAGCGGCGAAGGCAGGTTGCAGCTTATGAACGAGCGGCTTTCAATTCTCAGAGAAACAGGCAAAAGGCTGATGACTCTCTTTCACGGAGACACACGCCGTCTCATTGAGACCTGCGAACGCTCAGCTACACGTCTTGTAAGAACCCTTGCCGCGTCTTTCCCTTCTTTCAGGGATGAAGTTCAATATGACGGAGAAAGGGTATGCCTCTTTAAGCGGGCACAGCTTTTGGCAGCAGACATCCACGGTGCCTTCGAAGGAAAGGGATGGGGCGCCTTCAGCGACATTGACGCCCTTACGGCCTTTGCCGACTACAAGCTTCCGCAGGTACTTCGCCATCTGGGTATTATGAGTTACTCCAAGAAGCTGTCACAAAAGGTAGATTCGCAGGAATTGATTCCTCCCGGGAGCAGGGAGGAAGTTGAAATCAGGGCAAGCACCATAATAGCGGTCGAGCTGCTAAAGGATGAACTATGTTCAGTCGGAATGAAAGTGAATTCCTCTGAGATTGACTGGCTGCTTTGGAACATGGGACAAGACAGCCGGTTCCGTCAAAGGCCGTATCATCTTACATCCACTATCTATTATTAAGGCTTAGAGCCGTTCGTTCTCGTAAACTGAAGCACCTTAAAGAGCCTGAACCAGCCAACATCATGGTTTGCCACGAGACGCCAGGAGGTGCATCCCAGAAGATCGTCCAAACAAAAGTCAGTCCGCCATCCAAGAAAATTACACACAGGCTTAAGTCTTTTTTCCATCCCGCCCTTGATGCCGTTTCTGCTTGGGAAGTGATTGACTATTATTATCCTCCCTCCCGGTACACACACCCTCTCCATCTCTCTAAACACCTTTAAAGGATCAGGCACCACGGTCATGAGATACATTCCCACTACCGTGTCGAAAGACCGGTCGGGGAAATCGAGATTTGAGGCATCCATGGCTCGGAGTTCCTTAACGTGCGACAGCCCTAGGGCCTGAGCCCTGGCAACTGCCTTTCCAAGCATCTCTGATGACACATCTATGCCGGTCACTTCATTAGCGGGCAGATATGAAGTGAGCGATATGCCGGTGCCTACCCCTACTTCCAGTACTCGCCCCGGCCTCTCGTTAACAATGCTGACAGCCACCTTTCTTCCATGGCCAAGGCTTGGGCCAAAGGTGGCATCATATATGGGCGCAAGCCTCGCATAGGCTCGTAACACTGCGTTAAGATTCATAGTTATGTCTCCTTAATAGAGTCATAAAATGCAATTTGACATTTTTTTACGATGGCTTATTGATAACATCGTCCGCCTGTCTTAATCTTGCATATCACCAGTCTTACTATTTATAGAAATACCGTCATTTTTCTCTCAATGCAAAGAGCGCAGCCCCCAGAGCTCCGACAATCTGCGGCTCATCCGGAACATTTATCCTCCTGCCGACTCTTTCCTCCATGAGGGCTACGACCCCCCTGTTCTTGGCAACGCCCCCGGTCATGGTAACTCCCCCGCTGACCCTCAGTTGCCTGGTCATGGCCCAGACCCTGTTTACGACAGACCTGTGTATCCCCTTTACGATCTCCTCCTTCGGGCAGTTTCTGGCAACAAGGGATACAACCTCGCTTTCGGCAAAGACCGTACAAACACTGCTTATAGCTGCCTCGCCCCTGGCTGAGATTGAAATATCTCCCATCCCGTCCAGAGGAATCTTGAGCTTGGCGGACATAACCTCAAGGAATCTTCCGGTTCCTGCAGCACATTTGTCATTCATAACAAAGTCCTGAACCCTTCCGTCCTTGCCGACCTTGATAACCTTGGAGTCCTGTCCTCCAATGTCAATAACCATCTCCGTGTCCGGAAAAAGGTAAACCGCCCCCGCGGCATGGCAGGCAATCTCCGTTACTCTTTTGTTGGCTTCAGGAACGGCTGCTCTTCCGTAACCGGTTGCAACCAACCTTGATACATCTTCGAGTTCAAGCCCGGCCCTCCCCGCCGCGACGGTCATCGCTTCCCTTGCAGCATCAGTGCTGTTGTAACCCGTATCCACTATGCTGAATGAAAGCACTCTTTTATCCTCATCCATGATGACAGCATCCGTGGTGAGTGAACCCACATCAATCCCGATTACCCAACCCTTCATCAGCCGCCGTCCTCGATGTTCTCAAAAAAGGCCTCCAGTCTTGTTGTTGTCTGCTCCTCCGAATAGGCTCTGAAGTCGGTTATATCCGCTTCAATAACAACGGAAGGAACTGCAAGCCGTTCCATGAGAAGCCTTTTCAAGTCGTATTGCCCCACTGAATATGGCTTGCAGCTCCTCGCAGAGTGAATGACAAGACCGTCAACTTGATATTCCTTTATCAGCCTTTCCATGAGCTTCAGTCTGTGATCAAGGTTGTTGTTCAGTATGACTAGGCTGTAGGCCTTTGCAAGGGACTCCATGGGATTTCTCTCATCCATGTAGGATATGGTTTCAGCCCATGCGTTGGTATAGGTTGCAGTGACGAAGTTCATGCCCCTTTCTGCAAAGAGCCTTGAAAAATCGCGGATCTTGTACCAAATAGCTATATTGTCCCACATAAGGCGTTTGCGTTCATTGACGATGGCTCCGATGCCTTTTGAGACCCTGTCTTTGAGTTCAGAGAGAAGCACGTTATAGTATTCCAGGGTAACGGGAAGCCCCCTTAGAGAAACAATCGGGGCGAGATGTACGAAGGCGTCGAATATGGTCATCGGAGAAGGCACTGTCTTCATTGTCGCGAGGACCTCTCCCCATGCCATGGCGGAGGACTTGCCCAGACGCAGTACCTCTTTGAACTTCTTCTCGCTGAATTTTCTACCCGATATCCTCTCCAGCTCGGGAATCATTTCTTCAAATTGCCTGACCATATAGGTTATTGCGCTCCGATCCAGTGAGACGAAGTTAAACGGCGTATCAAAGACCATCAGGGGTATCTTCCAGTGGTGGGCAAGGACACGATACCAGTACATCACGGTCTGACAGATATTGTTGGATGCGAAGAGAATATCCGGTCTGGGAAGTCTTCCGACAGGGGTTTTGCCCGACAGGCACACTCCGATATCAATCCTTGCGTAGGAACATAAATCCTGGTTATATCCGTGCCCCTCAGCGATAGAGCACAGTTCAGGCCCCAGTTTCTGCGCCCCGCACAGGGCTCCATGATTTTCAGGATAAACGGTATAAAAGTCAAATGCCCTCAGTAGTTCTACCGGGGCCCCGCTTGTTACCCAGGCGACAGGCCTTGCTCCCTCTGCATAACGGGAAAGAAAATAGTGCCTGGTCATTATTTCCTTTAGTCTCTTTGAGCACTTCAGGGGCGGGCCTAAAGGAATATCCCTCTTTATAGCTGCCTTTCTTTTTCCTTTCAAGCCGGCCATGCCCATGACGAGAGGAGCGCCTATGTCCTTCATGAATCTATAGCGGATCTCAGGGGCTATTGACATGGCAACCTCAGCCAAGCATCTCGGCAAAAGCCTCGATCCGCGTAACGATCTGACCGCTCAATGCCTGATTGATTTCATTTTCCAGCACAAGAACAGGTATCCCCTCTTTTTTAAGTGAGTCTGCAAGGATAGGCACATCAAAAAACTCAGGTTCACAAAACTTTACTATCAAAAAAATAACCCCATCCGCCCTTGACGATCTGATCTTCTTAAGGATGTGGTTGAGACGCTCCTCTATAGCAGAACCCCTGGTGGAGCATGGCGGCAGACTGAAGTAAGTTTCTGCCATTGCCTCATAGGGGTCAGAATTACTGACGGGGCCGGAGAGGAACCTTCTGCTGCATGAGAGGAGGTCATCGTCAACAACTCTCACTCCGATGGCGTCAAGATGGTCAAGGACCTCGGGCGGATTGGGAAGGACTCCGCTCAGTAATACACCATGCCCCTGCCGCTCAGTCTCAGTCCGTCCGCTTTGCAGAAAGTTAGTCAAAAGCGGATGAAAATCATCGGGGTGAAGGTATTCCACCCGCCTCAGGATACTGTAAAAAGCTCTGTTGGACGTATTCAGTCTGCCTTCAGATCGCAAAAGATAACATTTTGAAATATCTTTTCTTATTTCTTCCCACCGATCTACTGATCTCTTAAGATCCGTTTCCCTTAGCTCTCCGAACTGCTTCTCAAGCCCTGATTTCAGTTCCTTCAACTGGGAGATATAATACGGCCTTGATGCTCGCTTATAAGGAGCCTTCGGGTGATAGAAAAAATAGCAGGGTTTGTGTATCCCGAGATAGTCGTTTACAATGGAGGCAAGATTCTGAATCGAGTCGCATGTATGGGGAAAAAGAAAGGCGTCCAGATCGGAACATTTACCCTGCAATATCAATTCAAGACCCAGACTCACGACAGAGCAGATATAACTCTGCAGGTGAGCACTGGCTTCTCTGGTACGGAGAGGCGGATCCCATATCTCAACCGGCAATATGTTCATTGCGAGCAGAAGTTCCCGCGGATATTGCGCCGGAAAGACACCCATAACTTTTCTGCCGTGAAGACTCTTCTGCTCTCGGATGTAGTCCTTTCGCGTCCTTGTCTCCAGGTCAAGATGCATATTGCTAATAAGCTTTACCCCCTGAAGGGATTATTGATTCATTCTAAAACTTGGGAGTATAGGCTTAGGCCTTAACACTGTCAAGGCATGGATTTCGAGAAGAAAGTGAGGTGAAGTAGTTATTTTCCGCGTCTTGCCTTAAGTATTTTTATGAATTCCTTTAGGGACTGTTCATTTCCGAAGGTTGAAGAAAAGAGTTGCTCACTCCATACATTGAGACCAAGCTTGAAGATGTGGTGAATCACATTATCTGTATCCTCAGCGCCCTGCGACCTCAGGAGTTGATAAAGAAGATCCTCAGGCACCTTTATGGGATAGACCGCTGCGCGAGCATCCGTGTCTGTTTTCAAGAACTCTTGAATGCTCTTAAGCATCCGCAAGTCAACGTATTTTTTTTGAAACTCCTGCTCGTCCATTATTCACCGACTGCAGGCAATCAATAAAGATGCCTGCCGAGAAATCTTCCTCAAATAAATAAACATGCCATCCCAAAAAACCTGCCTACTTTGGCTTGATAATCCTCTGAGGCTCGGGGTCAAGCCTGCTGGTTCTTTTTGATAGGTATTGCAATGCCTGCCACGGTCATAAATACCTTGTCCGCCCTCTCTGCTATATCCTGGTTAAGGCGACCAGCCAGGTCCCTGAATCTCCTGCCGAGCGGATATGGCGGAACAACGCCGCAGCCTACCTCATTAGCGACAATAACAATTGAACGACTCCTCCTCTCAATGGCTTCAATGAACATATCTATGTGATTCTCAGTCACCGACTCATCATATCGCACGATGAGATTACCAAGCCAGACTGTTACACAATCTATGAGCACTACATCGGCCTTCCCGCATCTTTCCCTCAAGACGTCGGCCAGAGAAATGGGCTCTTCTATGAGTGCCCAATTGTCGCCTCTCGCAGCTTGATGGAGCTTTATCCGCTCTTCCATCTCTGAGTCTATTGCTTCAGCAGTAGCTAGAAACAGAGGAGAGACGTAATTACTCTCAGAGTATTCCAGCGCCCATGAACTCTTGCCGCTTCTGGCCCCTCCGATAACCAAGACCAGTTCTTTGGGGGATGGGATATCCGTTTTCATAAGCTGCCCGGCGCTAGAGGATCAGTTCTGCGCCTTCGAAGGCGGCCTCGATAGGGAAATGAAGATTCTTGTCCTTTGCTATCTCCCTGTAGGCCAGAAGCGTCGCGGATATCTCCTTGTCTTTCCTGGATGGATCATGGTGGGTAAACCAGAAACTACCGACCTTTGCCTGCTCAGCTAATTCCAGGGCCGCGACATAGTCCGAATGTCCCCATCCGGCTCTCTTCCTGCGTTCATCGGGCGTGTATTGGGCATCATGTATAAGTATGTCGGCTCCCATACAGAATTCGGCATAATCACTGGGCTTCCTTCCTGCCCAAGCGTCATCTCTGAGTTCATTGTCCGTAATGAAAACCATCGTCTTTCCGGCTTCCCTGAACCTGAACCCGAAGCCGCCCTGGGGATGCTGGAGAGCAATAGTATCTATGGTGGTATCCTCGATCTTAAGCGGACCATACTTGAGACGTTCAAGATAATGAATGTCTGCTCTCAGATCCTCAAATTTAACCGGAAAAAACCCATCTCCCATGCGCGTGTCGAATGTGACTCTAAGGCCCTTCATACAGGTAGGGAACCCGTCTATGTAAAGCCTGCTGCTTGAGGAATATACAGGGGCAAAAAAGGGAAATCCAAGAACATGATCCCAGTGGATATGTGTTACCAGAAGATATACCTGAACGCTTTCCCCGAGGGACAAAAGATGCTCTCCCAGGGGTCTGATTCCTGTGCCGGCATCTACTATGACCCTGGTGCCGCCACTAAGGACGATTTCCAGACAGGTAGTATTCCCCCCAAAAACCGTTGTATCCTTTCCCGGGACCGCAATGGATCCCCTCGTTCCCCAGAATCTAATATTCATCCAACCTCAAAGGCGCCATCCGACGGCTCAGGAAATACAAGCTGGGAGTGCGTTCCCCCTTAAGCAAGATTGCCTCCCTCCATTTGCAAGATCCCTATCCAATGATCTTTTAGGAAGACATTATTTTTAAGTTTATCACTTTCTGCCAGAACTTTGTAGTCCTATTTATCCAATCCTCATGGAGGTGTCAATAAAAAGGCAAGGCCCAATCACCATATTTGTTTGCCGTCCTTGACCCTATGCTCTTTATTCTGGTATCTAGTGTCCATCTGTAAATGAATGAATGGGGCGTTATCTTTATTTTATGGTGAAAATACACCCCACCTCCGCCCCTACCCTCCCTCCGCACAGGTGGAGGGAAACCCTCGACCTCCTATAGTGTAGAGCCGGGTAGGGGGTTTTCATGCCTTGGGATAAACGAAACTCAATAGCGGGTCTTTGGGAACAGCAACTGTCTGGTTTACACATGGGATTTCAAAAAGTTAAGTTTATATGAAAATATATAGTGTCCATCCGTAAATGAGATAGTTTCGTCGAGTTCAAGGCGGGCGATAATTTTAACCGAAGGAGTACATTGAGGTATTTCGAGGATTAAAATTTGAGCCCAACGCCGCAATCGCTGAAATAGCCATTTACGGATGGACACTGGATAGTCATAGCAGCGCCGCCACCCAGTCCTTTTTCCGGCCTACGCCGGAATGACGATTTGGATTCCGGGTCGTGTCCGGAATGACATGTGGCATGTATATGCTTCGTTGTGGCCCATTCGAGCATGGCCGTTAGAGCACAGTCACTTTATATAAAGGAAAGTCTTAAGATGGACACTCAAATTAAACAAATACTTGAGGTAATCAACGATGGGCTGATGTTGGTAAGTTCAGACGGAAGCATAAAGATGGTCAACGGTGCCTTTGAGAAGCTGACCGGTTTTTCCCGCGGTGAGGTAGTTGGCAAACCATGCACTATTCTTAACTGCGACGGATGTGAAAAGACGATTTCAGAAGGCGGTGATTACTGGTGCAACCTTTTTGAGGTCGGCAGAACAGTAAGAAAAAGATGTATCATCATGAGGAAGGACGGATCATATGTTCCTGTCCTCAAGACCGCTACGCTCCAAAAGGATGATAAGGGCAAAGCACTAGCGGCCATCGAGACCCTAACGGATATGTCGGAATATGAAAAGGCGTCTCAGCAGATAAATCAGCTCTCCCGCCGGCTTGACGATGAGACAGGGTTTTCAGGAATAGTAGGCGGTTCCAGGCCTATGCACAAGGTCTTTAATCTCATGGAAAAGGCCGCACAAAGTGATGCTCCGGTGATAATTCAGGGAGAAAGCGGAACCGGAAAAGAGCTGGTCGCCCTGGGAATCCATAAGCTGGGAAGGAGAAGAGAAGGGCCATTCGTTCAACTCAATTGCGCGGCTCTCAATGAGGCCCTGCTGGAAAGCGAACTTTTCGGCCACACCAGAGGAGCCTTTACCGGGGCATACCGTCATCGCATAGGCCGATTCGAGTCGGCGAGCGGAGGGGACATATTCCTTGATGAGATTGGAGATATCCCGCTTTCAATACAGGTGAAACTGCTGAGGGTTTTAGAGACAAAAAAGATAGAGAGGGTTGGGGAAAACAAATCCGTTTCGGTGGATGTCCGTATCATAACCGCTACTCATCGCAACCTCGAGGAAATGCTGAAGGAAAAGAGGTTTAGGGAGGATCTCTTCTTCAGGATCAATGTGATTCCAATTTTTATTCCGCCCTTGAGGGAGCGACGCGAAGACATACCTCTTCTGCTAAGCAGTTTCATACGAAAACTCAACTTGGTCACGGGAAAGGAAGTTAAGGGGCTTAGCCGTCAGGCAATGGATGCAATCATGAGCTACCGCTGGCCCGGTAATGTCAGAGAACTCAAGAGCGCTATGGAGTATGCCTTTGTTATTTCGGAAGGTCACCTTCTGGGGATTGATGAACTCCCCCCTAATATCACTTCCGATTCCGGTAAAAGCCAAGCGACTGTATCTCGATTACCAGGAGACCCGCTCACGGAAAGAGATTGCCTTATATCCGCCTTGAACACGAGCGGAGGCAATCAGAGCGGCGCGGCAAAGATTCTGGGAGTAAGTCGGGTCACCGTATGGAACCGTATGCGCAAATATGGAATTGATATAAAAAAAGGCATTGTAGAACGAGATCCAAATCGATCGTTACCTGTACAGGGGACATGGCACAGCTCACCATGACCCCTGCTTTGCCGAGCTAGTCCTTATAACAACAAAATATCTGATCCTCTATTATAGCTACCTTATCATTTAGAAAACGAGCCCTGAATCCCGCATTTCTAAGTATAGTATAACCCATCTCGGCCCTAAGACCCGTCCGGCAGTGCACTATGATCTCTTTATCCCTGGGCAGCTCATCAAGTTTTGCCTGGAGATCATCCACAGGGATATTTTTTGCGCCCTGGATCATACCCATGCTTGTCTCGGCCTTGGTTCTTACATCAAGTATGACCTTGTCTTCCGGAAGATTCCTCATGACATTTACGAACTCATCACCTGTTATCTCTCCCGGATGAGGCCGCGGCAGATAGAATATCTCGGTTCTCACAGAGCCGGATTGAATTAGTCCTTTCTTAGATATCCATCCTCTATAGCCTCCTTCGAGCACATAAACCCGCTCAAATCCCCATCCGGCAATCTCCTTGACCACAGGGGAGAGCCCAGTAAGATTGGTATCATCGCTATAAAGGACAAGATATGCCTTCTTATCTACAGGAAACTGATCCTTTTGTTTTATTACATCCATAAGGGGTATCGCTACTGCCCCCTGAATATGTCCCTTCTCTGCCACCTGAGGGCCTCTTGTATCAATCAAGACTATATAACCCAGTCTTTTTGAGACAAAATCAAAGTTGCTTAACAGGACATTACCGTTTTTAACCCAATCAGGAGTCCCTGCATGATACACTTTTACGTTAGTATAGCCTGACTTGGCCGCCATCCTGGCAGCCATCACGCTGAGCACTCATCTAAAGCCTTCACAATAAAAAATAATACGGGAGTTTTTGTCTTTGGGCAGACGTCCGGACAACTCAGACATCTTTGGGAAGGGTATGGATATCGCCCCTGGGATATGACCTTCATTATATTTTACCTCGGGCCGTGAATCCACCAGTGCGAAATTCCCCTTTTCGGGCCCCAAGGCGACAAGACTTTCCATCTCCTCAATGGAGACTAGCTGTTCGTCAGGAACCTTGATCACAGGCTTTGCGACTACCTTTGAAGCAACTAAGTCCGAGCCTACCCTGCTAAAATGAACCCTTATCGGGACAGGCGCCTTCAGGCCTTTCATCCCCTTCGCGTTGACCACTTCAGTATCATCTCTAAACTTGAAGAGATATTTCCGGCCTTCAAGGGTAGCTTGGAACGTCTTTGCCTTGTTGGACAAGCTGTCAAATTCGCCTGCGGCTATGTCAGGCATGTTCTTGTAATCGGTATGACACGCCAAGCACCTCTTCGAAACAAGTTCTTCACCAGCTACAGCTTCTGATGCACACAGGCTGGTGACAAGCCAAAGGCAGGCAGCAGTCAAGAAGATAATAAAGCACTTAAAATTCATTAAAGTTTTTTCCTCCTTATTTATATTTGGTATATAGAAATACAGATAGTTATAGCTACGCATACCGCGATCCAATTCCTGCCATCTGTATTATGGCCCACGCCGGAATGATATGCGGCATCTTCATGCTTCGGTGTGCCCCTTTCAGGGCATGGCGATTCGTATAAAAAATGCTACCAAGCTCTTGGCTGTTTTAATCCTTCGCTTTACCATGCCCGGGCATGACCGCTTTACCAAACCATTTAGTGTAATATCTATCATAATAGCAATAATAGTGCCATGACCAGAGCACAAAACACCTTGGAAATAAAGGGCTTTTCAAGCCAGGACATGGGAATTTCTCAACAAGTGGAAACAATGGTAAAGAGTGGCTTTACAACTGTCAAGGCTGACACGCCCGTGAAGAGTCGCCGGGATTGTTGCCCCGGCCAAAGCCGGGGTCAAGAGGCAGCTGATATTCCATATATTCCAGAGGGTTGTCATGGTCTTTGATCCAACAATGCGGATTGGGAATCAGGTCCCCGAGGCGATTAAGTACGCACACAGGCTTTCCCGCCGGGCCGCCCTAAACAGAACAAGAGAACTTCGTTCAGTATGCGGAGGAGCTTCCGAGATACATGTTCTTGAATATCACGGTGCCTTTGGTTACGGTAACAGCCTGCACTCCTGAGCCCATGGAGCTTGATGAATAATCGGCGTTGGAACCTCCTTCAAGATGAACGGTTATATCCCTGTCCAAAGACAGGTTTTCCGAACATAGAAGGGTAAGGATGGAACCGGGATCGCTTCCGGATGCTTGAGAAAGGCCGCGCCACGGATATATAGCCAAGGCGCGGCATCGTGAAAAGAAATCAGCAGGTTATTTTAATAACGATTGAGCCGCCGGTGTCTCCGGCCGCGCATCCTGCCCATAGGAGATATCCACCGCCCTTTTTCACTACCTCTTCAATTCCCTCGATGATGTTCCTTCCGGCGGTAGGTCCCTGCGGATGACCATAGACCAGCGAGCAACCGTAATTGTTAAAGCCCTGAGCCTCTGAGCCCTTCGCTTCTATTCCGAATTCCTTCGACATAAAAAGATCATTTACTGCGAAAGGATTGTGTGTCTTGATCGCCTTCACGTCCGCAATCTTGATACCTGCCTTTTCAAGTGCCATTCTGGCTGCAGGCACGGGCGCTGCAGCCATACATCCCTTCTTGGCCCGCGAAAATCCGTAAGAGATGACCTGTATCCTGATTTTTGGATCAGCGCTGAGTTCTTTAGCCTTATCCTCAGTTGTCACAACAAGCGCGCAATTTCCGTCGGCCGGAAAGGTCTGAGCGCCAAAGCTCAAAACACCACCCGGCACGACAGTCTTAAGTGCTGCCAGCCCTTCCTTGGTGGAAGGAGTTACGCCTTCGTCGGCTTCAACCATCACGATCTTTTTCTTAGAGACACGAACCTCGGCCGGGAACATGTATCCCTTTTGAAACGCCCTGTCGTCGGCTAAGGCATCTAGATATTGTTTATACCGGAAAACGGCCAGTTCGTCACATTGCTCCTTTGTGATGCCGGACTCTTTCGCTACATTTTCGGCTGTCTCAACCATTCGCAGTCCCACATTCGGATCGCTGTTAAAATTGTCCATAAGCCAGTTTTCGGATATAACCTCTCCCCCGGGCCCGGTAGGGTTGGGCCAGATAGTATGAGGGCCGTTGGAGCATCTGTCAGCCATGATGGTATAGCAGTTCTGATAGAGGTCGGTTTCAACACCCATGGCCGCCTGATATAAACAAGTGGTTGAGGTTGTGCAGGCCTGGCTGAGTGTCACTCCGGGCGCGTGGCCTGCTCCCATAAGGGCGGCAACCCATGCGCTCGCATAAAACTGATGAAGCTGGCCTATGGTGATCCCAAAGATAACGTAATCAAACATCTTGGGGTCCCATTTCTTTTCTGCAAGCCATCTCTTGCTGGTATTACCTGCGAGAACAATGGCGTTTTCGTTCGCCATGGTGCCCTGCCAGCGGGAAAAAGGGGTGGAATAATAACCTTTGTACGGAATAAAAGCCTTGCTTAACATACTCTATCTCCTCCGGAATAATTTATTTTCTATCTAGCGTCACTCCATCTGCCGTATTTTTCCCTCAGTATCCGGTGCAGGATTTTTCCCGTGGGTGTCCTTGGCATATCGGCATCGCCTATGAAATCAAGGGTCTTGGGCCTCTTATAACCGGCTATCTTTCCTTTGCAAAATTCCATGATCTCTTTGGAAAGCTCCTCATTCGGAGCAAAGCCGTCCTTAAGAACCACAACCGCCTTTACCATCTCCCCCCATTTTTCATCCGGCACACCTATAACAGCAACATCCTTCACGGCCTTATGTCCTCCGACAACATTCTCCACCTCACTGGGATAGACGTTCTCTCCTCCGGTGATTATCATATTGGCCTTTCTGTCAACAAGGATATAATATCCCTCCTTATCCCTCATAACCATGTCACCGGCAGAAGACCATTCGCCCTCAAATGCCTGTTTGCTCTTTTCGGGTTCTTTGAGATATTCTTTAAAAAGCATCGGCGTCCTGTAAAAGAGTTCTCCCACCTGGCCGTCAGGCACCTCATGGCGTTCCTCATCAAGAATCCTTATCCGGTCTGTGCCGAAGATCTCTTTTCCTATAGAGCCGAGCTTCTTAAACTGGTCTTCAGGCCTCAAAAGTGTCACAAGACCCCCTTCAGTGCTTCCGTAAGCCTCCCAGAGTTCGGCGTTTTTGAAGTAATCCATTATCGCGAGCTTAAGGTCCTTCCTGGCAGGCGCAGAGGAGACAAGAAGCTGTCGGATGGATGAGACATCAATACTTTCCTTGATCTCATCGGGCAGGGAAAGAAGCATGATATAGTGGGTTGGGACAAGCGAAGTAAATGTTATTTTATATTTATCAATAGTTCTTAGAAGGTCTTCAGGATCGAAGCTGATCATATTATAGACGAATACAGGAGCTGAAACAAGAGTATAGGGAAATGAGTAAAATATGGAATTGACGTGGCACATAGGCATCACGAGCATGACTTTATCGGTGGGTCTCACCCCCATGTTGATGTTGTTGAGCAGATACATCGCCATGTTACTTTCATGAGTCCTCATGACACCCTTGGGTTTACCTGTCGTTCCCGATGTGTACATGACCGTCCAGACATCCGCCGAATCCACCATGACATCGGGTTCCTCCGGGGAAGAAGACTTGAGCCATTCCTCGTAGCCCACATAACCCTCAGGAACCGGACCATCACCCATGTATATGTAACCGTTCTTTGGAACGGAAAGCAGATCCCGGATGCTGTTGATGAGTTCGACAAACGGGGCCTCCACTATAAAGGCCTTGCACTCGGAATGATTCACTATGTATTCGATGTTCGGAGCGGCCAGTCTGAACATGATGGGAACAACCATCTGCCCTCCCTTGGCACATCCCGCATATATGTCCATCCACTCTCCTCTGTTATAGGCTATTACGGCAAAGGCCTGCTGATAACCTACCCCCAGGTCCTTTAATCCGTTGGCAAGCCTGCATGAGCGCTCATTCCATTGCCTGAATGTAAACTCATTGGTCTTGTCCTGCCACCCCAGCTTGTCAGGATAATTGATCGCGTTCATCTTAAGAACGGCACCTGCGTTTATCCACTTGCTCTTTAACATCCCAAATACCTCCCTCTAACTTTTTTAATAAAGGGACATGAATCCGAAGGACTCAATATTCTCCTCCTTAAATATCTATGGCAAAGAGAGCAGCTCCCACCGCTCCCGTAAACTGCGGATATTGAGGAACAAGGACCTCTTTTCCCGTAAGTTCCTTTACCATCTCAACCAGGAAAGGGTTGTGTGCCACAACCCCCCCTGTCATAACCACGGTATCCGAAAGAATATCCATCTCAAGAACCCTCTTTATGACCGACAGAAACAGCCCCCTCACTATATCGGCAACTGCCTTTCCCTGTCTTATCTTCTCAAGCACCTCCGTGCCGGAAAATACCGTGCAGTAGCTTCCAAGTTCAACCGTCTCGACCGCATTTCTTGCAAGGCCGTCCATATCCTCAAGCGGAATGTCGAGCCTCATGGACATCTCTTCCAGGAAGGCGCCTGTTCCTGCAGCACATTTCCGGTTCATCTTGAAACTGGTGCGTCTTCCCCGGGCATCAACCCTGATGACCTTATTATCCTGGCTCCCTATGTCAATAACGGTCATGGCCACAGGGAAATAATGGTAACAGCCCCTTGCGTGGCAACTGATCTCTGTTACCGTATCATTTCTGAAGGATACGTTATTGCGCCCATATCCAGTTGAAACACAACTTTTTATCCCGCTTCTTTTTTGACCCGCCTCCGCAAGGGCTTCATCAAGGCATCTTTCCGCCGTTGACTGGAAATCGGTCCCGGATCGCATAACCGATTTTCCAACAAGGTGCTTGTCCGCGGCTAAAAGAGCCACCTTTGTCCTTGAAGCGCCTACATCAACACCAGCAAAGACATCAGACATCCCTAAGCACCTTCCAACTGCTCGATAAACGCCTCTATATTGGTCTTTGCCTGTTCTTCCGAGTAACAGCGAAGATCATTAAGGTCTCCGTTTATGGTAAGCGTGGGAATGCCCAGCTTTTCAGCAATCCTCTCCGGCATTCCATACCGGTTATTGGAGTTGTTGGGGCAGGTCTTGGCGTCGTGAAATATTATCCCGTCAAACCTGAAAAGCCTCTTGCATTCCTCTATATATCTTTCCTTGTAGCCCTCGTCCCTAACAATAAAAAGCTCGGTATAAGCCAGGGCCATGCTCTCAAACGGCTCTGCAGGATCAAGCTGATCAAATATCCAACTATTACAATATGTTGATGCAACAACGCATGTCTTTAGTGCTGCAAACTCCTCTGAGAGAGGGCGGAGCTTCCCCCAGATGGGCATACCTTCCCAGTAAAGTCTATGCCTTTCTCCCTCAATAGCCGCGGTACCTTGATTGATTCTTTCCTTCAGTTCCTCGTAAAGCATCTC
>MNYJ01000031.1 GCA_001874005.1 Desulfobacteraceae bacterium CG2_30_51_40
AGGGCCTCATCCCATGATATCCTTGCAAAGCTCCCTTCCCCCTTCTTGCCTGTCCTTCTTAGAGGGGTTGTAATCCTCAAGGGGGAATAGATCCTCTCCGGATAGTGGCCGACCTTTACGCATACAGCCCCGCGCGTGAATGGATGATCCGGATCGCCCCGCACCGAGACCACCCTGCCGCCATCAACCCCCGCCAAGAGCCCGCATGTATCAGGGCAGTCATGGGGACAGACCGAGCGCTTAAACTCCATGTCTAATACTCCTCCAGGATACGCACTCCGACAAGACAGCAGCCGATGGGTTGCCACTCTTCGCCTCTGGTTATATGACGGATTTCCGCTTTCATGATCCTGGTCTTGTTTGCCTTGAACTCATCCATTGAATAGCACTTGATGTCTATTATCCGTCCCTTCTCCAAGTGGCTCAAGATAGGTGAGCCCTCTCGCACAAGGATACACATGCCCTTACCGGATATGTCGCGAAGACCAAATTGATAGATGGGAAGCGGAGGTCCGAGGTTGATTTCCACGCTGTGAAATGGTCCGGCCTCAATCCTGGGTTCGCTTCTTCGCTCCCGCTGGGTTAGCTTGTCGTGTTCGCTCATAGCCTGTCTGCCTTCTGACGCATCTATCAGGCGTCCGTCTCAGAGTATCAATACGACTAAAGCCGGCTTTAAGGCCCCTTTTTTCGTTCAAAAAACGAATCAATGCGGATAAAGTCCATGTTCACCAATGAAGTAACAATGTCAAGAAGCAATCATCCCATGTCAAGGGCTGAGGCGGCACCCTTATCAAGCAACCAGAAAAGCTCTCCAGTCTCAGGAGCAACCCTTGCGGCCGGAAGCCCTGAGCCGCCGGACATTATTCTGCTTACAATATCAGATTTCGCCTTTCCGGTCACAAGAAATGCAACCCTGGCGGCCTTATTTATAAGAGGGATGGTCAGCGTTATTCTGAAGACCTTGGGAGACCCGCCTAATACTGACTCAACCTTTGCTGACTTCTTCTCATCAGATACTGATTCAGGAAAGAGGGATGCGGTATGGCCATCAGAGCCGAGGCCCAGAAAGATCAGATCAAAGGCAGGTTCTGCGTAACCTCTTTCCGAAAAGAAACCACTGAGGCTTTCTTCATAGGCAATCGCGGCCCTGGCAGGCTCTAAGCACACAGGTATGGGATGGACATTACCTTTTGGGATTGGGACCTTTTCAATAAAGTCTTCCAGGGCAGCCCCGTAATTTGATGCGGGGTCATCCCGGGGAACGTATCGCTCATCCACCCAGAAGATATGCACGGATTTCCACGGAATAGAATCGAGATGGAGAGGCTCCGCAAGAAGTCTGTGCATTTGCCTGGGGGTTTCCCCCCCGGATATGGCAGCCGCAAAGAAACCCTTCCTGGATACTTCCTTCAAAGCGGTCTCTCGAAATAAGCGGGCAGCCGCGATAGCTGCATCAGCGGCCGTCTTTGCTATGACAAGCTTGGGACACATCACAGTTAACTCCATCCAAACGCTGATGGCACGCTTTGCGTAGCTCCCGCGCATGAAAATCTCCTTCCGGTTCTACACGTTACAAGGTCGAGGATTTCCCTCCCCTTTGCGGGGGAGGGCGCGGTCATCCCTTCTGTGAAGTCGACCTCCATGATTTCCCCCTCCCAGCGCGCGGGGGAGGGTCGGCGTGGAGGTGTATCTCACGGTAAATCCAGCTCAACGGCTCAATCGGCCATACGGAATCGCCACTTGCAGAAAAGGTCTGCCGGATGGAGGTCAGGAGGAGCAAAGACACACTCCACCTTGATCTTTTCATCAATCACTTTTGCGAAGTTTTCAAATTCGCCTTTGTGCATGTGCTTGCAAACGAATTCCCCCAGCCCTCTTGAAAGCCTCGCCTCCTGCGTTGGACAGGATGGGACCGTTATGATCACCTCATCGGGCGATTCCTTGATCTCATATCCCACAAGCATTGCCCAGGGAAAAAGCCTCAATGCCGCTACGAAACCCTTGAGACCCTTTTCCTTGATCCCGAAGCGGGGGACAAGGTCTTTAGCGGCCATGGATGAGACCTTCGCCCAGACCTTCTCGTTTATTCTCTCTGCGGTGGGCTGGTCGAATTGCTCAGCGACATACAGGAACCAGAACGCATCCACCACCCTGTAGTGCCACATGAGAAATTCAATGTAGCTCTTAATCTCCGCCTTATTCATCCCATCAAACACTTTAAGATCCATCAGCACCTCCTCTCATCCATCCCAGTTTGTCAAGTGATACCATAACATATTTCCTAACTCCAGTACCATGACTGCTTCACTTGGGCGACGGAGCGGCGGCATTGACCATCGCTAATGAGTTCTGTTATTGTATTGTCTGATAATCTCGTAAAAAGTCCGAAATTCCCTATTTTTGTAATGCCGGCGAAGCCTGTCGCGGACCCAGATCCGGGAGTAGGAATAGAGGAATATCATCTAGTTATGGCCCCGGGCTTTCATAGGTGTGACGCTTTTGGCGATTTTTTTTGCGAGTGTGTCATTAATTGAGTGAAGAAAGAGGATAAGGAGGGATATCAGATAAACACCTCGGCCATAAAAAGGCTCTGCGTTGGCCCTTTTCAGGTAAATGCCTATATAGTCAAATGCCGTAGGACAAGTGTCGGCTTCATTATTGACCCCGGAGGCGAAGAAGATCGAATCATCTCGCTTGCGGCCCGGGAGCATATTGACGTAAGGTATATTCTTAATACCCACGGACATGTTGACCATGTCCTTGGAAATGAGGCTCTAAAAAAAGCATTTAATGCGGAAACCTGCATGCATGAAACAGACGATGATCTGTTCGCCCGAAGCCGTACGGGAATTGCGGCCGCCCGGGAACTTGGTTTCCCTCCTCCTGCGCCCGCTGACAGGAGGCTTAAAGAAGGAGACATCATCCAGGCCGGGGATCTTAGTGTTCATGTCATCCACACGCCGGGTCACACGCCGGGATCGGTTTGTTATCTTCTGAGCGGCAATCTTTTCACGGGCGATACCCTGTTTGTGGGTGCGATAGGTCGGACTGATCTCATAGGGGGCTCTTTTGAAACTCTTCTTGATTCTTTGAAGACAAGACTCTTGCCCCTGTCAGGTGATACTATCGTGTGGCCGGGCCATGACTATGGTGAGACACCCACATCGACCCTGGCGCGCGAGAAAGAGGAAAACCCTTATATAACGGATTTCATACTCTCCCAGTGAGACAAAAAGGAGGATTGAGGCAATGGATAGGAATGAACTTATAGCCATCTTCAACAAACGCCCAAGGATCGGCACGCTGAGCACGGCCAACGCCAAAGGAGAGGTCAATGTGGCGGTTTTCGGCTCCCCTCAGATGGTTGACGAAAATACCGTTGTAATGGGAATCGGCAGAAACCGAACCATGCTGAATCTCAAGGAAAACCCAAAGGCCGTGTTCATAGTAATGGAGCCTGGAAAGACTCTCCTTGACTGGAAGGGAGCGCGCGTCTATCTCGAAGTACTTGATATGGAAGAGGCGGGAGGCTTTTTTGATACCATCAAGGAGGCCATCGGAAAGGCGGCAGGGCCTCAGGCAGCAGCAATGATACGCGCAGCCATTCGTTTCAGGATATCGGAGGTAAGGCCGTTGGTTGACCCGATGGCCTGATTCCCGGCACAACGAAAGATGAAAATTACCCCCACCCCTCCCTCCCCCGTCGAGGGGGAGGAATAAAGGGAAGGGGCAAAACGAAGGGTGAAAATCACAACCACCTTTCCGTGCAAGGCTCCTGCTGCCTTTAACAGGGCCATTAGGGAGGTAAAAATGAACTGGCTTGATATAGCCATCATAGCTTTGATGGTGTTTTTGATCATAAGGGGTATTTTCAGGGGATTTGTGAGGGAGATAAGCTCTCTTGCGGGGGTAGTAGCAGGTATAATAGTGGCAAACATATATCAGCCGGAACTGACGGCGGTCCTCAAAGGATGGTTCGGCTCGTTCGGTTACCTCTCCCTCGTAAGCTATGGCGTCATCTTCCTGGCGGTCCTTGTAGCCTTCAATCTGGCAGGTTACGGGCTCAAGATCATCCTCCAAAAGGTGCTCCTCGGATGGGCCGACAGGTCACTAGGAGTGGGGCTGGCCGTTGTCAAGGGAATAATAATAACATATCTTGGAATCGCCCTTCTTACATCCTTTGTGCCTGAGCGAAATCCCAACATAGCAAATTCAAAGCTCGCTCCCCTCATAGTGTCATCCTACAAGTATATGGCGAATCTTATTTCTCCCTCCTTTTATGAGACATGGAAAAAGAAACTTCTGCCTTAAATAACACAAAGCGCGTTAGAGCGCCTGCGTCCATACTGCGTCTGATTGATCTCATGGACAGACTCAGGGGGCCGGGTGGATGTCCGTGGGACGCAAAGCAGACCGACACCACCCTCAAGGCATACCTTCTGGAGGAGGCCTATGAAGTGCTGGACGCGGTGGAGAAGTCCTCGCCCCATGATGTATGCGAAGAACTGGGGGATCTTTTTTTCCAGATAGTTTTTCTCGCAAGGCTTGCAGAGGAAAGAGGCGAATTCGATCTTGTTGACGTGATGGATCGTATAGCGGAAAAGATGATACGAAGACATCCGCATGTCTTCGGAGACGCCCATGTGGAGAGCCCCGATGAGGTAGCATCCAACTGGGCGAAGATAAAAAGAATGGAAAACGGCGCAAAATCCGGCGCGGCTGATCAACTTCTCAGCATACCCAAAAACCTTCCATCTCTTCTCCGGGCCCACCGGATAAGTGAAAGGGCATCCAAGCTAGGCATACCTGTCGCTGAAGGTGGAGAAGGCCTGAAAAGGATACTGGATGCAGTTTCCGATCTTCAGCAGGCATCCGAATCATCTTCCGGTGAAGATGCAGTAAATGCCCTGGGAGGACTTCTTTTCAGCGCAGCCAGTTTCGCCAGGGCCATGGGATTAAACGCCGAACACATACTGCGAGTTGCAAACGACAAATTCACTGAAGATGTGGCACTTGCCGAGAAGGAAAGCAAGACCATCGGCATTTGCCTTGAAAAAGCGCATGCACCCCAGATAGAGAAAGCAGTTCAAGACGATAAGGTATGACTTGATGAGGGACCTTATTTACAGGCTTCAGAGCATAAGCCTTAAATGGAAACTTTTGATTCCATTTATGTTGTTCTCCTTTCTGGGCATCTTTACCCTTGCCTTTATAGGCCTAAGCTCCCAGGAAGACCTTATCAAGAAACAAGAAAAAAGGGCCATTCTGAGATATTATCGCCTCTTTTTTGCCGAGATTGATCACAAGCGTTCATCAGCAATCGCAGTCGCCACAGCCATATCCACCAGACCAGAGGTAGCGACCCTGCTCGCGGCCGGCGACAGAGATGGCTTGATGGCGGTCCTTGAGCCGGTCTTTCATGAACTCTCCTCCAAACAAGGAATCAGCATCATTCATATCCATGAGAAACCGGGGAAGTCCTTTCTCCGACTCCATCTGCCTGCGGTATATGGAGATGATCTTTATCACCGCAGAAGCGTGATAAGAGCCATTGCCCTAGGTGAGTCGGGAGGAGGGGCCGAGTGGGGAAAGGCAGGGTTGGGCATAAGAGGAGTGGTACCCGTCAGACTTGATGGCAAACTCATAGGAAGTATTGAGGTCGGTTACTCATTTGACAGGAAGTTTCTCCTCACTCTTAAAGAGTTCTGGGGGCCTGATTTCACTGAGATGGAGAAGGAAGGGGAGGGGGACTTTAAGATAAGGGCCTCAACCCTGACGGATCTGGCTGATGTGCCTTTTTCAGGCGGATTCATTGATGTCCCCCATGAGGAGCCTCTTATCTATATAGGCCCCAAGGGGCACAAGAACAGCTCTGTTCTGATAGGCTCCTTAAGGGATTTATCAGATGAAACAGTGGGCCTTATAAGGATAGATGTTGACAGAAGCGACATACTGGCACAACTGGTAAATACCCGCCTTATAATGGCCGTAGCCGGGATATCGGGATGTCTTGTGTCGTCCATTCTTATCTGGGTGGTGGCAATGGTGTTTCTAAGGCCCATCAGGGAGATAGTAAAGGAGAGCAGGGAGATAGCCTCGGGGACCAGGAGGGCTTTGCTGGCAAGAAAACCCGCTGACGAAGTGGGCGAACTGACTCGTTCTCTGAACATCATGCTCATTTCCCTGCAGCAGAAGCAGGCTCAGATAGAGGACTATGCCAGGACTCTTGAAATCCGGGTGCGGGATCGTACGGCGGACTTGATTGAGTCTGAGGAAAAATATCGCACCCTGGTTGAAAATCTTCCGCTCATAGTTTACAGGCTTCAGCCTGACGGCACCACGGAATTTGTCAATCCTTGCTTTACGGAAACCCTCGGATTTACGCCCGAGGAAGTGATCTCCGATAGAAACTTCTGGAGGAGACATATCTGCGGCAAGGATGAGGGAGAAAACATACTCTCCGATTGCTGGGGAGATGACTCCAACTTTCGAACTGAAAGAGTAGTCAGAAGCAAGGATGGAAGAAACCTTACCTTTATTGATCACTCGATTCCATGCGTTGATCAGGATGACAGCTTGCTGTGCATTGAAGGAATAATGATAGACATCACTGAGCTTAAGAGGCTTCAGGAAAGGGCTCTAAGGACTGAGGAACTTCGCGTTCTAGGCGGAATATCAGAGCGGTTCGCCCATGAACTCAGAAATCCGCTTGCAAGCGCCGGAGGATTTGCAAGGAGATTGAGAGACGCGCTCCCGCAGGAGAGCAGCCAAAAGAGATTTGCCGATATAATTGTCCAGGAAGTTGCAAGGCTCGAAGAAATTGTGCGTTTGATGCTCTCCGCCATAAGACCTGTGGTTCCCTGTTACGCAGAGATCAGGATAGGAGAAATTGTCTCCTCAATGCTGCCTCGCCTGCAGGCCGCAGCATTGGACAAAAATATCAGGATCTCGTCATCTGTTCCGGCAAATCTGCCCGAATCCAAAGGCGATACCGTCATGCTTTCAAAGGCGTTTGAAACGCTTATGGTCAACGCCATATTGGGCACGGAGGCAGGAGGGGAGATTTCAATCAACGCTAAAAGAGAAGATGATCACATCATTCTGACTGTGGAATATCCCAATAACAGTTTGGGCAAGGAAGATCTTGCCCAGTATTTCTTCCCCAGGATAGAAACCGGCTCTGGGCCTATAGCCCTTGAGCTACCTCTTTCCAAGGTGATCATACATCGGCACGGCGGAAAGATTGACGTTTCAAGGGGCAACCTGCACAATATAATAATAAGGATAGAGCTTCCCATAGAGCCGCATGTGTGGGAAGAAGATGGCGGAAACGGATCAGTAAAGGTCTCAAATGGTCAGATCAATTTCCCTTAATGCTTTTATCGCCCTTTACACAGTCATGATTATTATTGCCGTACTTTTAATCGCGCCTTTTGACGGTTCGGGAAGGCTTATTCACCGTTACTGCGCGCGTCCGTGGGGAAGAGGCATTATCCGGGCATCCGGCGCAAGGGTAAAGGTCACAGGGATTGAAAACATTGATGCATCGCTTCCGCGCATCTATATGACCAATCACCAGAGCATCTTTGATATATTTGCCTTGCTCGCGTTTCTGCCTGTTGACTTCAAGTTCATAATGAAGCAGGAACTCATGCGTATTCCTCTATTCGGTTATGCCACAATAAAGGCAGGCTACATAGGCATTACAAGGGAAGATCCCAGGAAGGCCATAGCAAGCATGAACGAGGCGGCAAAAAGGATAGCCTCCGGTTCCTCCGTCCTGATATTTCCAGAGGGAACAAGGAGCACGGACGGTGTTCTTCTACCTTTTAAAAAAGGGGGATTTACACTGGCAATCAAATCCGGGTGTGACATAGTGCCTATTGCCATTGCAGGAAGCCACCGCATAGCGAAGAAAGGAAGCCTGGCCATCAAAAAAGGCTCCTTTGAAATGGCCTTCGGGCGGCCTATAACCGTCTCCACATATTCAAAAAAAGATACGCAGGCGCTAATGTCCGCAGTGAGAGATGCCATTTCCGATCTCATGATCGAAGCAGAAAAGAAGGGTTAAAGCAGCCTTGACCGCTTTCAAGAATATAAGGCTCATAAGGGGATTTGAATATCCTGGAGTGCTAAGTCTGTTTTTCATGTCAGCTATCCTTGGCTCCTTGCTCTTTTTCCCTCAGAGGGGCGCGGCCTATGTCCTTTCAACGAAGCAGATACTTGATCTTACGGCAAAGAATTTCGCACAGTTCAAGACCGTGGCCTTACTTAGAACTGTATATGTCACGGAGGCCGGGGGTAGTGAAACCGCTTTTGAAGATGTTCTTTATCTTAAGACCCCAGGCTTCTACGCAAGGCAGCCCGAGGCAGGGACACCCTCGGCCGGTATTGCCTATATGGCGCTTCTGATGCCGCTTTCGGTTTCATCCATTTCCGGTCATCTGACCCGCATGGGTATAAATACAAACGAGCGGGCACTTGTCCTTCACGACAGGGTTATTTGCTACCGGATAGGAGGAAAGTCTGATAACGATCCAGTACTCCTTCTGGAAAAACAAAGGTGCATTCCTGTCTTTCTCCGCGCCGGGCATACGTCCTCCGGCACTGGGCTGAGGACCGTCTCCTTTAAAGATTACCGCAAGATAGAGGAGGACTGGTATCCTTTCGAAACGGTTCTCTCCGAGGAAGGAAAGCCCATCTTCAGATCCGTGATCAAGGAGATCAAGGTGAACCCCGTTATCCCGCCCGATCTCTCCTTTGCCCCCATTGATGCGGATGAAAAATCCGGTTCTTCTCCCTTCCAGGAGACCATCAAGGCATTAAGGGAAAATTACAAATAGATCCAAACGGTAACCATACGATGAACAAACATGCATCCTGCATCCCGCCGGAGCCTGATACTTCAGGGCCGGCCGGCATCAGAGCCGTCAATGTGGCGGTTGATCTACCCGTTTGGAAGACCTTTTCCTACAGGATGCCCGATGGGCTTGCACCCGATATGGTACTCGGTAGAAGGGTCAGGGTCCCCTTCGGAAAAAGGACTGCAAACGGTTACGCAGTAGGAATTACCGAAGAATGTGAGATAGAAGGGCTCAAAGATATAGCGGCGATCCTGGATGCCGAACCCCTCTTTCCAATGAGCATGGTTTCTCTCTTTGATTGGGTTTCCAAATTCTATCTGTGCCCTCCGGGCCAGGTGCTGAGCGCCCTTCTCCCGCCCGGGCTTTCACCCTCCACCCATCGTATCGCCAGGCTAACTGAAAAGGGAAAAGCCATCCTTGAATCAAAAACCAAGCCCTCCAATGAGATGGAGATGCTTGAGTGGGTAGGCAAAAATCCAGGGAAAAAAATACCCTGGCCCGCGCCAAAGGCTACCTCTCTCAAGTCCAGGGGCCTGATAGAAATTGAAACAGCTCATCTGAGAAAAAGCGGGGCCGGCCCCCTGATGAAATCCTTTCTGCGGATGAAAGACCCCGCAGACCTGACTGATATATTTAAGACCCTGGGGCCGAAGCAACTTTCAAAGCGCGGCATGGACCTTATTCGCCTCATATATGACGCAGGGTCGGCACCTTCAAGCGATCTCAGAAGAAAATTCGGAGATTACCTTATAAACAAATGGGTCAACAAGGGAGTCCTGGAGCGCTTTGAGGCTCCCTTCTACAGGAGACCGATAACAGGTATTGTAAGGGATTATCCCAGACCGGAGTTTCTCTTCCCGCAACAGGAAAAATCCATTGAAGGCATAGAATCCCTCATAGTTAGAGATGAGTTTGCCTGCTGCATGCTCTACGGCGTGACCGGGAGCGGAAAGACGGAGATATACTGCCGGGCAGCCGAGGCCGCCATAAAAAGAGGAAAACAGGTTCTGATAATGGTCCCGGAGATATCCCTTGCAACATACATGGAAGGGATATTCAGCGCGAGGATCGGAGAAAGGACAGCGGTCTATCACAGCGGATTGAGCGAGGGAGAACGCTATGATCAATGGATGAGGATATCAAGGGGAGAGGTTGATCTCGTCCTAGGAGCCCGTTCAGCCCTTTTTTCTCCGCTCGGGCGTATCGGGCTTATCATCGTTGATGAAGAGCATGACCCGGCTTATAAGCAGGATTCAAGCCCCAGGTATCAGGGCCGCGATACGGCCGTGATGAGGGGAAAGCTTGAAAATGCGGTTGTCATCCTAGGCTCCGGCACGCCCTCAGTTCAGTCCTACCAAAACGCCCTTACAGGGAAGTATAGCCTTATCTCCATGCCTGAGCGTGTGGAAAATCGGCCCATTCCACAGGTTCTCCTGGTGGACATGAAAAAGATCGAGGAGGGGGAAAAAGATCCTCCGCTCTTAAGCCCCACCCTCCTTGAGGCAATGGAGGATAACCTGAAAAAGGGGGATCAGACTTTACTTTTTCTTAACCGCAGAGGCTATCACCGTCTTTTTTTGTGCAGGGCGTGCGGGGAGATTCTCAAGTGTCCCAACTGCGATGTAGCCCTTACATATCATCTAAACAGCCGGCACCTTATCTGCCATTACTGCGGATATTCCACCGGAGGTACCGGCCGCTGCAGCGCCTGTGGATGCGAGGCATTCAAGGCCTATGGATTCGGTACCGAGAAGCTCGAAGAAGAGATAGAGGCGCGTTTTCCCGGTTCCAGGACGGCCCGCATGGACGCCGACACCACCCGCCGCCGGGGCGAGGCACTGAGACTGCTCAAGAAGTTCTCTGCCGGGGAGATTGATATCCTGATAGGAACCCAGATGATAACCAAGGGCTTCGATTTTCCGGCGGTAACCCTTGTAGGAGTCGTGGCATCGGATCTATCGCTTGGATTTCCGGATTTCCGCGCCGCGGAAAGGACCTTTCAGCTCCTGTCGCAGGTGGCGGGAAGAGCGGGACGGGGAGAAAAGCCAGGAAGGGTGATAGTACAGACTTTCAATCCCTCACATTATGCCCTTGCCGCCGCGGTTGGAAACGACTACAACACCTTCCTCCAGAAGGAGATCAGCCTGAGGTCATCCCTCGGTTATCCTCCATTCCGGTATATGGCCATATTAAGGCTGCAGGGAAACAGGAAAAAGGATACGGCGGAAATCGCAACAGAGATTTCGCACCTCATCCGAAGATACTCAGCAGGCCCCAAATCGGAAAGAGGCGAGTTAAGGGTGCTGGGGCCGGTGGAAGCGCCTCTATCAAAGCTCAAGGGAAAGTACCGTTTTCAGATAATGATAAAGGCCGCGCATCCTTTCATCATTCAGGGCCTGCTCAAAAGACTGATAGCTTCGCAGAAGGCCTCGCTAAACAGAAAAGGCGTTGAGTGCACAGTGGATATGGACCCCTATCAGATGTTATGATAACAAATCTAACCCTGAAACAATGTGTTTATATGAAGACCCCGCATGTCATTTCGAACTCGATCCTGAATCCGGGTCGTCCTTTTCGGCCTAGGCCGGAACGAGAGCGCACGGATAGCGGCTCATTGCAAAATGCACAGGTTCGTCATTACCCGACTTGATCGGGCAA
>MNYJ01000202.1 GCA_001874005.1 Desulfobacteraceae bacterium CG2_30_51_40
CTCGACATCAGAAATTATGTAACCCTCAATCTCCTGCAATTTTTCCAAGAAACCTTTCCAATTAAAAGATCGTCCTAATCCAACCATATAACTAGTGCCCATCCGGAAATGGCTATTTTCACCGATTTCGGCGTTGGACTCAAATTTTAATCCTCGAAATACGTCAATGTATTCCTGTGGTTAAAATTATCGCCCGCCTTGAACTCGACAAAACTATCTCATTTGCGGATGGACACTAACTAGGGCAGAAGTAAATACCTCCCTTTGTGATGCTTCTCACCTCCCACTTGCGCCCGGCGGAATCGAGCAAATCATATCCAGCCCCCTCGCTGGGAGCCAGTCTGCCTTTGATAACCTCATATGCAAGCCTTAGTTCTAAAATAAAACTAACTCGTCTTCCATCCGTGAAGTAACTGAGGACATCCTTCTCCCCGATCTTCAGCGCTCTTGCAATTTCATCAATGTTCCAAGTTAAAATGCCGTTTGGGTTTGCACTCATAAAAACCTGCGCATGGTCGGGCTGATCTTATCAAAGATTATATGCGATTAACGACTGGATTAGGCTTGCTCAATAAGCACCGAAAATAACTCCTGTAAATGCTTTGATATTCGAGGAGAGTTCAGCTGCCCGCTTCCTTCACTAACGCTCATGCCCTTTTGGGGCACAACGAAACATGAAAATGCTGCACGTCATTCCGGACTTGATCCGGAATCCAGGTATAAATGACTGGATACCGGCCTACGCCGGCATGACGATGTATTTTCATATAAAGAACTATGTTTGAATTCCACATGTATGTCAACCGCAAAGAAAAGCCTAAATTTAAAGAATACCGCACAATTCGATAGCCCTTGCCCTAGGTTCCATCCTCATATCCACACTCATATCCTCCACGCCCTAAAAACTCATAGGCTTTCCTGAGGCATAATGACCTTTTAATCCGGCTATAACACATTTCATTCCCTGAAATCCTGCTTTCATCTCATACATGTTGCGAGCAATCTGAAAAGCATGCAATCTGAAGCGCAAGAAACAGCAGGAGGAAATCATGTCTATTGTCAATCAGTTGTAAATGGATGAAGCGCAACCGATATCCTGCCTCAGAAAGATCGCAGCAGGATATGAATCAATTCAAAGAGTGTTTTGACATCAAAGAAAAATGGGCATATAAGATTTTCAAGATGCTTCCACGGCAAGAATGTCTTTCCATGGGCAAAAACCGGCCATTCTTGCACTAATCCGGCCTATTCGGTCTAAGCCCGGCGCAGGCTCGATGGTGCCTTTTTGAGGAGGTCTAAATGAACTTCTTCAAGCGATCAGCGGAAAGAGTTTTTCTCAGCCTTGGGATAATACTGGGAGCTGTTTTCTCCAACGCGATTTGTTCACACCCTGCGCCACCCCCGTCTCAGGCTCAAGGCGCCAGACAGGCAGTCAAAGATATCTCCCGCCTCCCCCGGAGCAAGGCCGGCAAGACTAAACCATCTCCCGCGCCTGAAAAACGCCCCTTAACGCTTCTCATCGGAGATTTTGTCCTGACGGTAGAGTCATATTCAGATACCGGCAGTAATGATCCCGGCCATGGGACAATTACAGGCGCCTCCGGGACCGCATGGCTTACATTCACTTCGGATGTTCCCACCCTTGCCGGCCCCGCTGAGGTTACGTTTCAAGAAACGCCGAGGCTTTTCTCGTCCGAGAAGGTGGCTCCGGCCCTGGGGACAACAGACAGGCAACTTAAAAAGGCGCCGGATGCAACGCGCTTCATCGAAAAGGAGAAGGCAACGGTTAAGGCGCTCGGGCTTGCAGCAAAGAAGGACAAAGCCATCATCTCGCTTCGCGAAAAAGACATGACCGCGTCCGGGGCAAGGCTTAGACCGCCAAAAGGCGAGGCCCTGCTGCGATTCGAAGATATAACCATCTCATCAATATCCGAAACCGGCGACAAGGGCCGCGTTACGAGCGGAAAGGCGGTTTTTCCGGCTGGCACGGCCCGTCCGGCAAAGATCACCCTTGAGCGGGCTGGATTCACCATTTGGATAAAGGCCATGGAGATATCACCTGCTGCCTCCTCCGCCTCCGTAACGCTGACTCTTCCAAGCGGGGTGGGCACTCCTTTTTCCTGCACTTCTCCATCTCTTGAAATCGGAGCCGTGACAATCAGACCGGATGCATCATTTTACGCTGAGAGGCCTTCGAATATCTTTGGCCCCTGGATAGTGGGCATAACAGGTCTTGTTGCCTCAGGCTCGGGTTTTACCGCTGATTTCAGCTCATCCATGAGTCCTGTCGGAAGGCCGACTTCCTTTAAAGGCCTTGTTCTTAAAGAGGGCACAGCCTCAGGGGCTGGAACCAATCCGTCCGAGTCAAACACAGGATTTATGGCCGCGCAGTACCAATTTCCGGAAGCAACTATAACAGCCGCGGGATTTGAAGCTGCCCTCAAGGCAACCGTCCCGTTTGAGTTCGTCATGATCAATCCCAAAGGTTACCGGATAAATGCCCAGGATGCCTCCGTAATTATCTCAGAGGGGGCTGTTTCATCCGGTGTCATAGGCCCCGGGAAGGTCACCCTGCCCATCCAGGCGGTCAGAGCAGAGGCGAACCCAGCAACGGATGTTCAGGCCGCTTTCACATCTCTTGTCATAAAGCACGGCATGGGCCTTTCAGGTGAGGTTGTCTTCGACCCTCCCAATAAAATCTCATGGGGGGAGTTGACACACCCTGGAAGTGAAATCGAAGTCTGGAACTTAACCGCAACTACCGGTTATCTCTATGCACCGGCTGAGCCTCTACCAACCTTCAGTCCCGATGACGGCGCCGCATTTCTTGAATGGCATCCCTCATCAACACCTTCCATCATGCTTTCCGAAATGGAAACCCGGGCTATCACCGGGATCGTAGTCGGAAGCATTCACATGGATGATCTTGTCATATTCAGCGGCGACCGGCCAACCGGAAATCCGATAACCTTAAGACACGTTGAAGGCTGGATTAGAATAGGAGGCAGGGGTGTTGACGGAGATATTCGCGCAAGACCTCAAAACTGGAATGCCCCCGAACCCCTCGGAAACAAATCCCGGGCCGGCTATGTCGGGGGAGATTCGTTTGACGCAAGAATCGGAATCGCCAATAAGGAGAAGGGGGCTGGATTCAAGTTCGCATCAAGCGCGGTCTATGACTCTGAGATTACCGGGCTGATTAATCTAAAGGCACCGAGCGAAATAACAGGACTCGCTTTTTCAGACATGAAGTGTACCTCAACCGCCGATCTTGCTGGAGGCAACATAGTGCTACCTTCGGCAGGGGTCACGCTCGGATACTGGAAGCTATTTCTTGTCCCTACCGGAGATCCCGCCAAAGCCGGCGTTATGAGCGCCAGAACAGGAAGGATCATCTTTACCGCAGCCGGCATAAGCGAAACAAGGCATTTTGAAAAGCCCTTCCGGCTCACCTGGGGAGAGATGCTTGCCGACGGGAACCTGGGAGAGCTTTTTCTCGACAATAACTCCTACGGCCAGCGCTTCGATAAAATTAAGTTCTCGCCCTCCGCGCTGGCCCTTTCCAAATACACACCAGGCGCTACCGACGGATATTTTGCAACTTGCGGCTCCATCTACATCAACTTCTTTGGAAGCGCTTTCGTCAATATCAGGGATGCAAGGTATGATGTCGAGAGCGGAAAGCCATATTTCGGCCGCAGCGTAACGATACCGAAGACCGGCATGCCCAAGGCTTCTCCCACGAACCTGCATCTCCACGGAAACTGGGACGACTTAACGGGAGAGCGCCTTTCAACGCTTGATTTCCCTGACGCGGACATGGATTACAACATCAAGATTCAGAACGGCCTTACCGGAACAGGGGCTGCATCGGTTTCCTTTGTCCATTCGGATGACCTGGATGCAACCATCGAGATAAGAGACGAATCAATTGATATATGCATGACCTCCACGAGCACTCATGATGTGGATATGGGCCTTTACGCGCGTCTGGGAGGCTTGAGCCATATAAACGGCTGCATCAGGATTATGGGCCCAACGCTTCAGCGCCTGGTCCTGGGGGGATATCTGGAGAAGGCCGTAGGCACGGGGACCGGGATACTGGCTCCCAAGACCGGGCAGGTAGTGGAGGTAATCACCTCGGTTACTCCTAATTCCTGCAGTTTTTACGCCTCCGGAGACATGCTCTTTTCAGTGGCGGGGGCTGCGGTAGATCTTTCCGGAACTGTTTTCCTTAAAAAGGACTTCAGCCGGAAATCGGCTGAAGGGGACGTCACAGCGAGGATCAACTGCAACTCCGTCTTAGGCGGACTTGAAGGAGAAGGCCAGGTGAGCTGGTATGCGGATATGGTCACACAGTTCCTCCAGGGCCGTCTGGCAGTTACGGTTGCGGGTTGGACAGGCGGAGCGGGACTTGAAGGGGGCATGTTCGTGGGACACAATGTGCCCAAGGCAAAGGCGTGGGTACTTCAGACTACCACAGGCCGCTTCGGGGTCTCCCAGGCCCAGCTCCCGGATACCCTGACGGGCATCTACGGATACGGGCAGGTCTCTTTTGCCGTAAACTGGTACATCTTCGGAGGCGGCATTGAGCTTTACGCGGGTCTGGGAGCCTTTTCCGTGGCGCCGCCCGGGCTTTCCTCTGCCTGGCCCGATCTTGCAATCATAGGACTTCCCTATGTGCTTGGAAGCGCAGGTGTATGCGTCCATGGCGAGATACTTGGGGGGCTCGTGTCGGCATCCGGATGGTGCAACCTCGCCATGGGAGGGCCGGTGCCGATTACCTTTGAGGGCACCTTCGGCCTGGAGGGATGCGTCCTCTGGGTGATCTGCGCCTCTGTGGATGTTACAGCCGGGCTTGGGCCCGGGGGTTTCTACATTAATTAGGGAAAGGGATTCTTGTAAATTTTCTGAATCCTCAGGGGGGGTTAAAGCTGATGAGATTCCCTAAATTACTTTTAACCGGCCTGATTGCGTTTTTTTCATTCGCCTTTCCCGTGGTTGGTATCTCCGCCGCGGCTCCTCCGGATATCGGAAAAAGGCCGGATGAAAAGCCCTCAAGGCTCAACAACGTCGAGGCACAGCGGGATATGTACGCCGTATCCGCAGGTACTGACGGATCAGGAAAAACCTATGTCGTGCTATTCTGGACAAGAGCTGAAGACGCGCCAGGCTATAACGTTTACAGAAGAGAGGAACCCACCCCGGGTTTTCCTTCAGTCCCAATAAACGGGAAAACCCCCATCACAGCCGCAAGGACATGCGACCAACTGAAGGCTATTATCCCTGAGAACTCAGCCGAGTGGAAGATGATATCGGATGCCTTCTCCTCTCTCAGAGCAAAAGAGCGGCTCGGCGCCAAGGCAGCCTTAAGCTGCGAGGCATTCAATAGTGGACTCACGTCACAGGAAGAGGCCATCCTTGACATTATGGCCGCAGCAAATCTCAAGATACGCCTCGCCAGGGGCACCGCATTTTTGGATAAAGATGTTACTGCCGGAAAGACATACGTCTATCAGCTCAGGAAATTGAATGAGAAAGGCTCTGAGAGCCTTACAGCAGCTAAGGTCAAGGTAAAGGCCGGATATTTCGTATTGCCTGATCCACCTGAAGGAATAACCGCCCTGCCTGGAGACACAAAGGTGCTTGTGCTATGGAACAGAAGAGATGCCGCCTCCGGTTTTATCGTCGGAAGATCAACATCGGCTTCAGGCACCTATTTACAAATAAACCAGGAGCCCGTCGTCTTTGATATTGACAAGGACCTGGAAGGAGGTCCTCTTTCAAGGCCTAAGCCGGGCTTTGTGGACTTCCAGAGGTGGGATGAGGAAGGCGCCCCAGTTGCCCATGAAGTTACAAGCTCAGCCGGGGTCACCGTATTTGTAAACGGGCCTCGCAATAACATAAAATACTACTATAAGGTAGCATCCGTGGATATCCTTGGAAGGCAGGGACCATGGAGTCATTCACCCGTATCGGCAAGGCCGCTTGACAAGACCGCTCCGCGTGCGCCGAGCGACTTGAAGGTTGACGCTTCATCCTATCCTCTAGGCATCTCAGTATCCTGGAGAAAGGTGGTACTCGATGCCCTGGGCCACAGGGAGCTTGATGCCATAACTACATACAACATCTACAGATCAGACAAACTTGATTACCTGGAGGAAATAGCAGCGCTTGCGCCTTCATCATCCCTCTTTGTCAAGGGCGTTTCAGCAGACCCATCTGATACGAATACAATAACCCTTTCCTGGACGGATACAGACCCTCTGCTGGTGCCGGCCTTCGGCGAAAAGGATTTTTATTACAGGCTCCAGTGCGTGGACACAAGCGGTAACATTAGCGCCCCTTCAGCGGTTTTGGCTGGGAGGATACCTGACACAACCCCTCCAGGGCCAACAACGATGAAAGGGTCTAAAGGATACGCAGATCACAACCGCATATTCTGGGATGAAAACACTGAAAAAGACCTGGGAGGTTATCAAATCTACGTGGGGCTCTGCGACATGGGAATGCCTTACAGACCTGAGTCCAAGACCCAGAAAGAAGCTTATAATGAACCCTGTGATTTTTCGCTGGTCGGTGAACTGCTGCTCTCTGAGGCGAAAAAGAGGATGGCTGATACGGGACAAATCTTTTTCGACGATTACTCAGTTACCGCCGGCTCATCCGTATGTTACGCCTACTGGATAAGGGCCTTTGATACGGCAAGAAACGTGTATCCCGGAAGGCTTTCCGGCGGTTGTCCCGACATCGGCGAATATGTCTGCCAGAAACTCCTGGAGGAAGAGGCCCCGCCCGTTCCTGTTATCTCAGCGATGAAGGCCAGGAGCAACTCCGTAATCATCGAATGGCTGGCATCGCCTCTACAGGATCTAAAGGCATTTCATGTGTACCGTTCTGAAAACAAGGACGCTTCACCTTCTTTTGTCGCAAGCGTCTTGACGGATGGAACCGTTTCCTTATCCAGGTGGGAGGGTCTTAGCCCAAGATGCGAAGACATACCTGCTGAGGCTAATCCCACCGCAGTTCTTGCCTCTTTTGAGGACAAGGGGATAGAACCCGGAAATATCTATTGGTACAGAGTCTCGGCCCTCGACTGGCTGGGTAACGAAAGCGAGAAGTCTGATATCTCGAAGATACCAGCCTTAAGCACCTTTACCTACACAAGGGACATCCCCCCGACTCCGGTCTTGCTCGCCCCGGGACCGCAGCCGTCGGAAGGCTGCGGGCTAGTGGTCAAATGGACACCGGCCTTTGATCCGGCCTCCTGGGAGGGATTCATTGTTTTCAGGGGCCCTTCGGCCTCGGGTTCATTCAGGCAGATAAGCCCGGTGGTCAAAGGAAATGAATTTACCGACACAACCGCCCTCCGTGGCATGGATCACTACTACAGGGTCCAGACCATGGACACAAGGGGGCATCTCTCCGAGCCCTCCGCGCCTGCGCTCTACCGATACTGACAACATTATTTGATAAGGCTCATCAGGGGGTTCCCGGGAATTTGCGAGCCGGGCGGGGGAATATAGAAAATGAAGAAATTTTCATGTTTCTTTGCCTCTACCGGGCATGGGGGTATAAGTCATAATCAGGACAAAATGGGGGCTAGAAGATGGGAATATTGAATAAACTGGCGGCACTTATCTTGCTTATTTCTATTTGTCCTTCAGCCTGGGGGCAGGTATTTGATCCGAGAACAGACGGTTGGTATTTCACCAACTGGGGAGAACAGGGGACTAACTGCATCGGCTCTTGTGATCTGTCATGGTATCTTTTCCGTGAGACCTATCTCGGTATAAACCCAACACAGGACTGCATCGAGGCGCCTCTTGACTGCGCCTTCTACGAGATATTCAAAAACTGCGGGGCTAACGGAAACTGCGGCGGCATGTCGCTCCTTGCTCTTGCCCTTTTCAAGTACGGCGGTTACCTGGGGTTCTGCTCTCCCGCCGCTTTTTATACAGGCACAGTTTCACCGGACAGGGAAGACCTGCACAGGGCGATCAACATGCTCCAGGCCAGGCAATTCAGCGCTTCGGGCATAGAAAATTTCATAGACGTGGTTGACGCGGGCCATCTAAATAACGCGGAGGCGGCCTTCTTTACAATAAGGGACTCCCTTGCAAGAGGAGACTATCCTGTGCTTTCAATAGCCAATAGTGTTTTCGGGGAAGCGGCTCATACCGTAATACCTTACAGGGTATTGGACGGGCCTTCAGGAGGATACCCAAAGAGAATTTTTATATGGGATCCCAACCTCCCATACGATGACAATCCTTCCCACTATGACACCGGAGCCAACTTCATGACCGTTAACGGCCCGCAAGACTGGGTTTATGTGCAGAGCCCTACAAGGACATATTCAAGCTCTCCCGGAGGAGGCGCCTGGTGCTTCGCCATACCCATGTCGGTAATACTTCCCAAGTCCCGCCATCCCCTTGCACTTGACATGGTATTTGACGCCTTACAGACCGCTTTTGTAACCGGCCCCGGAGCTGCGGTTGTGCAGATATCCGACGATCAGGGAAAGCGGCTCTACAAGTCCGGAGGCCCCTCACTCGGGCTTGAGACAGATCCCGCAAAGAGGCTCAAGGGGGCCGTCAAATGGCTTTGGCCGTCAAGTGACTTCATTACGGGAGGAGCTCCGGGCGAGCTATACTTCCTGAAAAGGACGGTCGGCAAAGTGGACGGACTCACCTTTGAGATAACCGGAAACTCATACAGGGCGACCATAGGGGCCGCAGGTAACCTTATACGGCTTGAGGCAAGATCAAATGAATACGTCAAAGACTCAATAAGAGTAGGTGATCTGGGGACAAGTTCTCAGTCTGTCCAGATCGAAACCCTTGCCGGAGCAAGAAATTTCTCAATAAGACAGATTCGAAGCGATCTAAAGACCAACGACTGGAGGGCCATAGAGATAAATGACATCTCAGTAAAATCAGGCTCTCCTGTTTCCTTTGAGACTGTCGGTAACATGGAGGCGGTTGTTGTAAGGAGCAGGGAGCAAAGTGTCGGCTTCAATATCGAGATGCAGCAAAGAGTGCGGGGAAAATTTCTTTCAAGGCGCAGTGAGGGCCTAGCCACCTCAGCGGGAAGGCCGTTGAGGCTCGCGCCTGAAAACTGGAGGGAACTCGACAAGACCCCTATTGAAAAAAGGCACCTTGATTTACCGTGAAAATACACCCCCCACCCCGACCCTCCCCCGCGCGGGGGGAGGGAAATCGTCGACCTCGCAAAGTGAAGAGCCGCAGGAGGATTTTCATTAGCGGGGGCGACAAAATATTGCTGTCATGAGCGTTTACCTTGAAAATATCCCCCCACAAGCCTGATCTCCTCCCGCAAAAGGGAATGGAAACTGAGACGTGTTACTCGGGCCAGGGTACGGATGAACCGTTTGACCGCAAGTCATAATTATCATATATTCTGCCCCAGCACAGATGCGGAAACCGTCCGATCGCTGAAGAAGCTCTATCCCGGCCGCACAATCCATCAATAACTTAGGGTTTCCAGACCCGGCTTCGACAAAGGAGATATTATGGGGACTAAAGTTGAGAGTACGACCCTGATCCACCTGGGCAGGGTATTCAGACTGGAAAGAGAGCGTCTTGCTCTTGAAAACGGAAACACGGTTGACCTTGACATTATAAGACATCCTGGAGCTGCGGCCATAGTTCCCCTTAAGGATAATGACACAATACTCTTGATAAAGCAGTTCCGAAGGGCCGCAGCAGGCTATATCTGGGAGATACCTGCCGGAACGCTCAATAAGGCCGAAGAACCCCTGGCCTGCGCCCACAGGGAACTTGAGGAAGAGACAGGCTTTTCGGCCGGGAAGATGGAAAAAATAGGAGAGATAGTCCCTGTACCCGGTTACTCCGACGAGAAGATACGGATATTTCTTGCTTCCGAGCTTTCACCCGCAAAACAGCATTTGGACAGAGATGAGATGCTATCCGTCCACGAAATAAAGGTTCAGGAAGTCTTAAAGATGGTGGAGGACGGAAGGATTATTGACGGCAAGACCATAGCCGGGCTCTTCTTCATGAGCCGCAAGAGGATGATACATTGAAAGGAATAGGCCGGGCAGGCCTCATATCCGTAAGAACTCTGCTTGAGGCAAATCCTCTTTCCGCCTCGGCGCCTTGCAGAATTGATGCCGGCGGAACATTTGATATAAGGGCTTTTGCTCTTACGCACAGAACGATTTATCCCACAACGGTCAACATCGCCCTCAGCCTCAGGACAAGAATGAGACTCCTGCCTTTCGACGACGGATGGATAAAGATAAGCTCCGCCGGATTTGAAAAGGAAGAGACACACCGTATCGAGGATGTTCCGTTTGATTCGCCGATGGGAATAATGTTTGCTGCGGTTTCTTATTTCGGATTCCACGGCCTCCGGATGATAATAGACACTCAAGTGCCTACGCAGGCATCGCTTGGCGGCTCAAGCACCGCCCTTGTTGCGGCGGTCAAGGCTCTTTCGAAACTCAAGAAGGCAGTCGGAGAAAAAGCCCTAAGCCGGAAAGGCATACTCCATCTCGCCTTCCAGATAGAGGACTCTGTTGCCGGAGGTTTTTGCGGGGCCCAGGATCATGCCGCCGCCGTATATGGCGGCGTAAATCAGTGGATATGGCGTTTCGGCGAACCGGGTGGATTGGCCGAAAGAAGGACACTCCTGGACCGAAGCGGGCAAAGGGAACTAGGCAGACATATCCTGACAGCCTATAGCGGCATCAAACACGTATCAGGGAGCATCAACAGGGGTTGGGTCACTGACTTTCTAAAGGGGAAAAAAAGAGAGAGCTGGATGGAAATAAACGCTGTGGTGCATGAGCTTGCTCGGGCGTTAAGAGAAGGGCTATGGCATGAGGCTGGCGCCGCACTCGCAAAAGAGATGCTCTTGAGGAGGCGGGTAACTCCTGGAGCCCTAATTCCATTTACCGAGCGACTCATTGATGAGGCAGCGGCCGCCGGGTGTGGGGCAAGATTTGCAGGGGCCGGGGCCGGCGGGTGTGTCTGGGCCCTTGGCGATACCAGATCAATAGAATCGCTGAGACCTGTCTGGGAGACTTCGCTTAAAACTCAGAAAGGTGCCATGATACTCGATTGCTCTGTTGACCCCTCCGGGGTGACCTGAGAAAAACACTCCGCAAGGTCTTGAACATAGAGAGACATTCCGGGCCTAATTCAAAGGACGCATGTAAAGAGGCCCTGCTTTTCCCGCCTCAAATATCTTGCCAAGTTCGCTCAGCAGTGCGTTGGTTGCCTGTTCAACAAGCAGGATGTCACCTTCAGACACATTTGCCATATCCAGATTTGCAGCCTCAGCCTCAAGTCTTTCAAAGCCCCTCATAAAATCCCTGCTTCCGTAACGATCACAGAGTATCTTTCTTACATCCATGATGGTGAGGACGCAGTTCTGAACCCTTATTCTGTAATACTGCCTCTCTCTTTCAACAGGCCCTTTCATAGTTCCCTTCCACCCTCCGCCATTGAATCGAAGAAGGCGGCGTAGTTCCTTTTCTTCTCTGCCAAACAATGGGTTAGTATACCTTCCAGTTTCTCCAGATCGCTTCTCTTCACTACCAAGTCGGCGCTCAGGCAGTAGGCTTCCATGGCATCGCCGGTCTTGAAAGCGTCGGCGATATACGCGACAACCATTCGCCTCCTGGATCTCATGGGCAGAGAATTAAGATATTCCACTACACTACTGCGCGAAAGGGAAGCACCTTCAAACCCATCAGAGAGTACTACCAGATCGAATTGGTGCGAGCAAAGCCTGAAAATGGCCTCCTTGGCCGACAAAGGGCAGATCGGCATAAATCCCATCTGACCGACTTTTTTTTCGATCGCCTGCAGACTCTCTTTTGCGCTTTCGAGGATAAGCGCAAGCATTATTCCCTCTTGGTAGAAAAAGTCTTCAGGAGCTTGCTCCTCAGGTCTTTCCGTATCCAGGGTAATTCTGGTCTTGCACCTAGGACATTCACCCTGCACCTGGGAGCTTTTAGTTATCCTGTCATCCGGGACAACAAGTTTCGCGCCGCATTTCTTGCATACTATTTCCATACCGTATCTCGTAAGGATAAGCTGTTACTTAACTCCAAAAAACATCCCCCTTGCGTTTCAGACTTCAGAGTTCATCCGATAAAGGCTGATGAACCTCCCTGCTTCTATCTCTTTATTTCGCCCCTCTTCCCATAATCGTCATCCAATGCAAGTCCTTCTATGTTTGTAGTCTTCTGGCCCCTTGCAGACTTTATCTGATCCAGAGCCCTCCCCACCACGGACTTCTTGGAGGCATACCTCATGGCCGTCTCTTCGCTTATGATCTCCCTCGCAAAGAGTTCCGAGATAAACTGATCAAATGTCATCATTCCAAAGGGACGGCTTCCCTCAATGATCTCATAAAAAGTCTTTCCCTCGGACTCACCGTTAAGAATACTCTCTTTTACCCTCAGATTCGCCCCCATAATCTCGAAGGCTGCCACCCTGCCCCCGGTCTTATCGGGCAGAAGCCTCTGGCAGGCAACCCATCGCAGGGTATCTGCTAGCCTCAATCTTATCTGCCTTTCCTCCTCAAGGCTGAACATGCCCAGTATCCTGTTTACTGTAAGCCCGGCATCCACG
>MNYJ01000053.1 GCA_001874005.1 Desulfobacteraceae bacterium CG2_30_51_40
ATAATGCGAACCAGCGGCACTGCGAAGATGGTAGTCTCTCTTGTTTGGACAAGGTGAGGAGGCATGTTTTCCGGCTTATTTCAAAGGCACGGGCACGAGGTCCAGCAATTGCCTGATAAACTCATCCGAGGTGAGTCCCTTCACCTGTTCCTGCTCCTTGAGGATAAGCCTGTGAGAAAGAACATGCGGGGCAAGGAGCTTTATGTCGTCCGGAAGGACATAGTCTCTTCCTCTCAAGGCTGCCAGGGCCTGGCCTGAGCGCATAAGACCCAGTGACCCTCTTGGGCTTATCCCGAAACGCACGCTTGCGTGCGACCTTGTTTTAGCCGCTAGAGAGGCTATGTATTCCTTAACCGGGCGGGATACGGCTATAGCCCTTCTCTGATCCTGCAAGAGAGCTATTTCTTCAGGCTTGGCTACAGGCATAAGTTCGGTGAGCGGGTCCCTTTCCCGAAAACGCTCAAGTATCTCCACCTCTTCACCGGAGTCGGGATAGCCAAGCTTCACCCTCAGGAGAAACCTGTCAAGCTGTGCCTCAGGAAGGGGGAATGTGCCCTCAAGCTCAATGGGGTTCTGTGTCGCTATGACGAAAAAAGGCCTGGGCAGATTGTATGTGCGGCTGTCCACCGTCACCTGACGCTCCTCCATGCTTTCCAGAAGGCTTGACTGAGTGCGGGGGATGGTGCGGTTTATCTCGTCTGCGAGGAGCACGTTTGTCATGACCGGGCCAGCCTGAAAATCGAACTGCCCAGTCTTCTGGCTGTAGATGTTAAAGCCGGTGATGTCCGACGGGAGAAGATCAGGTGTAAACTGGACTCGCTTGAATGAGCCTCCTATGCTCCTTGCAAGGGCCTTGGCAAGCAAGGTCTTCCCAAGACCTGGCACGTCTTCTATAAGCACGTGGCCGTCTGCCAGAAGGGCTACCATCAGAAGTTCCAGTGCCTCGGTCTTGCCCACCAGAACTGAAGAGACGTTGTCCATGATCCTTGTACAAAGGGAAAATTCCATCTTTTTTCTTTCTGGTATTGACAGACTCGTAAAAAGCCGCTTGGAGCGTCAGCCCGGCAAAAGCCTGGGTCCAGAACTACTTATATTCAAGGATTCAGGCTCCCGGATCGGGTTACGGGACATGTTTTGCCGGAATGACTAAAATAGGCAATTTTGGACTTTTTACGATACCATCAGTATTGTGGTGCGAGAGGGGGGATTTGAACCCCCACAGCTTTAGGCCACTGGATCCTAAGTCCAGCGCGTCTACCAGTTCCGCCACTCTCGCAAGCTCTCTTTTTTGATTATAAACTAAATAAATTAGAGATGTTATAATTGTTGCCTTTTTGAGGAAGCCTTGCTTTTTCCCTTTTGGTCAACAGTTGGTCAAGAGTTAACAGAAATGACCTCATAGTTGCAACTGCAATCTATTTCCGTTGCAGAATACCAAGAGCCCTTCTTACCACTTCATCTGCGGTTATTGAGAATTTCTCATAAAGAGTCTTGTAGGGCGCAGATGCCCCAAAATGATCCAGTCCCACGAAGGCGCCTTCATCTCCGATAAAGCGATGCCATCCGATGGAGCGGCCTGCTTCGACGGCTATCCTGCATTTTACCTCTTTAGGGATCACCTTATTTCTGTATGAATCGTCTTGTCTTTCAAAAAGCTCCCATGAAGGCATGCTGACAACGCGTGCCCTTATTCCCTTGGCCGTCAGCTTGGCTGCCGCGTCAAGCGCTATGTGTACCTCCGAACCTGTGCCTATAATTACGGCCTCAGGTGTACCCTCGCAGTCTTTAAGTATATAGGCCCCTCTGTGAAGTCCGTCAGCTCTTCCGAAAATGGTTCTATCAAGCACGGGAAGCCCCTGCCTTGTCAAAGCAAGTGCAACCGGGCCGTTTTTCGACTCCAGCGCTTCCTTCCATGCCTCGGATGTCTCATTTGCGTCTGCGGGCCTCAGGACGACGAGGTTGGGGATGGAGCGAAGGGCTGCGAGCTGCTCAACCGGCTGGTGCGTAGGACCGTCTTCTCCAAGACCGATGCTGTCGTGCGTAAATACATATATAACGTTAAGCCCGATCAGGGCCGCAAGGCGTATGGCCGGTCTCATATAATCTGAAAAAATAAGGAACGTCCCCCCGTACGGACGTATCCCGCCGTGAAGGGCCATCCCGTTCATGATCGCCCCCATGCCGTGTTCCCTTACACCGAAGCGGATGTTTCTGCCCTCAGGGCTTTGCGCCTGAAATTCCTTTGCGCCCTTGATAAAAGTCTTGTTCGATGGCGCAAGGTCGGCAGAGCCCCCCATGAGGTTTGGGATTACTGACGCGAGGGCATTCAGGACGGCACCGGACGCAGCCCTTGTTGCAGTCCCCTTATTGTCCGAAGGAAAGACCGGCAGGGATTTCTGCCAGTCCTGGGGAAGCTCTCCATCAATCCAGGCATCAAAGGCCGAGGCCAGGTCAGGATGTTCTCTGCGATAATTATCAAAACCGGTAATCCAGTCTTTTTCAAGTGATCCGCCTTTTGAAACCGCCTCTCTGAAGCGGGAGAGGGCCTCTTTGGGTACGTAAAAGGCCGGTTCATTGGGCCAGCCTAGCTTCTCCTTTGTGAGCCGGGCCTCATTTGGGCCAAGCGGCTCACCATGGGCCGATGCGGTATTTTCCTTATTGGGGCTGCCGAAGCCGATTCTTGTTCTTACAGCTATGAAGGAGGGCCTTTTAGTCTCGTTTCTGGCCTTAGCTATGGCCTTCTCAATTGCTGAAAGATCATTTCCGTCTTCCACTGTCTGCACATGCCAGCCGTAAGCGGCGAAACGTCCAATCCGGTCGTCTCGGTAGGTAATATCTGTGGGGCCTTCAATGGATATGCGATTGTCATCATAGAGGCAGATAAGCTTTCCAAGGTCAAGATGTCCTGCCAGGGAAGCTGCTTCGTGGGAGATACCCTCCATCAGGTCTCCGTCGCTTGCAAGCACATAGGTGAAGTGATCAACGACATTATGACCGGGACGATTGAAATTTGCGGACATAAAACGCTCTGCCATGGCCATGCCGACGGCATTTGAAAATCCCTGCCCTAGAGGGCCTGTAGTGGTCTCAACGCCCGGGGTCATTCCGTGTTCGGGATGTCCGGGGGTCTTACTTTCCCATTGACGGAAGTTTTTTAAGTCATCAATCGTAAGACCGTAGCCCGTCAGATGAAGAAGGCTATAGAGAAGCATCGAACCATGCCCTGCCGACAGGATGAATCGGTCTCGGTCGGGCCAGGCCGGATTTGCAGGGTTGTGGCGGAGAAACTTAGTCCACAGCACATAGGCCGTGGCGGCCGCGCCCATAGGAAGCCCCGGATGACCCGAGTTGGCCTTTTCCACCGCATCTACTGAAAGCATCCTGATAGTATTCACGCAGATATCGTCAATATTTTGCTCTTTCAAATTAAGACTCCTTTATTGGGGGGACGCCCTTTACATTTACACATTTCACAGCCTGTCATCGGTAGTTGAGTTCAGGCCTATAACGCCTGCTTAATCAATTATGCGGCATTTTTCGCAACGCAAGCAAAGGTCATTAAGATCAAAGGTCTTGCCGATAAAATGTTGGGCCGTGCTACTTAATAGCATGGCACCCGTGTTATAATGCGCTCAAACCGCCATGCCCTGTTGGGGCAAAACGAAGCATGAAAATGCCGCATGTCATTGCCTACTCGATCCGGAATCCAGGTCGTCATTCCGGCGAAGGCCGGAACACGGTAACGAGATTAACCTGCAAGAAAACATCGGTATCAAGCTTGATAGTTATTACATTTAACGCCATGAATTGCAAGGTAAAGCTTGCGCAGGCAGGCTTTAGATCAACTGCCGCCGTCAGGGGATACTGCCGCTTCGCGGTCTATCGGCGCTGGACAGATGAGCCAACCCTGTGGAGCAGGGCATTTTGAATCTCACGGAGGCGGGATTCGTCCTCAATTCTCTGACCTTCCAGGTCAAGCACATAAAAAACATCAGCTACCTGATCTCCCTTTGTAGCTATCTTGGCTATTCTAATGTCGAGCCTCAGGGAGGAAAGTGTGCTTGTGATAAGATAAAGAAGACCGATGCGATCGTCTGCAAAAACCTCTATTATTGTAAAAAAATCTGAGGAATTGTTTTCAACAATGACCCTTGGAGGCTTGGGGGGCGTTTTGTGGCCGGAAAGCATTTTCCCTCCTGCCTTTGCGCCCAGTCTGAAGTCAAGGGCCAGTCGGCCTGAAAATACCTGCTTGATGTCAAGCTTCACCTTCTCCCATGTCCTATTGGGGTCAAGGGAATCAAGCGGGCTGGACACCTTGAAGATATCAACAGCGGTTCCGTCTAGCCAGGTATAAATGGACGCAGAGAGGATATTGATGTTATTTAAGGCAAGTACTCCCGATATTTCAGAAAACAGCCCTGCCCTGTCAGGGGCTATAATACTCACCTCCCAACATCCCTGTATGTCTCCATCAGGTTCGGCATGAAGGCGAAAAGGCATCTTTTCTCCATCGGATTTTGCTTTATCAAGTTCATCAGCCATGTTCTGGTGGCGAAGGATGAGGGATGGCCTGGTATAGAGGAGATATCGAGGTGACATCTTTTCAAAGAAGGCACTGACTTTTTCCGCTGATAAGTTAGCCCCGCTTCTTGCCGTGATGAAGTTTCTTGCGGCAATGTTCCTGGCCTGGGCATCAGGCGAGGCCAGTTCACCCTTTTCTATGATATGCAATATCTTGAGAAAAAGCTCCTGAATGAGGTTTGATATCCAGCTATTCCAGGCGCTGGGTCCGGTTGCTTTTGAGTCGGCCCACGTCAGGAGATAGAGAAACTTGGCCCTTTCCACGGTACCTACTATTGATGCGCACTGGACAACAGCCTTTTCGTCATCTAAGTCTCTCCTGGTTGCTGTTTCCACCAGCAAAAGATGATTTCTCACAAGAAATACTATATCCTCTGATTTTTTGCGGTCGTAGCTCCATCTCTCGAGAATGGCGGCGATGATGGCGGAGCCCCTTTCGGCATGGTTCTTACCTATCTTGCCTATGTCATGAAAAAGAGCGGCTATATAGAGAACATCATGATCTTTGACGTCGTTCATTATGTCCAAAAGTATCAGATTCTTTTCATTGGGCAGTTCCTTTAGATTCTTCACCGTATGGATGGAATGAATGCCGACCGGGAAGATGTGGTAAGCATCAAACTGAACTCGATCTTTGATCCTGCCGAATTCCGGTATGAATGCGTCCAGCATGCCTGTCTCATGCATCTGAATCAGGGCGCTAAAGCAGTAGGGGCCTTTTATTATCTCTAGAAAACTCTTAATGTTGTCTGGGTCTGATTGGTATTGATCATTGGCCAGATAATGAAATTCAGTCGTCAGTCTCCTTGCCTCCATGCTCAGCCTGCAACCGCATTCCGCAATATGGCTGAAAAGGGACATAAGAAGCCCTGGTCTTGACAAAATCGCGGTCACGGAAGCAAATCCTATCTCCCTTCCTTCATGGCGCAGACCATCATGAATTTTGCCTGCATGGGTCCAGGAGCCTTCATCGCAGCCTCTGAGTATATAACTTGCGGCAAACGAAAGGCGCAGGGACTTTATGGAAGACATGGCGGTGTGAAGCCTTCCAAGAAATTGCTCCACCGCGGGATAGCTTTCTTTGTCCTCAAAACCGAATCTTTCGGCTATCTTTTCCTGATACTGAAATCCAAGGCGATCGTTTTTTCTTCCTGAAAGATCATGAAGGTGGTTTCTTATCCGGCTGAGAAATAGGGTTTCGTCTGACAAGGAGGCGTATTGAGAATGGGAAAGCCGTCCTGAATATTCAAGATCCCTGGGCTTCTGAAGTCCGAAGAAGACCTTGGAAAGCCAAAGAATCTGATGATAGTCTCTGAGACCCCCTATACCTTCTTTGATGTTTGGTTCGAGAAGATAGCTGGCGTCGCCGAATGTTTCCATCCGCACCTTATTTCTGTCATCCAGCCAGCGAGCAAATGCTGCTGCATTTTTGGGGATGACCTTCTTTTCAATTAAATGACGTAAATGGAGGTAGAGAGGTGATTCCCCACACAAAAACCTCGCATCAAGAAGAGATGTGAAGACCTCGAAGTCCTCTAGGGAGAGCCTCGTGCAGTCTTTCAAGGAGCGCACGCAATGCCCTACTTCCATTCCCAGATCCCAAAGAGGCAGAATGATCTCCTCAGTGAGCATTTTTGCCTCTTTGGGTAATGAGGAAGGGAAAAGAACCATTACATCAATGTCGGAACGTAGGCATAGTTCTCCTCTTCCATATCCTCCAAGTGCTATGAGGGCAAATGGCTTCCTCGCGCTGAATAGTTTTCGGCCTATGCTGCTTTCTTGAACGCTTCTGATGAAGAAGTGATCCACGATGGAGGTCTGTTTTTCAAAAAAGCCATTCTCACCCCTTCCCTCGCGGATTCCTGAGAAGAGTTTCTCCCTGGCCTGCCTCAGTTCGAGCAACGGAGTTATCACTTTGTCCTCAATTGGATCCCTTCGCTGTTTACTATATGGCATCTTTCCCTGTCTCGCCGGTCCTTATTCGGATCACATCCTCTACCGGAAGGATGAATATCTTCCCGTCTCCTATCTGACCCGTCCTGGATCTTTCCAGAATGATCTTGACCGCATCGGAGAGGAGATCAGATTCAACCACCACCTCGATCTTGACCTTTGACACAAAATCAACCTGATACTCAGCGCCCCTATAGACCTCCTTATGGCCTCTCTGTCTGCCGAACCCCTTGACCTCGCTTACGGTTAGTCCCTTTACACCCAGCGAAGAAAGACCCTCTTTCACATCGTCAAGTTTGAAAGGCTTTATTATTGCTTCTATCTTTTTCATGGAACTACTCCTTTCTTTGAGACTTAAAATATGCCTAAATGCTGTATCCGGTTTCGTTATGAAGGCTTATATCAAGGCCCTTCATTTCCTCTTCCTCGCTGACTCTCAAACCGATGGTGCTTTTAAGGAGTATCAGTATCAAGGAAGTCATTACAAAAGCAAAAATCAGAGTTACAAGCACAGTGATGAGCTGTGTTACAAACTGGGCAGGGTTTCCGAAGAACAGACCATCCGCAGCACTAGAATTCACAGCCTTGCTTGCAAAAAGCCCGGTTGCCAGAGCACCCCAGACCCCTCCAAGACCGTGGATTCCAACCACATCAAGTGAATCGTCATAACCTAGCTTAGCCTTTAACATTATCCCGCCATAGCAGATCCCTCCGGCCACCGCTCCAATCATTGCCGCAGACAGAGGGCCAACATATCCTGATGCAGGGGTTATCGCCACGAGACCGGCCACCGCGCCGCTGGCAACACCAAGGGTGGTAGGATTGCCCCTGTGCGCCCATTCAATAAATACCCATGAAAGCGCTGCTGCCGCGGAGGCGGTGTTGGTTACCACGAATGCATTCGCGGCAAGGCCGTTACAGGCAAGTGCGCTTCCTGCGTTGAAGCCGAACCAACCGAACCATAGAAGAGCGGCTCCTGTAACCGTCATTGGAATATTGTGGGGTATAAAAGCGGTAGTTCCAAATCCAAGCCTTCTCCCGATTATAAGGGCTGCGGCCAGCGCGGATACGCCTGAGCTTATATGGACTACCGCCCCCCCCTGCGAAATCAAGGGCACCCATCTTTCCCATCCATCCCCCTGCCCCCCAGACCCAGTGTGCAAGCGGGTTATAGACGAACGTAGCCCAAAGGAGTGCAAAAAGAAGAAAGGCACTGAACTTCATACGCTCCGCAAAGGCCCCTGTTATGAGGGCAGGGGTAATGACTGCGAACATTCCCTGAAATATCATAAAGGCAAGATGCGGAACAGTTGTTGCGTAGCTATCGCTTGGCTCCATGCCTACTCCCGACAGCCCGAACCAGTCGAGGCCGCCTATAATTCCTGAATGGTCAGGGCCAAATGCCATGGAGTAACCCCATAATACCCACTCAAGGCTGATGAGGGCGAGGATGACAAAGCTCTGCATGATTGTACCAAGAACGTTTTTTCCCCTGACAAGACCGCCGTAAAAAAGGGCAAGCCCAGGAGTCATTATCATGACAAGGGCGGCAGACATAATAACAAAAACAGTATCTCCTGAATTCATATCCTTTTCCCCCTATAAAAGAATTGTTTCAGGAAGCAAAAGCAACCTTTGTGCCATTATCGCTCAAGAAATAATTAAAACGTAAGATCAATAGGTTAAAAAGGAAGGGCAATAGATACCGATCGGTAACTCAGACTTTTGTGTGAAAAGCGGCGCAAAAAAAGACAGTTTTGTATGTATCAAGGATGGGCTTTTACGCCGGGCCTGAAGAAAGGAGCGGGGCGTGTGACCGGACCGCCCCGGCCCCGTATGGCTAGATTTGCGCTATGGCCGGTCTTGCTATGAGCCTTCTGATCCTGGCCATGAGTCTTTTTGGATTCACAGGTTTAGTGATATAATCATCTGCCCCTGCTTCAATTCCTGCCACTTCTGAGTCAACTTCGTCCTTGGAGGTAAGTATGATTACCGGAATATAACGGGTTGTAAGGTTGGATTTGAGTTTTTTGGTGAGAGAAATGCCATCCATGATCGGCATCATCACGTCGGTTACTATAAGATCCGGCTTTTCCTTTACAGCGATCTTGAGGGCTTCTTCTCCGTTTACTGCCGTAAGGACAAGGTATCCCTCCGTCTCAAGTATGTTTCTCATCAGCCTTAAGACCAGCTCACTGTCGTCTGTCACAAGTACCTTCGTAGGCCTTACAGACCCAACGGAAGGCCTTGACTCGGTCTCCGGCAATGTCTCTTGAAGCGTTTCATCCTCCTTTGAAAAGGTCTGGGATGAAGAAAAAGGCTCCTCCTCAGGCGGGGCAACCCTAAAGACTTCTTCGATGGTAGTGATTCCCGTGAGCGCCTTGTCTATCCCGTCGAGGCTTAGAGGTCTGTAACCCTCGCGTGCCGCGCCCTTGGCAATGGTCTGGGAGGCAACGCCGGGCACCAGAAGGTCCTTCAAGTATGTCGTCATGTTCATTATTTCATAGATTCCGATCCTTCCTGTATAACCGGTATACTGACAGGACTCGCATCCCTTTCCCTTCCATGGAGTGATCTTTCGATCTCTGGTTATATAAGATGGAAGCTTATCTACTAATGCAGCAGCCGACGGGTCCTCGGCCTTGCAGTTTGTGCAGATCTTTCTCACGAGACGCTGTCCTACGACTGCCAGGAGGGCGGAGGAAATCAGGAAAGGCTGGACACCCAAATCCATCAACCGTGTTACGGCTGAAGGGGCGTCATTTGTGTGAAGAGTGGACAGTACGAGGTGGCCGGTCTGTGCAGCCTGAAAAGCTATCTCGGCGGTCTCGGAGTCTCTTATCTCTCCCACCATCACTATGTCGGGGTCCTGCCTTAATATGGACCTCAGGCCTGAAGCAAAGGTAATTCCTGCCGCCGGATGAATCTGTACCTGGTTGATACCTTGAATCTCATATTCAACAGGGTCTTCCACCGTTATTATGTTTACTTCGTGGGAATTCAACTTCTTGAGGCAGGCATACAGTGTGGAGGACTTGCCGCTTCCGGTCGGCCCCGTAACTAGTACTATGCCCTGGGGCCTGGTGATCGCGCTCAGGAGCCGACTCAGCTCCTGGGGAGAGAATCCGAGGGCATCAAGCGTCATTCCGCCGCTGTTCTGATCCAGAATTCTGATGGTCACCTTCTCGCCGTATGACGTGGGTATTGTGGAAACCCTCAGATCGTAGGCCCGTCCCTCGTACCTCACCTGAGACCTGCCGTCCTGCGGTTTTCTCCTTACCGAGATATCCATATTCGAGATGATTTTTATTCTGGACACAACCGAGGCGTGGACATGTTTGTCTGTCTCCATAACCTCCCGCATTATTCCGTCTATGCGGTAGCGTAGGACGGTATTGTTTTTCTGCGGCTCTATATGAATATCGCTTGCCTTCAGTTTTATTGCGTCTGCCAGAACGGAGTTAGTAAAGCGCACTATCGGAGGAAGGGAAGTCATTTTCGTGAGGTCATGGATCTCCTGCTCCTCTTCCTCATGTGTTTGAATTATCTCGATCCCCTCATCCAGCCCGGGCCTCATGGCAAAATCAACTTCAAGATCGTTCTTGGGATAGTATTTGTTTATGGCCCCAAGGATATCCCCCTGGGGAGAGACAACTATGCTTATGGGCATCCTGGTTATGAACCGCAGATCATCGATCGCATAAATCTCAAGCGGATTAGCCATGGCAACAACCAGGTTCTTGTTTATCTCTCTTATCGGCATGAGAAGATAATTCTCGGCTACTTCAGCGGGAACAAGAGAGATTATCTCTTGAGGTATCTGCACGTCCTTTAGCCGGACGAAGGGTATCTTGAGTTGCTGAGCAAGGGCCTTCGCGATGTCCGCATCGGCCGCAGCGCCCATGTCAATTAGAATCTGCCCTATCCGCTTTTTTTGAACTTTCTGGATTTCAAGGGCGTTGGCAAGGGTCTTCTCATCTATCAGACCGGACTTCATAAGATAGTCTCCCAGTCTGAGCCTTCTTTTTGAAATGGTGCCGGGATTATCAGGCTTTTCCATTTTGCAATTTCCTTAAGATTCTCTTTTACGGGCTAACCGCCATGCCCTGCTGGGGCACAGCGAAGCATGAAAATACCGCATGTCAAAAGCCGACTCGATCCGGAATCCAAGTCGTCATTCCGGCGAAGCCTGTCCCAAACCCCGATCCGGGAGCCGGAACAATGCCTGGATAGCGGCGGGAGCCGAAATAAACAGGACGCTTTGGTTACAGGCCTTCCACTATACAAAAAATTTGCCTTCATTAAAAGAAAGCATTTTTGTGTATCCCAAAAATTCGGGGCAGGTGCGGCTTTCTGTTCTGCTTGTCCTGATCAGCGCAAAGTCATCCCCCGATTTATTGAGGTGATACGCATTTCCTCGCTTAGACAACTCCTTTATAGTTAGTGCCCATCCTTAAATGAGATAGTTTTGTCTAGTTCAAGGCAGGCTATAATTTTAACCGCAGGAATACATGGAGGTATCTCCAGGATTAAAATTTGAGCCCAACGCCGAAATAGGTGAAAATAGCTATTTACGGATGGACACTAGTTACTTGCCTCTTAGAGTTTTCTTGTATATCCTATTCGATATGGATCAGCAAGTGGGCAGATTTCTCTGGTTGGAGGGAGTCGCGTTTTTCGCATTCCGCCTGGGTTAGCAGTATCAGGGCTTTTTTGGGAGGTAATATGGTAGGCAGAAAATCCGATGAAAATGGAGTATCCAGGAAAGATGAATCGGAGATGGGGAGCTTTGTTGAGGACATGGCGGAATCTCTGGTTGAGATTGACGGATCAAATGAAGAGGAGGAGAGAGATACTCGAGGTTACAATATAAAGAAGATTTACTATGTCGTATTTGGAGCCGCTGCTCTGGCCGCAGTAATATTGGTCGTCTTCAGTCTGGCGGGGCGAAAAAGTGTGCCCAAGGACCCCGGCATATCGGCTTTTCTTCAAAGAATACAGCATCTGGAAGAGTCTCTCTTACGATTGCAGGGTGTTGAAGGTCGAATTACATCAATAGAGAAGGAACAAAAGCAGGTCCGTCAGGCGTTGGGCGAAGCGCAACAGTCAGGACTTCTTCTTAAACAGCAAATGGAGAAGATGTCGGATGAGCTTAAGCAGGTTTCAGAGGAGACAAGCAGGCAAATTAATGCCGCATCGCAGAATAAGGCTTCTGAAGCTGAAAAAAGGGTATCCGCTGAGCCTTCCCCGGCGGTTTTGAAGGCGGACGCTAAGGCGCAACCGGATGATATGCAGGGAAAAACAACCGGAAATGAGAAAAAGAAAACAGGGGATGTCAAGTCAGATGGTTTATATCATGTCGTGAAGAAAGGAGAGACCCTTTACCGCGTCTCCTTAAAATACGGCCTTTCGGTTGAGGAACTTTGCAGAATTAATAAAATAACCCCAGTTACGGTCATAGTTCCAGGAAGGAAACTGCTGGTCAAACCGTAAGCAGCCTGTTATAAGCACCAGGGATTGAGAAACCCTGCCACCCGGGCATTTGTCCTCGTCCGGGCAGCAGCGGTTTTTTAATGCGACGTTAAGGAATTGTCTCGCCTTTGATTACTGATTCAGCGAATTCCACGTCTTTTTTGCTGCCGATGAAAAGCGGGGTTCTCTGGTGCAGTTCGGTAGGGTCGATGTCCAGGATCGGTCCAGCGCCGTTACTAGCGTATCCTCCCGCCTCTTTAACCACAAGGGCGAGAGGATTTGCCTCTACCATAAGCCTCAGCTTGCCTCCGGGTTTCGCAGGATCCTTGCCGTCGGCCGGATATAGAAAGATTCCACCTTTTAGTAGATTTCTGTGAAAGTCCGCGACCAGGCTTCCCACATATCTAGATGTGTATGGTCTTCCGGTCTCCTTGTCTCTGGCCTTGAAAAAATCTATCAATGCCTTTGTCTTCTCATCCCAATAAAAGTAGTTTCCTTCGTTTACGCTGTAAGTCTTAGCCTTCTCCGGTATCTTTAAAAATTCGTGTGAAAGGAGAAACTCACCGAGGCTCGGATAGAGAGTGAATCCATGAACGCCTGTTCCGTTTCCGGTCGTATAGACCATCATGGTGCTTGAGCCGTATAGGAAATATCCGGCTGCGACCTGATTTCTCCCGGGCTGCAGGACATCGCTTAAAGGCACTTCTGACTCTGTCAGAGGACTCTTTCTCCTATAAATGCTGAAAATGGTCCCGATGCTGACGTTGACGTCAATATTGCTTGATCCGTCAAGTGGATCGAAGAGAAGCACATAGTTACCCTTTGGGAATCTGGAAGGGATATCTATAATATCGGCGTTTTCCTCTGACACCATGCAGCAGAGCTGCCCGATGTGCTGCATCCGTTCGATGATGATCTGATTGGCGAATACATCCAGTTTTTGCACTCGTTCATTCTGGACGTTGATCCTTCCCGTGGAGCCCAGTATGTCCACCAGGCCCGCCTTGTTGACTTCTCTTGAGATAACCTTGGCCGCGACTATAAGTTCGTTGAGCAATGTGGTGAATGCTCCGGTGGCATCGGGATTATCTCTCTGCTGATTCAGTATATGCTGTGTGATTGTTATTCCGACACCTTGCTTTGCTTTCATTTCCAACACCTCCTGCCTGAAAAAATCAAATGGGACGTGATATTACTTCGCTCAGTTCCTCCTTCGGTCTGTATTCAAGTCTGTATATCTCAGCCATAGTCAGGAATACTGTTATGATGAGCGGGCCGTAAATGATTCCTATCACTCCGAAAAGTTTCATGCCGCCCAAAATTCCTAAAAAAACAAGCAAGGGATTCATGCTCATTCCCTTGCCGATAAACCGTGGCTTAAATAAATACTCCGTAGCCGCGCTGTAGATAATATTGTAAATCAGATAACCCAATGCGATTCCTGTGTTGCCCTGAATGAGGAGAATAAGACCGGCGGGGATAAACACAATGCCGGCGCCGATAATAGGCAAGAATGCAGTCACTGCTATGACTGTGCCCCAAAGAAAAGGTGAAGGCATGCCGAACAGGAAAAAGCCTAAGCCTCCCATGATCCCCTGAATGATTCCTGAGAGGCCGTTTCCTATGATGATGGCCCTTGCCATCTCATGGAACTTCCCTGCAACTTTTTCCACCTGTGGCCCCGGCATCGGCAGAAGCTGTATGATGTAACCCTGAAGCTTCTCTCCATCTCTAAAAAGAAAATAGATAGTAGTCATCATGAGGAAGAAATGGACGAGGAAGCTTACTAAGTTTGAAGCCACAGATGAAAGCTGCTTGTAAACGAAGAGTCCGACGTCCTTTCCAAGAAAAGTCGCCAACTGGTTCAACATCTCATGGTTGATTTGAAAACCCATGCTGTTGACTGCCTTTCTGAGTCTCGCAGCCCAGGGATTGTCGCTTTCAATAAACTGCTGTATCTCCATTTTGGATACGGCGGTTTTTGTCCGATTGTAGAAGTCAAACGCCTCTCTTGAAAGCGTGTCCACGAACCACCCAACAGGGATCACAAGGATGAAAAGGATGAAGAAAGTCATTAATGCTGCTGCGATCCTGCTTTTGTTTCGAAGTGTCTTCTTCAGGAACTGATGCAAAGGATATGAAACGCTGGCAATAAGCATCCCCAGAATAATAGCGGACAGGTAGGTCGAAAAAATGAGCAGCAACATGCACAGAGAGCAAAGAAGAAGTAAAATAAAAAGCCTTGGACCAGTTTGACGATCCATGTCTGATATCCTCCGTAGAGGCTTTATAGTATTGTAGGAGTGCCGGAAAGTCAAATGCTCAACGCTGGCAAAAGACCCACTATTCCATTCTTATCCTCATGGAGATCGCATAAGGAGGTCGTGAGCGATAATTATCTTGACAAAGAAAAGACTAGCAATATACTCAAGTTTTACCATTTTGTCGGGGGAGTGGAACGTCTGCTTTTATGCAGGAGATGAAATCAAATGATTATAGATCTCAGGCCTATAACAGACATACCTCGGCATTTCGAGCTGAGACTTGGTGCTGATTGGTGGGAGTCCTCTGATGTACTGTGCCAATTGCCGAGCCTCGACGGACCACTTAGTGCCAAGATATCCATACACAGAGCCGGAAGCAAGTTCATACTCGAAGGCTCGTTTTCCGGCAGACTGATTATGACATGCGACAGGTGCCTTGAGCCTTATGAGATTGATATAAATGAGGAGTTTAAGGTATTTGTTAGCCGGAGGCCTCATCCGAACCAGGAGGAGGAGTTGGACGTTGAGGATCTGGAGGATCACTTTGTCAAGGAAGATGAGATAGACCTTGCCGAGACGATTCGGGAGCAGGTATTTCTAGCCCTTCCGATTAAATCCCTCTGCACTGAGAACTGTCTTGGACTGTGCTCCGCTTGCGGAGGCAACCTCAACCACGAAAAATGCGGTTGTGCAGGCAGCATCGAAGACAGAGCTTTTTCCATGCTTAAGAACTTAAAAACAAAACAAGGAGAATAACATGGCTGTTCCAAAAAAAAAGACATCCCGATCAAGGAGGGATACACGCAGAAGTCATGACAGGGCCAAGATGCCTAACGTGGTCATGTGCCCTCAGTGCCACGAACCCACATTAACTCACAGGGTTTGTGCGAAATGCGGCACTTACAGGGGAAAGACTATCATCAATACCGAAGAAGTCGAATGATGCATAGAAGTAGTCAATCCAGGAAAGGGGCGCTGTTATGACCGATAACTTTTCAAGGGTAGTTGTAGTAACCGGAGGATCAAAGGGAATTGGCAGGGCAGTGGCCAGGAAATTTGCGAAGGATAAATGCCTGATTGTCATTGCTCACTTTGATCCGGATGAAGACGCCGCCATAAAAACCCTTAAAATGATTGAACTTGAAGGGGCGGGCGGCGAGGTACATAAGCTTGATGTTTCATCCTTCTCCAAGGTTGATGAATTTTTTCGCGATCTCATAGATCGTCGTAAGCGGGTTGACGTCCTTGTCAATAACGCGGGTATAACCCGTGATAAACTGCTTATGAGAATGGGGGAGGCGGATTGGGACGCCGTTCTGGCCGTAAACCTCAAGAGTGTTTTTAATTGTACTCAGGCCGTGGTAAGGGAGATGGTTAAGCAGAGATCAGGCAGGATTGTCAATATTGCATCCGTAAGCGGACAGATCGGGAATATAGGCCAGGCGAATTATGCCGCATCCAAGGCAGGTATCATGGGATTCACCAAGACCGTGGCCAGGGAAATTGCGGCCCGCGGCATCACTGCAAATGCGGTGGCGCCTGGTTTTATTGATACGGATATGACTTCGGGCCTGCCTGAGAAGGTAAAGGAGAAATTCATAGAGCAGATACCGCTCGGGAGGATGGGAACCCCGGAAGATGTTGCCGAAGCGGTATATTGGCTGTGCTCCGATGCCGCGAGTTATTTGACTGGCCAGGTACTGCACGTGAATGGCGGCATGTATATGTAAAACCAGGTTTAAAAATTCTTGAAAATTTCATAGGCCCTTATAAATAGGGCTAAAAAAGTTTAGGGAGGTTAATATAAATGGCATCCATAGAGGAGAGGGTTAAGAAGATAATCTGTGAGCAGTTGGACGTCGAGGAAAAGGATGTGGTATTAAAGGCGTCTTTTGTGGATGATCTTGGCGCTGATTCCCTTGATCAGGTGGAACTCATAATGGCCATGGAAGAGGAGTTCGGAATCTCAATACCTGACGAAGATGCTGAGAAGATAGGTACAGTGCAGGATGCAATGGACTATGTAGCAAAGGCGATGGCCGGTAAGTGATATCAGAGCTGTCGTTAATCGGAACGGCTGCGTTAACAAAATTAGGAAGAGGAGCACTGCGATGACCAGAAGGGTTGTAGTAACCGGGATGGGAATGGTTTCCCCTCTGGGTACCGGAGTGGAAAACAACTGGAAGGCGTTGTGTGAAGGGGTCTCCGGTATCGGGCCGATTACCAAGTTTGATGTCTCTGATTTCCCCACACGGATCGGAGGCGAAGTAAGGGGTTTTAAGGCGGAGGATTATGTTGACAAACAGCAGCTCAGGCGTCTTGATATATTTATTCATTTCGCCCTTGCCTCCGCCAGGATGGCCTTTGAGGATTCACGGCTGAAGATAGATCCTTCGGACGGAGACAGGGTGGGGTGTATCACTGGTTCCGGCCTTGGAGGCCTAACCATGCTGGAGCAATACCATAGCGTGCTCATCGAAAGAGGCCCCAGCAGGGTGAGCCCTTTTTTTATTCCCGGAATAATCGCGAATATGGCACCCGGTATGATCGCTATTGAATTCGGGATCAGGGGGCCCAATCTTTCGATTGAAACGGCCTGCGCCGCAAGCTCCCATGCTATTGGTGAGGCCTACAGATATATAAAGGAAGGAAGGGCCGACGTAATGGTAACCGGAGGGGCTGAGGCGGTGATTACGCCTCTGGCCTTGGGCGGCTTTTGCAGCATGAGGGCGCTTTCCACCAGGAACGATGAACCTGAAAAGGCATCCAGGCCCTTTGAATTAAACCGGGACGGCTTTGTAATTGGTGAGGGATCAGGTATTCTGATACTCGAGGAACTTGAGCGTGCAATTCAGAGAAACGCACCCATCTATGCTGAGCTGATAGGATACGGTTCAAGTGCCGATGCCTACCATATATCGGCGCCTGATCCTGATGGAAGGGGAGCTGCCACCTGCATGAAGGCGGCCTTGGCTGACGCTGGAATAAGACCTGAGAATGTTGATTATATTAATGCCCACGGTACATCAACCAAGCTGAATGATCTGGCTGAGAACAAGGCTATAAAGGCTGTTTTCGGGGAACATGCCTACAAACTGGCGGTAAGTTCCACCAAGTCTATGACCGGGCACCTACTTGGAGGGGCCGGCGGAGTCGAGGCTATCTATACGGTGCTTTCTTTGAAGAACGGGATACTTCCTCCTACAATAAATTACGAAAACCAGGACCCTGAGTGTGACCTCGATTATGTCCCGAACAAGGCCAGGAAAAAGGCGATAAGTTATGCCATTTCTAATTCATTCGGTTTCGGAGGCACTAACGCTACCCTGGTCTTCAAGCCCTATGAAGCATAAGGCTTGACCGGAGCCCGGAGCATGAGGCCGCTGAAGTCTTAAGCCCCTCGATCTTTACAGGACCCTCGGAGCGGGCCTTAATCTTTGATCTTTGAATGAAGAGAGGACATGGAAGATATTAACAGGCCGTTGAAGGCGTCAGATCCGGAGGTTTACGGGGCAATAGGGGCAGAGGTTTCAAGAGAAAGGGATAACCTTGTACTTATTGCGTCGGAGAACTACGCAAGCCGGGCCGTTATGGAGGCACAGGCGAGCGTCATGACTAATAAGTATGCGGAAGGCTATCCCGGTTCACGCTATTACGGCGGATGTGAGTTTGTTGACCGAATCGAGAGGCTTGCAATAGAAAGGGGAAGGCAGCTCTTTCGAGCGGAATATATAAATGTTCAACCGCACTCAGGCTCCCAGGCCAATATGGCCGTCTATCTGACATTTTTAAAACCGGGCGACCTCATCATGGGCATGGATCTTGCCCAGGGCGGGCATTTGACACACGGCAGTCCGGTAAGTTTTTCAGGTTCTCTCTTCAGATCAGTATCCTACGGCGTGGACAGAAAAACGCATCTCATTGATTACGATAAGCTCTCGGAGCTTGCTTCCAGGGAGAAGCCGAGGATCATTATAGCCGGGGCAAGTGCTTATCCTCGGACTATTGATTTTTATAGGTTTAGGGAGATAGCGGATTCGTGCGGCGCTTTTCTGATGGCCGACATGGCGCATATTGCAGGTCTGGTTGCCGTCGGCCTCCATCCCACGCCGGTGGGGTGTGCGGACTTTATCACCACCACTACACACAAAACCCTCAGAGGCCCAAGGGGCGGGCTTATTCTTGGACGGGGCGAGTATGGTGCCCGTCTTGACAAGGGGGTCTTTCCGGGGGTTCAGGGAGGGCCGCTGATGCATGTCATAGCTGCAAAGGCAGTAGCTTTGGGGGAGGCCCTTGAACCGGGCTTTCTGGAATATCAGAGAAGAATCCTCCTCAATGCGGGCGAACTTGCCCGCGCACTCAATGAAAAGGGTTTTGATCTTGTTTCAGGCGGCAGCGACAATCATCTGATCCTGGTGGACCTGACCGGAAAGAATATAACCGGAGCGGATGCCGAATCGGCCCTCGGCCGCGCGGGGATCGTGGTCAACAAGAACGCTATCCCCTTCGATTCGAGGGGACCGCGTATCACAAGCGGCATTAGGCTGGGCACACCCGCCCTGACAACACGAGGTATGGGAAAGACCGAAATGACTTTGATCGCTGAGCTGATCGCCAAGGTTATTGAACGACCCCTATCCGAGGAAACCGCGTCTTCGGTAAGGCGGGAGGTATCGGAGCTGTGCTCGCGTTTCCCGATCTATTCCTACCTGGAAGGTAATTTCTAAGTGGCCCGTCCGGACTGGCACCAATACTTCCTTTCCATAACCTCAATGGTCGCCATGCGCTCCACCTGTCTCAGAAGGCATGTGGGGGCAATTATAGTAAAGGACAAAAGGATACTCGCAACCGGATACAACGGAGCCCCTGCCGGATTGAGGCACTGCGAGGAGGTAGGGTGTGTAAGAGACAATATTTCAGTTCCGTCAGGAATGAGGCATGAGTTATGCCGGGGGCTTCATGCGGAGCAAAACGCCATCATACAGGCCGCCTATCACGGGATATCCATAGCAGGAGCGACCCTTTACTGCACCAATAAGCCTTGTGTAATATGCTCCAAGATGCTCATTAATGCGGGGATAAGGACTATCTACTACCAGGATGGTTACAGCGACGATCTCGCTGACCAGATTCTTGAAGAGGCCGGCATCCAATTAGTCAGGTTGCAGCCATGAAATGCCCCTTCTGCACAAAGATTAATAACAAGGTTATTGACTCGCGGCTCAGCAAGGATGGAAGGGTGATCAGACGCCGCAGGGAGTGCCTGGAATGCGCGAGACGATTCACTACCTATGAGAGGCTTGAAGAGATGCTGCCGATGGTGGTCAAGAAGGACGGGCGCCGTGAAGCCTTCGACAGGGAAAAGATTGTTTCCGGAATAAGAAAGGCCTGTCAGAAGAGGCCGGTAGAGAGTTACAGGATTGAGGAGTTTGTAGAGGGCCTTGAGTCATATTTCCAGGAACTCGGGAAAATGGAGATCGAGAGTTCCGAGATTGGTGAAAAGGTAATGAATGAACTCAGGCAATGGGATGAAGTGGCATACGTGAGGTTTGCCTCCGTTTACAGGCAGTTCAGAGACATAAGTGAATTCATGGCCGAGCTTGAAGATATTCTCAAGTCAAAGAGGGAGCAGCACCCGGCTATTGATTCGGTGCCGTGCCGTGATGAGGAAAAACGCTGAACCCCTGGACACGCATTTTATGAAAGAGGTCCTTAAGGAAGCAAGAAAAGGGCTGGGAAATACTTCGCCCAACCCTATGGTGGGTGCTCTCATTGTAAAAGACGGCAAGATTCTGGCAAGAGGTTACCACAGGCGCGCGGGCGCTCCGCACGCCGAGGCGGATGCCCTATCGAAATTGGGCGGAAGAAGCGAAGGTGCCGCTCTTTACGTGAATCTTGAGCCCTGTAACCATTATGGGCGAACCCCTCCCTGCACAGAGGCGATCCTCGCCGCAGGAATAGCAAGGGTTGTTATCGCAATGAAAGACCCCAATCCCGATGTAAAGGGCGGGGGATGCGCCTATCTGAGAGCTAAAGGCCTTGATATTACGGAAGGGGTCTTGGAGAAGGAGGCCAGACAACTCAATGAGGTCTTCATAAAGTATTCAAAGACAAAAAGGCCTTTTGTCACCCTCAAATCAGCCATTACCCTTGATGGCTGGTGCGCTACTTCAAGCGGCCATTCAAAGTGGGTTACAAATGAAAGATCAAGAGCATACGTACACAGGCTCAGGGCCTTCTCGGATGCGGTCTTGGTCGGAGTCGGGACGGTCATCGCCGATGATCCCCAGTTGACGGTAAGAGCCGTAAAAGGGAGAAACCCTTTAAGGATAGTGGTTGATACCTCTCTAAGAACTCCCTACGACGCCAGGGTGGTGCGGGATATCTCCGATTCCGGAACGTTGATTGCCGTAGGACCTGGAGTCAAGGCGGAGAGGCTTATAAAAATGACCGGGCGTGGAGTTGAAGTTATCAGGTGCCCCGAAGCGGACGGGCGGATTGATCTGGCAGCCCTTCTTGAGAGGTTGGGGGAAATGTCGGTTACGAGCCTCCTTGTAGAGGGAGGTGCTGAGATAGCCGGGGCCTTTCTACGGGGAAGGCTAGTGGATAAGTTAGTCGTTTTTCTTGCTGCAAAACTGCTTGCCGGTGGTGACGGTTTACCTATGGCCGGAGGCCCGGGGGCGTTATCAATGGACCGCTGCCTGAGGGTTGCAGATGTTAGAGTCAAGAATATGGGCGGTGATATCATGATTACAGGATATCCTGCCTATGCTGGAATCGCCGGAGAGGATAAATAGTGTCCATCCGGAAATGGCTATTTTCACCGATTTCGGCGTTGGGTTAAAATTTAATCCTCGAAATACGATAATGTATTCCTGTGGTTAAAATTATCGCCCGCCTTGAACTCGAAGAAACTATCTCATTTCCGGATGGACACTAAATAATACGGCAATGGGCTTCGGGGGTTGTTACGGGGAGGAGAATTGTTTACAGGGCTTGTAGAAGGAATAGGTAAAATAGGTTGGCTCAGGGCTACAGGTAAAGATGTGGTCCTTGGGATAGAACCGCCTTTTCCCCCTGATGAGTGCCGCGAGGGAGACAGCGTGGCCGTCAACGGGGTATGCCTTACCGTGACAGGATTGAATGCCGAGTGTTTTACTGTTGATGTCTCTCAGGAGACACTTTCAATATCTACCATAGGCTCACTCAAGACCGGGGACTCGGTGAATCTTGAGAGGGCCTTAAGATTGAGCGACCGTTTAGGAGGTCATATAGTCCTAGGCCATGTGGACGGCATTGGAAAAATTGAGAGAATGACTCCTATCGGGAAGTCCTGGCGGGTCAGGGTAGTGATTGACAGCGCCCTTTCCGGGTATATTATTGAAAAGGGTTCCATCGCTGTGGACGGAGTAAGCCTTACAGTAAATCTTTGCGGAGCGCGCTTCTTTGAGGTCAATATAATTCCTCAGACAGGCCGGGAAACGGTGCTCTTGAGAAAACGGCCGGGAGACAGTGTTAATATAGAGACGGATATGATAGGAAAATACGTGGAGAAGTTCATCGGGAGTTCAGGTAAAACAGCCGAAGGGCAACCCGGAAGAATAGACAGGGATTTTCTCCAACGACATGGATACGGTGAATAATATGCCAGTTTCGAGAATAGAAGAAGTTTTGGAAGATCTGCAACAGGGTAAGATGATCATCCTTGTTGATGATGAGAGCAGAGAAAATGAAGGTGATTTAACCATAGCGGCGGAGATGGTTACGCCTGAGGCTGTCAATTTTATGGCCATGCATGGAAGGGGACTTATCTGTCTTGCTCTAAGCCCGGAAATAGTGGAATCCCTGAAGCTCACGCCCATGGTTTATGATAACAAGTCTCCTTTTAAGACCGCATTTACGGTTTCGATAGAGGCCAGGTGCGGTGTTACTACCGGTATATCGGCGGCCGATAGGGCGCACACTATACTTACCGCCGTTTCAACAGAGGCCAAGCCTGACGATCTGGTTCAGCCGGGGCATGTCTTTCCTCTTAGGGCCAGAAGGGGCGGAGTCCTTTTCCGGACCGGGCAGACAGAGGGTTCTGTTGACCTTGCCAGGCTTGCAGGGCTCAGGCCTGCTGCGGTGATCTGTGAGATCATGAAGGATGACGGCACGATGGCCAGAATGCCTGATCTGGAGAAAATAGCTGACGAATACGGACTAAAGATTGCTACGGTTGCGGACATTATAGCCTATCGTATGAAAAACGAGTCCTTTGTCCACAAAGTTGCGGAAACGGTTCTCCCAACGAGATACGGCGAATTCAAGGCAATGGCCTTTATTAACGATATAGATGCCTTCGAACATCTTGCCCTCGTAAAGGGCACAATTGATTCGGAGAAGGAGATTCTGGTCAGGGTTCACTCGGAATGTCTTACGGGTGACGTATTTGGATCTTACAGGTGTGATTGTGGAGAGCAACTGGATAAGGCCATGGAAATCATCCAGCAAGAGGGACTGGGTGTCCTTCTCTATCTCCAGCAGGAGGGAAGGGGCATAGGACTCGCCAATAAGCTCAAGGCTTATGCCTTGCAGGATAAGGGCTTCGACACGGTTGAGGCAAACGAGGAACTGGGTTTCGATGCGGATTTGAGAAACTATGGGGTGGGGGCCCAGATTTTGGCTACCATAGGGGTTCGCAAGATGAGGCTCATGACAAATAATCCCAAGAAGATAGTTGGTCTTGAAGGCTATGGACTCCAGGTAACGGACAGGGTTCCAATAGAGATAGAACCCAGACCGGAGAACAAGAGGTACCTCACGACGAAGTGTCAGAAGCTGGGGCACCTCATGAAGATGAGATAGAAAGGCTGTAAATCTTTTGGGGGGTATAAATATGCTTAAGGTAGTTGAAGGAAAATTTAGGGCTGAGGGGTTCCGCTTTGCAGTAGTAGTGAGCAGATTCAATGATTTTGTGAGCGCCAAGCTTCTGGAAGGGGCCGTTGATGCTCTGTTAAGACATGGAGCCTCTCAGGATGACCTTACTGTGGTAAAGGTCCCGGGGGCCTTTGAAATTCCTCTCATTGCCGGAAAACTTGCCAAATCAGGTAAGTATGACGCGGTGATTTGTACCGGCGCTGTCATAAGAGGCGGTACGCCCCATTTTGACTATGTGGCGGCAGAGGTGTCAAAAGGCATAGCCTCCGTCGGCCTTGAAAGCGGGATCCCTGTGACATTCGGCGTCCTGACAACGGATAACCTTGAGCAGGCCATAGAAAGATCAGGCTCCAAGGCCGGCAACAAGGGATCGGAGGCCGCAATGGCAGCAATCGAGATCGTAAACGTTCTTAAACAGCTTGAATGAGGACGGTTTTTTTAGGGGTATGGCTGAGGGGTAATACCTCTTCGAAAATTTTACTGACCGCCATGCCCTGGTGGGGCACAACGAAGCATGAAATGTCGCATGTCATTCCGGACTCGATTCGGAATCCAGGTGTAAAGGACTGGATAGCGGCTCCCGAATCGAGGTCCTGGACAGGTTAAGCCGCTATGACTATCTATTTTCATATAAATCAGACCTGAGAAGTCTTTGTCAGGTCTTCGGATATGCAAAAAGGCCCTCGCGGGCTTTTCTTTTTTAACCTCTTTCCGTACTTAGAGATATTGTTCGTGGGATATGGGAATAAGAAGAAGGGCTAGAGAACTGGCGGTTCAAGTGCTTTTTCATCTGGAGTTCAGTCCTGATGAGCCGGATGAGGCTTTCGATCTCGTCTGTGAGAATTTCGATAATACAGGTGAGATAAGACCTTATGCCAAGATACTGGTTACCGGGGTATGCAGCAACAGGGCTCATATTGACGAGATGATAGGCAGAGCCTCTGAAAACTGGCGGATTGATAGGATGGCCAAGGTGGATAGAACCATACTGAGGCTTGCCGTTTATGAGATGCTTTTCGTGGATGAGGTTCCTCTAAAGGTTTCTATAGACGAGGCAGTGGAAATTGGGAAGAAATACGGCGGCGCTGAGTCGAGTAAATTTATAAATGGGGTACTAGATTTTGTCTACAAGGAGGTGCTCGGGGGCGGGGAATCTGGAGATGTCCTTGAAACAGGAAAGGGTGATGATGCAGTCTAAGTACGAACCCGAAGGGGTGGAATCCAAGTGGCAGAGGCGATGGCGGGCGGAGGGCCTTTTCAAGGTCACGGAGGATATGTCAAGGGAGAAGTATTATCTGCTTGAGATGTTCCCATATCCTTCAGGGAAGATACACATGGGGCATGTGCGCAACTACACGATAGGTGATGTGGTTGCCAGATACAAGAGGATGCAGGGTAAAAACGTAATACACCCTATGGGCTGGGATGCCTTCGGCCTGCCTGCTGAAAATGCTGCTATTGAAAACGGCACACATCCTGCTAAATGGACCTATGACAATATATCCGCCATGAAAAGGCAGCTTGAGCGCATGGGTTTCAGTTATGACTGGGACCGGGAGCTTGCCACCTGTGATCCTTCCTATTACAGATGGGAGCAGCTTTTTTTTCTGGAAATGTATGAAAGAGGGCTTGCTTATAAAAAACGCACACATGTCAATTGGTGTGAGAAGTGCCAGACCGTGCTGGCAAACGAACAGGTAGAGGAAGGTCGCTGCTGGAGGCATTCCGATAAGGAAGTGACTATCAAGGAAATGGATAGCTGGTTTCTTAGGATAACCCGCTATGCAGACGAGATGCTGGAATTCTGCGAGCGCCTACCGGGATGGCCGGAGCGGGTGCTGACCATGCAAAAGAACTGGATAGGCAAAAGCTATGGGGCGCTCATAAGGTTTCCTGTTGCGGGATCGGATGAAGTAATCGAGGTCTTCACCACTAGGCAGGACACCCTTTTTGGGGCAACGTTCTTGTGCCTTGCGCCGGAGCATCCGCTGGTAAAGGAATTGATCAGGGGACTACCGCAGGAAAGAGATGTCTTATCCTTTATAGAGCGTACCCTCAAGATGGACCGCTTCATGAGGACATCAGATTTCACGGAAAAGGAAGGGGTCTTTTCAGGCAGAAACTGTCTGAATCCGGTTACCGGGGAGAAGATACCAATCTATATAGCAAATTTCGTTCTTTTTGACTATGGAACCGGTGCGATAATGGCGGTGCCTACACATGATCAGAGGGATTTTGAGTTTGCCCGTAAGTACGGGCTTCCGTTAAGGGTTGTGATACAACCGGAGGGCCGCACACTCCATCCGGAGAAGATGACGGAAGCCTATGTTGGAGAGGGCGCCCTCATTAATTCCGGTCGTTTTGACGGAATGCGGAACACGGATGCCATGGAGGATATCGCGGATTATCTTAAGAGCCGGGGTTCGGGGGAAAAGACCGTAAATTACAGACTCCGGGACTGGGGCATATCCAGACAGCGTTACTGGGGCGCCCCGATACCGATAGTCTATTGCGATAAATGCGGGACAGTGCCTGTTCCAAAAGATCAACTTCCTGTAGTTCTGCCGCTTGAATTGCAGCTCAGGCCAAATGGAGGTTCCCCCCTTCCTTTTGAGTCATCCTTTTACATGACAAACTGCCCTATATGCGGGGGGCCTGCAAGACGCGAAACCGACACAATGGACACCTTTGTAGAATCTTCCTGGTATTTTGACAGGTATGCATGCCCTGATTACGATAAAGGGCCGCTGGACCCTGAGAGAGTCAGCTACTGGATGCCTGTGGATCAATACATAGGGGGAATCGAACATGCGATTCTTCATCTTCTCTATTCGAGGTTTTTTACCAGGGTTTTGAATGATCTGGGCTATCTTAAGGTCAGGGAGCCATTCACTAATCTCCTTACGCAGGGAATGGTCTGCAAGGAGATAGAGTCCTGTCCTACTCACGGCTATCTTTATCCCCAGGAGTCAACAGGGGGTAAATGCTCCAGATGCGGCTCCGATGTAATAAGGGGAGCAAGCCTCAAGATGTCAAAATCAAAGAAAAACGTGGTTGATCCACAGGACCTTATAGACAGATACGGTGCTGATACCGTAAGAATGTTCTGTCTTTTTGCCTCTCCCCCTGAAAGGGATCTTGAATGGAATGATAAAGGAGTGGAAGGCTCTTTCCGATTTCTCCATCGTCTCTGGAGACTTGTTGCGGATAACAGAGAGCAGCTTATTTCATCTGTCCCTCTCGACGCAGATAATGCTCATGAATCCCTTTCCGGGCTGCACAGAAAGACACATCAGACAATCAAGAAGGTGACGGAGGATATAGAAAATCGCTTTCACTTCAATACCGCCATAGCGGCGGTCATGGAACTTGTAAACGATATAAACAGGGTGATAGAGAAGAAAGACTCACTGGAAGCAGGCGACTGGGCTGTTGTAAGAGAAGCGGTTGATGCTTCGGTGACACTCTTATCGCCTGTAGTTCCTCATATCTGTGATGAGCTCTGGGAGGTGCTTGGCAACCGGGCTTGTCTGCTTTCCGTTCCGTGGCCCTCATACAATGAGGCTGCGCTCAAGGAAGAAAAAAGGCTTGTGGTCCTGCAGGTAAACGGCAAGGTAAGGAGCAGGATAGAGGTTTCAGCCTCACTCGGGGATGAGGAAATAAAAGAGCTTGCCCTCTCCGATTCAAGATTGAAGCAATTTATCGGGGATAGACCTGTGAAAAAAACAGTTGTCGTTCAGAAGAAGCTGGTCAATGTGGTGGTTTAGAGCCTTTCTGATACTGACTCCGATATGCCTTCTTATCGGGGTCGGATGCGGGTACAGCCTTAGGGAAAAAGGCGTGCCGGTGGGAATAACGATTCCGAGTATCGCAATACCCATGATGGAGAGCAAGAGTTCATCACCCGGCTTTGAGGCCGACTTCACAAGGATGGTGAGACAGGAGTTTGTCAGCCATGCCCGTGTTCCCGTGGTTCCGCAGGAAGAGGCTGCGTTTCTTCTCACTGGGGAGGTCTTTGATATCACGGCCGAACCTCTTGCCTACAGATCAGCCAAGACGAAGATACAGGGGGAGACCTATTATTATGACACAACCTCCTCAAGAACGCTTCGCCTTAAACTGAAGGCGAGGCTGGTAGATAGAAAAACGGGAGAGCTAGTGTGGGAAGAAAAAGGCATGGAGGGATACGCCACCTACTCAGTGAGTTCAGATCCTATGACAAACAGGTACAATGAGAAGAGGGCCGTTCAGACGATAGCAAAGGATCTGGCTGAGAAGATCTATCTGAAGACGATGGAGCGCTTCTGATGGAGCAGGACCTCAGCCCTGATGTCCTGATGAGGCGTTTGAAGACCGGTTCGGTTTCCCCCATTTATCTTTTCTACGGCCCGGATGAGTTCCAGCTTGAGTTCGCAATTGCCAGAATTAAGGAGATGCTCATCCCGGAGACCATGAGGGAATTAAACAGCCGCAGCTTTTACTGTGACGATGACCCGGGAAAAGTTGTCTTCGATGCGCTTGACAGCGCCAGGTCTTTTCCTTTCCTCGCTGATCGGAGGCTGATCCTTCTAAGAAGGCTTGAGAAGCTCTCGGCTGAAAACCTTGAACTTCTGGCTTCCTATGCCAAGAACCCGGCAGAGTCAACCTGCCTTATATGCATAAGCGCAAGAGCGGATTTCCGAATAGGCTTTTACAAGACAATGCGATCTTTGGGCGCTGTAGTCTCATTCAGGGAACTGAGAGAAAGAGAGTTGATACCGTGGATCAAAGAGCGGGCGGGCGAATTGGGACTAAGAATGGGAGAGGAGGCATGCGAATATCTCTGCCAATTGGTAGGAGTCAGACTGATTGACCTCCATTCGGAACTGGAAAAGCTCTCTTTGAGGTACGGCTCCTCCGCTATAGGGGTGGAAGAGATAAAGGAATTGGCACTTAACAGCAGGATCTTCAGCGTATTTGAGCTTATGGATGCCTTCTCGATGAGGGATCGTAAAAAAGCGATTCCTGTACTTGAAAGATATATCGAAGAGGAGAGCGGAAGCAGGGCCTGGGATCTCAAGCTCCTTGGGATGTTCAACCGTCAGGTGAACCTTCTTCTCAAAAGCAGGGCATTGATGAGAAAAGGAATGACTGCGCAGGAACTGGCGTCTCGCATGGGGCTTCGTCCTTTCCAGGCGCAGAAGCTCCTCCAGCAGTCAGCCAAGTGGCAGATACCAGAACTCATAAGGGCTCTCAAGTTGCTTTACGATGCGGACGGCCTCCTGAAGACAGGAGGCGACCCACCTCTTGTGATGAAATATATCCTGGCTGCCCTGTGAGGCACTATCTAGCCCTGAGCGGCCGTTTTGTTGATCATGCGCGCAAGGCGCGAGACCTTCCTGGCGGCGGCCTTTTTGTGAAACGTGCCTTTGGATGCCATTTTGCCGATTACGGAAACGACCGATGGAAAGGCTTCAACAGCCTTATCCTTCTGGTTTTCCTCTATTGCCGTCCTTATTGCCTTGACGGCGGATTTCACTCTGGTCTTATTCGTCTTGTTTATCGTTCTTCTTACTTCGCTTTGACGCGCCCTTTTAAGCGCAGACTTATGGTTTGCCAAGGGAGACCTCCTGTATTTTTTTGGTGTAAACAAGGATTATAAAATATACTTTGAATCTGGTCAAGAGTTTTCTATGGGAAGAGACGGCAGATCCGCCGAAGTAAGCAAGGCGGCAGGTGTTGTAGGTTTTTTTACCTTTTTAAGCCGGATCCTCGGACTTGTAAGGGATATGGTTATTGCCCGTTTCTTCGGCTCAGGAACAGCGGCGGATGCCTTTTTCGTTGCTTTCAGGATACCTAATCTCCTGAGGCGACTTTTTGCCGAGGGTTCACTTACAATAGCCTTTATTCCTGTTTTTACGGAGTATCTGTCAGTAAAAGGGAAGAAAGAGGCTATGGAGCTTGCTTCGGTAGTGGCAACGCTTCTTTCCGTGGTACTGGTATTTCTGGTGGCTGCGGGCATCTTGCTTTCCCCATGGATAGTTCGTCTGCAGGCCTTCGGATTCGGGGGCACCGGCTACAAGTACGAGCTTACCGTTCTTCTGACACGGATGATGTTTCCCTACATATTGCTGGTAAGCCTTGTAGCCCTTTTCATGGGGGTTCTCAATTCCTTGAGGCATTTTGCCGCCCCCGCTGCCGCTCCAATTCTCCTCAATGTCGCCATAATAGCAGGGGCGTATCTGTTTTCCCCTATGATGGATGAGCCTGTTCTAGGGCTTGCGCTTGGGGTCATCATAGGCGGTATGCTTCAGGTATCGCTTCAGATTCCATGGCTCCAGAGGTGCGGGTTTTCTTTTAGGGCAAGGTGGAGGCCGTCTCACCCGGCTGTGCGAAGGATAGTAACCCTCATGCTGCCCGCGATATATGGTTCAGCCGTTTATCAGGTGAACCAGTTTATAGGCACACTGCTTGCTTCGATGCTGAAGGAAGGAAGTATCTCCTGGCTTTATTATGCGGATCGTTTGATTCAGTTCCCTCTGGGGGTCTTTGCGATTGCGATCAGCACCGCGGCGCTTCCATCTTTGGCTACCGACGCCGCGGAGAAAGACATGGACCATTTCAGGTCAACTTTTTCTCATGCCCTTAGACTCACCTTTTTTATCACTCTTCCCTCCATGGCGGGGCTCATGGTGCTCGGTCATGAACTCATAGCGGTTTTTTTTCAGAGGGGTGCCTTCGGCGTGGAGGCGACAATCATGACTGCTAAGGCTCTTATCTGCTATGCGGTAGGACTTTGGGCCTTTTCAGGGATCAGGGTTATGGTATCGGCCTTCTATGCCCTCCAGGATACCAGGACACCGGTCAGGGTTGCCACCCTTGCCCTCTTGATAAATATAACCTTAAGCCTCCTGCTCATGAAGCCTTTCGGGCACTCAGGGCTTGCCCTTTCCCTCTCACTGGCATCGGGTGTCCAATTTCTGCTCCTTCTGTATTTCTTGAAGGATAAGTTAGGAACTGCCTACCTGAGGAATTTAACCGCCTCCCTTGCAAAGGCCTCAGCCGCCTCCCTTATCATGGGCACGATGCTCCTTTCCCTCTCTTCTGTGAATATAGGATCAGGCCTCCAAGCTTCTTCGCTTTTTGCCGTATTGAGGATTATGTTGCTTGTGGCCGCGGGAGTGATTGTTTTCCTCCTTGCGGCCTATGTTATGAGGAGCCCAGAGCTGTCTTCGGTAGGTGGAATTTTTAGCTCTATGATGAGTAAGATTTCCGGAGCCAAGCGTTCACATCCCTAGCCTCCGCGCATGACAAAGCCATTTTCCCTGTATGGGGATTTGGCCTGCTCCGCGGTTGTCCGCCTTGCGTCTCTAAGTACTTCATAGGCCAGTTTGATTTGCTCTGACTCATCAGACATGTTGCGCAGTTTCAGGATATCTTTTGCCTCATTAAAAAGCGGCCGGATTTCCGTAAGCCTTTTGTCTATGGCCTCCCTTGCCATGCTCACCATCCTGGATTTCTTGTCCATGGGAATTTCTATAGTTATTATCTCTTGCATAAAGGGCTCCTGTCTAGTTTCAGATCCGGTGGTATCGGCTGAAAGGCTGTCTTTAATTCCTTCAGCTCCAGCATAGCTATTGACCTGGTGTCTATTTTTAGCTTACTATCAACGCGAGATATTGGCAAGGGCTTTAGAATTCTGCGAGGAGACAAATCATGTTATTCATAGAAGACCTTCAGGTTGAGCTTGGAGGAAAAGTTATTCTGGATCATATCGATCTGGAAATAAAGCCCGGAGAGACCCACGTCCTTTTCGGCCCGAACGGCTCGGGAAAGACCTCCCTGCTTATGACCATCGTGGGATATCCCCAGTATAAGGTCATTAAGGGAAAGATCATCTTCAAGGGGCAGGATATAACAAACGCTCCAATAAATGAAAGGGCAAGGCTGGGCATAGGGATGTCCTATCAGAGACCTCCAACGATTCACGGTCTTAAGACGCGTCAAATCGTAGATATTTGTTCCAAAGGAAAGGCCGATGTAGAGGAGATGGCCGGCAGGGTAAATTTTTCGGACTTTCTTGAGAGGGACGTCAACGCCGGTTTCAGCGGCGGCGAAATCAAAAGGAGCGAACTTCTGCAACTTCTCGCCCAGGATCCTGACCTGATGCTCTTTGATGAGCCGGAATCAGGAGTAGATTTAGAGAACATAGCCCTTGTCGGAAGAACGATTGCCGCGCTTCTTCAAAGGGATCACGAGATATTTCAGGAGGCAAGCAAGACCAAGATGCAGTTGAAGCGGGAAAGGACCAAGATGGGTCTAATAATAACCCACACAGGCTACATCCTGGACTATGTGAATGCGGATAAGGGGCAGGTGCTTTTTGACGGGATGCTCAGTTGTGTAAGTAATCCTAGGGAGATACTTACCTGTATAGGTGAGTCGGGATATGCGGAGTGTGTAAAATGCATAGTTCAGAAGAACTGAGAAAAAGGGCGGCCAAGGTCGCCGACAAGAAGGCGGCCATAGGGCCGGATGTGGATCTGAGCGCATTTCAAATGGCTCCGGTACCGCATAAGTATCTTGCGGATGAAGAACTCTGCGAACTTCCGGTTGAGGAGCAGAAGCGTCTTCTCATGGCAGGTCTTGACGTCACTGAGAAGGAAAGAGGCGGGACTTACTTTCAGAAGGACACCTCAGTGATTCACTGCGAGGCCAAGCAGGAAGGGATAGAGGTGATACCCATCCGCAGGGCACTCGAGCAAAATGACTGGATACGTGATTACTACTGGAAACTTGTTGCGGTTGACACGGACAAATATACGGCGGCCGCCGAACTCAACCTCCATGACGGCTATGTGATTAGAGCGCTTCCGGGCACAAAAAGCATTTATCCCGTTCAGGCTTGCCTCTATTTGGATAAAGAAAGCCTTCAGCAAAACGTCCATAACATAATCATAGCCGAGGAGGGAAGCGAACTTCACATAATCACGGGATGCGCTTCCGCCCCGCACCTCAAAAAAGGTGCTCATGTAGGCATATCCGAGTTTTACGTCAAGAAGAATGCGAAGCTCAGTTTCACCATGATTCATAATTGGGCGGAGGATATGGTGGTAAGACCGAGATCCGCCGCAATTGTGGAGGAGGGCGGACTTTTCATCAACAATTATATATGCATGAAACCTGTCAAGACCCTCCAGATGTACCCGTCCACAGATCTTATAGGTGAAGGAGCGATCGCCAGATTCTACAGCATAATTGTCGGAAGTCCCGGCTCGGAGTATGATGTGGGAGGAAGGATAAGGCTTAAGAAAAAGGGAACCAAAGCAGAGATAGTAACGCGAACCATAAGCAACGGGGCAAAGATAATTGCCAGGGGCCATCTCATAGGCGAGGTGGCCGGCATCAAGGCCCATCTCGAGTGCAAGGGTCTCATCATCAACGGAGGCGTGATGCATGCCATACCTGAGCTTGAGGCACATGCCGAGGGTGTTGAGATGTCCCATGAGGCCGCGGTGGGAAAGATAGCCGAAGAGGAGATATCTTACCTCATGTCGCGGGGGCTCACATCAGAGGAGGCCACATCAACCATTGTGAGAGGCTTTTTAAACGTGGATATTCCGGGTCTTCCACCTCAGCTCAAGGCAGAGATTGACAAGGTGATACAGCAGGGCGACAAGGATACTATGTAGTGTCCAACCGTAAATGAGATAGTTTCGTCTAGTTCAAGGCGGGCGATAATTTTAACCATAGGAATACATTGATGTATTTCGAGGATTAAAATTTGAGCCCAACGCCGAAATCGGTGAAAATAGCCATCTACGGATGGGCACTATGTAGCCTGAGGAGATATCATAGATGGATATAAGAAGGGCGGATTTTGCAGGTTCCTGGTACCCTGAACTGCGGAGCGACTGCCTGAAGGAGATAGAGGAACTGGAACATTCCGCCTTTATGTGCCCGGAACTCAAGGGGAGGGCGGTCGGAGGAATAGTTCCGCACGCTGGTTGGTATTACTCCGGTCTCCTTTCCCTGAGTGTGATCAGGTGCATGAAGATGGGGACGGATGCCGATACATGCATTATCTTCGGCCGCCATCTGCCCATATCAGGCCGCAATTTTATGATGAAGGGCGGGGCCTGGGCAACGCCCCTCGGGGATCTGGTTATTGATTCCGAGATAGCTGAAAAGCTTTCGAATCGCTTTCCTTTTACTGTGGAGACTGCATCACGACATGAGCCTGACAATACAATCGAGCTTCAGCTCCCTTTCTTAAAATATTACTTTCCGCAGATCAGGATACTTCCCCTGGGGCTTCCTCCTGTTGCCGCTTCGTTCGACATAGCAATAAGCGCTTGTGAAATCTCCCTTGCAATGGGTCGCAAGACGATTGTATTGGGCTCAACTGATTTGACCCACTACGGGCCTAATTATGATTTTACTCCTCACGGTACGGGCAATAAGGCAGTGAGCTGGGTAAAGGAGGTCAACGACAGAAGGTCAAGGCATCTAATGGTTTCAATGGATGCGGAAGCCCTTGTGGCAGAGGCCCTCAGGAGTGCTAGCGCGTGCTGCGGAGGAGCCGCAGGATCGGCTATTGAGGCTGCAAGAACTCTGGGAGCATCCAGGGCTGAAGAGATAGGCTACTACACAAGCTATGATGTAAGGGCGGACAGCAGTTTTGTAGGTTATAGCGGAATCGTTTTTTACGCGGCCGCCTGATCCTGGTTTATAAAAATAGTTAGTGCCTATCCGTAAATGAGATAGTTTCGTGGAATTCAAGGCGGGCGATAATTTTAACCGCAGTAATATATTGAGGTATTTCGAGGATTAAAATTTGCGCCCAACGCCGAAATAGGTGAAAATAGCCATTTATGGATGGACACTGGATAGTAGTCATAGCAGAGTAGGCCGCTATCCAGTCCGTGTTCCGGCCTTTGCCGGAACGACCACCCGGATTCCGGATCAAGTCCGGAATGACATGCGGCATTTTCATGATTCGCTGTGCCCCAACAGGGCATGAGGGTTTGAAGAGATTGAAAGGGGAGTATTTTTGTCCTTTTGGAAAAGGCTCAGATTTAGGGAAAATAAGAAAGCAAGGGACTCCAGCGATTCTGTGCCTTCACCGGACCGGTCTGAACACAGGGGGATAACAGCTATGGGAAACAATGAAACCCTCGATGGGGAGAAACCAGCATCCGCAAAGGGTGGGATAAAACTTGATCTCTTAGTACACGATCTGAAGGTTCCGCTTGCGGTGATAGAGGCCGGAGTGAGTTCGCTCCTCAAGAGACCTGAGAAATATGGAGCAATTACGGAGAGTCAGGAGAGAGTGCTCCAAAGGGTCCTTAGAAATGCGAAGATAACACAGAGTCTGGTAAACGACGTTCTTGAACTGGGAAGATCCAGAGAGGGCATTGTCAACCTTAATTGGTTCACGCTGTGTGATTTGGTTGAGGAGGCTCTTGTGGAGATATTCGATTTGACGGATTCCTCTGTCTCAGAGAGGATAAGAGGGTGCAAGGACGCCGCAATGATTCACGAAGCGGTGATCGGAGCGGGACTATCTATCTCCATTGCAAAGGAACTCTGGTCGAAAAAGGTATGCCTGGATGAGGTGAAGGTGATACAGATACTTAGAAACCTTCTCAGCAACGCCTTCAAGTATCGCAAGAAAAAGGTCGAACTCAGCATTACTGAGGACAAGGGGTGCCTCGTGATGAGGGTCGCGGACGACGGTGAGGGAATACCTTCGGCATATCACAGCAAGGTACTTGAGTGTTATTACCAGAAGGACCCCTCAGGCATCTGTAGCGTACGAGGACATGGTATAGGCTTGGCCGGCGTGGTGGCTCTTTTGGAGGACATGGGAGGACGCCTCTCACTTGACAGTGAAGAGGGGAAAGGGGCCGCCTTCTCAGTCGAGTTGCCGCTAAATGCCTCTACATGATTTTTGAGAGTTCGTCCTTTTCGACACGATAGTTCTTTTCGTATTCATTCCAGAAGTCCTTGTGCTTTTCCTTCCATCCGATGCCGAACTTCTTATCGAAGAAGGGCTCGAGCTTTTCAAACCACCGGCCTTTGGGGCCCTTATCACCTATCGCAAGTACTTCCCTGAGATAACTGGCGATATCTGCGATTTTATCCTTCGGGACGTAGGCCTGGGCTCCGCCCTTTATTGACTTTACCAGATTGTCGGGGCTAAGAGCATGTGCGGTAAGCATCAGGGCCGGTATACCACGATGGGATGCGATCTCAAGGAGGTCGTATCCTCTTACACCCATTATATCAAGTATTGCTGCATCGTATCGGTTCTTGGCGAGGAATTTCTGTGCGGTTTCAAAATCAGGGGCGGAATCAATCAGACACATACCCAGCATTTCTGCTAAGGTGTCAATGATGTCGGGCTCGTCATCAACTATAAGTACTCTCTTCCCTGCCAGATTATCTTCCATATCCATCCCTCCAAAAGGTTTATATGAAAATAGATAGTCATAGCGGCGTAGTCCGCTATCCGGCCCTTGTTCCGGCCTTCGCCGGGATGACGACTGGGATTTCGGATCGAGCCAGGAATAACATGCGGCATTTTCATGCTTCGTTGTGCCCCTTTCAGGGCGTGACCGTTAGTGGAGAAAACAGCAACAGCGAAAACGCCTCCCCTCCTATTGAACGGGAAACAAGAGCCATCTCAATCGTTGTGGCGATCTTAACCTCGATGGTATCAGGAGTCAATATTTATGTGCCCAAATCCAGATGAGATGATGAAGGTGGCAATCAAATCCATTGACACTTGTCTCTGCATTACATAATCTTTTCCTTTATATGAAAATAGGTAGTGTCTATCCGGAAATGAGATAGTTTCGTCGAGTTCAAGGCGGGCGATAATTTTAACCACAGGAATACATTTACGTATTTCGAGGATTAAAGTTTGAGCCCAACGCCTAAATCGGTGAAAATAGCCATTTCCGGATGGACACTAGTATTCATAGCCGCGTAGACCGCTATCCAGTCCCTGGTATCTGGATTCCGGCTTGCGCCGTAATGTCGTGCGGCATTATCATGCTTGGTTGTGTCACAACAGGGCATGAACGCTAATGACAAAAGGGAGGATTTTATGGATTTTAATGAAAAGGCAAAGATCAGGCTGGGGCACTGGGTAAATCACAGCGAGGAGCATCAGAAGGAATATGAGGGATTTTCAAGAGAGCTTGAAAATGCCGGCAGGGATGTAAGCGCGGGGTTCATAAGAGAACTGGCGAAATTGACCGAAAAAAGCACGGAATGTCTGAAAAAGGCCTTGCGAGCACTGGATGAATAGATTGGTGCCTGATACCGCAGGAGCCTGACAGGACGTGGGGAGATAAATCTGATGGATCTTGTTGAAAGGGCCGCCGATCTGCTGATGGCATCAAGACTTACCATTGCCCTGACGGGCGCCGGAATTTCGGTGGAATCAGGTATCCCTGATTTCAGAAGTGCCGGGGGGCTCTGGACAAAGTATGATCCTTCCGAATATGCCACTATCGAAGCTTTTGTCTCCAATCCGGAGAAGGTCTGGGAGATGCTCAGGGAGATGGGCGAAGTAGTTGGAAACGCGATACCTAATAGGGCGCATATAGGCCTTGGTGAGCTTGAGCGTCTCGGCTATCTGCACTTCGTGATAACCCAGAACATTGATAACCTCCACCAGGCAGGCGGCTCCAGAAACGTAATCGAATATCACGGTAACGCCAGCACCCTTTCATGCCTTTCCTGCGGGAGACACTACCGAAGCTCGGACAAGGCCTCGCAATACCCGCCCAGATGCGAATGCGGGAACATACTGAAGCCCGACGTCATATTCTTTGGTGAGGCTATTCCATCTGAGGCGCTGAGCCGTTCGTATGAACTTGCCCAAACGGCCCAGGCAGTCTTTGTAGTGGGAACATCCGCCACTGTCTCTCCGGCCAATACGATACCTTCAACCGCCAAGAGAGGGGGAGCAACTATCATTGAGATCAACAAGGAAAGAACCCATCTTACTGATACCATTACTGATATATTCCTTCAGGGGAGCGCTGGGACCATCGTGGATGAAATCCTCAACGCGGTAAAGAGAGAGTCGGCAGGGAGCAATGTCCGCCTCTGATTCTAAGATATCCTTTAAATGAGGCTGAGGAGTTGCAGCGCTGATGATTGGGGTATTTGATTCCGGATTCGGTGGGCTTACCATCTTGAGAGCGTTTCTGAAGGCGCTTCCGGATATTCGTTATGTCTATCTTGGAGACAACGCCCGCACTCCTTACGGTAACAAGTCCCAGGGTGTCATTTATGAATATACCAGACAAGCGGTTGAATACCTCTTCGGCCTAGGTTGCGTTCTCGTCATTCTGGCATGCAATACGGCATCTACAAAGGCCCTGAGGAAGATACAGCAGGAGTGGCTCCCGCGCCGTTACCCTGACAGGAGGGTACTAGGGGTGGTGATACCGCTTGCGGAGGCCGGTGCCGCCGTGACACGCGCAGGCAGGGTAGGAGTAATCGGAACGAGGGCCACAATCGAATCAGGGGTTTTTGATCAGGAACTCCACAAGATCAGACCGGAGCTGATGGTTTTTGGGAAGGCATGTCCGCTGCTGGTCCCGCTCGTTGAGGAGGATTGGGTGAGGCGGCCTGAGACGAGCATGATACTAAAGAAATATTTGAGGAGCTTAAAGGATAAAAGAGTTGATACGCTTATCCCGGGCTGTACTCACTATCCATTTCTCCAGCCACAGATAGAGAGGATCATGGGGAAAAGCTGCGCTGTGGTTAATGGGCCTGAGGTGGTTGCCCGGAAGCTATGCGACTATCTTAAAAGACACCCTGAGATTGACGGCGCGATAAAAAGGGGAGGGAATAATTCGTATTTCACAACGGATGATCCAGAGAGATTCATGGCCTTCGGCCGGCAATTTTTGTGTGATAGGATTAGCGAAGTGAAGGCAGTCGTTTTGGGATAATAGATAGTGTCCATCCGGAAATGAGATAGTTTCGTCGAGTTCAAAGCGGGCGATAATTTTAACCACAGGAATACATTGACGTATTTCGAGGATTAAAATTTGAGCCCAACGCCGAAATCGGTGAAAATAGCCATTTCCGGATGGACACTAGTTAGTCATAACGGGGCAGG
>MNYJ01000131.1 GCA_001874005.1 Desulfobacteraceae bacterium CG2_30_51_40
AACCGGTTCCCATACGCTCTGCCAGCTTGAACCATTGAATACAGAGAGCCTTGGGCATCCTGGATCGCGATTGACTCATGGGCATTAGAAATTATATGTATAGGTATATATGCAGTTGACATGTGCAGGTCTGAAGCGTAGGCTGATCCATAGGAAAGTCCAGGAGAGCCATTATGGAAGAAGTTAATGCACTGAAACTGAGGAACAATTTGGGGGAGATACTGGATCGCTTAAATTCCGCAGGTAGTCCCATTCTAATAAGCAAGGGAAGGAAGATAAGGGCTGTTCTTGTTACTCCGGAGGACTTTGAGAGAAGATTCCTTGATGTCAAGGCCAATGAGGAAAAGGAGCTCTTCCTTAAGGTAGTCAGGTCATTACGCAGGAAGAAGAAAGGGAATATAGAGAGCGGGGAAGCGTTGAGGCTTCTGAGGGGATATAGACAATGATCTGGGTCTTGGATGCCTCTGTGGCCCTTAGATGGCTGATAGAAGATGAGGCCCATGTCAACGCCGATGAAGTACTCAGGCGCATTGTTGCTGAACCATACCGATTCGCGGTCCCTGAGCTTTTCGCTTTCGAGGTTTTTTCAGTGCTGAATCGTATCCATCCTCAGGCAGTCAAGGCTTACACGATGGGTATAATTCCTATTCTGCAAGGTGGCATCTTGAGACAGCCTATGACTGAAGGACTGGCTATCAAGGCAGGCCGCTTCGTCAGAATGGGGCTAACCGGATATGATGCCTGCTATGCGGCCCTTGCCTTAGATATTGGAGGTTGCTGGCTGACCTTTGACCGGAAGGCCCACCACCTCATTGAAAAGGAGAATATGTCATGGCTCATATCGGACTCCCTGCCATACGGATGGTGAGGGGCATTTCATTTAAAACAAGGGACTCAGAAGCGAGGATATGAAGCCTGAAGCCGAAAAGTCCGCTAAGGCCTATATACTGGTCATTGACGATGACCCTGTGACCCTCAAAAACATCCGGCGAATACTTGAAAACGATGGTTACTCGGTTTCCACCTTCAGCGATCCGGAACGGGCTCTCAAGAGGATGGATGAGAAGGTTTATGACCTTGTCGTAAGCGATGTCAGGATGCCGGGCCTTGACGGCCTTTCCGTCGTGGAGAAGGTCAAGGGCCGTTTTCCCCTTACTGAGATAATCCTCATTACAGGATACGCCAGTCTTGAGGGAGCCGTGGAGGCGACCAAGAGAGGGGCATATCATTATCTGGCAAAGCCTTTTACCCCCGAAGTTCTCAGAAAGGTTGTCGCGAAGGCCCTTGAAGAGAAGCGCGTCAGGGATGAGGCTGAAAAATCCATAAGCAGCGGCCGCGTGCTTATAGGCAAAAGTGTGAAAATAAGGGAGGTGGAGCAACTCATAGAAAAGATAGCCCCCCTTGACTGTAATATCCTGATTACGGGGGATTCGGGGACCGGAAAGGAGCTTGCTGCCAAATCCATCCACAGCCACAGCAGCCGGGCGGAAGGGCCTTTCGTTGCTTTTAACTGCGGGGGATTCAGCGAGGAGCTGATAGCCAACGAACTATTCGGCCATGAAAGGGATGCGTTCACAGGAGCCAGGACTAGAAAGATAGGTATCATAGAGACGGCCAACGGCGGGACCCTTTTTCTGGATGAGGTAGGAGAGATGCCGGTTTCCATGCAGGTAAAACTTCTCCGGGTCATACAGGAAAGGGAGCTTATGCGTGTAGGAGGCTTAAGCCCAGTTCCGCTCGATATAAGGGTAATAGCTGCAACTTCGAGGGACTTAAAAACCGCCGTAACGGAGGGGACATTCAGGCAGGACCTCTATTTCAGGCTTAATGTAGTTAACATTAACCTCCCGAGTCTCGCTGACAGAAAAGAAGACGTAGCTCTTCTGGCCTACCATTTTCTAGCTAAATTCCAGCGCAGGACCGGAAAAACCGTGGAGGCAATAGCCTCGGATGCCTTGAATATCCTAGTAAATTATGCCTATCCGGGCAATGTCAGGGAACTTGAAAACATTATGGAGAGGGCTCTGGCCCTCTGCGACGGCCACACGATCCGGACGCGAGATCTTCCGGAAGACCTTGAGCGGGTTGATCTCCATATCTTCGAGCGCCCCGATTCCCATCTCATGACTCTTGAGGAGCTGGAGCGTGATTACATAAGGCATGTGCTCCATCTGAGCGGCGGAGTGAAAGGAGACGCCGCAAGGGTACTGGGCATTGATCGTGCGTCCCTGTGGAGGAGAATGAAAAAATACGATCTGGAGTGATCCTTTCGCTAATGCAACATCCATGTTCGATTATGAAACATATTGATTTATCCTTTATTGATGCGATTTTAGCGCATTTTTATCTCAAAACTCATCTAGCCTGAAACAACATCTTCTCCTTTTCATAGCCTTTAGAGTCTTCAATCTTAATAATAACACAATAAAGTCAAGTTAGTACCTACAGGGAATGCCTTTTGCAGCGCGGCTTGCAGAGGAGGGAGTTCGCTGCCATGTTTCAAAGGCTTCTCGTCGTTTTCGAAAATGAAAAGATCTGCCCTGAGGCGCTTGATTTTGCAAGGGGTCTCGCCCTGCGGATGGATTCCGAGGTGACCCTTCTCATGCTTATTGAGATGCCCTTTCAGGAGAGGTCTCTTTTGGGAACCAAGCGGGCGGCCTTAATGGAGATAGAAAAGCGCATATCAAGAGAGCTGTCTCAAAGGGGAAGCGAGTTTCTAAAGAAGGGCATTACCCTTGGAACGGCAATCAGGGTAGGGAGCCCGGCGGAGGAGTTTCTCAAGTTTCTGGCAGAAAGGCCACCCTTTCAGACAATAGTTTGGGGTAGCAGCGAGGATCTTCAGGAATGCGGACAGGGATTAAAGAGCCACTGGTTGAGCAGGTTGAGCGCAAAGCTCGAGTGCCCGATAGTTACAGTCGGGCCAAAGAGGCAGGAAAGAGAATCTCCAAGATAGGGCTTGGAGCAAATCTAATTTATGAGGTGTTTTTTGAATGAAGCCTTTGACGCTTGAAATGATAATGGTGATGTCAATCATCGGAATAGCGGTGTTTCTTTTCATTGTGGAGTGGGTTCGCGTGGATGTTGTGGCGATACTGGTCATGGTGGGGCTTCCGCTCCTTGGTCTTGTCACTCCCAAGGAAGCCTTCATTGGTTTGAGCAGTAACGCCGTAGTCTCCATTATTGCGGTCATAATCATAGGGGCAGGCCTTGACAGGACAGGAGTTGTTAACAGGATGGTGACGCCACTGCTTAGGATAGCCGGCAACAGCGCTTCCCGCATCATCATAGCGATATGCCTTGCAGTGGCTGTCATCTCCAGCTTTATGCAGAACGTGGGGGCAGCCGCCCTTTTCCTTCCTGCCGTCCAAAGGGTAAGCCGCACCCTCAAGATTCCTATAAGCAGACTTTTAATGCCTATCGGTTTCAGCGCTATCCTGGGGGGCACAGTAACGCTGGTGGGATCGAGCCCCCTTATCCTTTTAAATGACCTTCTGGTGCCGTTCAACCTCAAACCCTTCGGCCTTTTTGATGTGACCCCCATTGGGCTTGCCCTTGTGGGTAGCGGGATAGCCATTTTCATTATTTTAGGCCGCTTCATACTGCCGAGAGGCGAATCGGAATCAGGAGAGACTGCCTCGCTGGCAAAGTCCGAGGATATCTCTCAAATGATAGGAGAGACCTTTGAGCTTCATACACCTGCGGATTTCACCCTTTACAGGGATCCTGTCATGGTGGGTGATCTGAGAAGGCGTTACCTGGTAAATGTTGTGTCTCTGGTGGCACCTCCAGACTTCAAGATTCTTAACCCGGAGCCGGATGTGGAGATAAGAAGCGATGTGGATATCGCCCTGTGCGGCAAGGAAAAGGACGTAAGACGCATGGCCGAGGCGGAGGGGATGCTTCTTAAGGATCATGTCGAGGTCTTCAAGGAGGAGCTTGCCGAGCACAGCTCGGGGACCGTCGAGGCGGTCGTTCCCCCCAGGTCTCCGATTGTCGGAAAGACCATAAACGAATATGATATTCACAGGCGGTTCGGGGCCACACCGCTTGCAATTTACAGGGAGGGCGATATCTACAGAAGCGATATCGGAGATATGGCTCTCAGAGTGGGCGACGCCCTTCTGCTGCACGGCTCCTGGAAGAGGCTGCAGGGACTTCAGAAAGATCGGACTCTTCTTCTTACCACCCCTATAGATGGTGAACTTATGAGACCTGAAAAGGCGATCCTGGCAACTGCATGGCTGGCGGCTTCCCTGGTGATGATCCTGGTGTTCAAGATTCAGCTCTCCGTTTGTCTGATGGCAGGGGCCATCGGAATGATCGTAACAAAAGTTCTAAGTATAGACGAGGCATATCAATCCGTTGACTGGCGAACTATTTTTCTCCTAGGCGGCCTTATACCGCTAGGTATCGCGACCGAAAAAACAGGAACAGCCGCTTGGATCGCGCACGCGGTTCTGGGCGCTATAGGAACGGTTTCTCCGATTGTGCTCCTAGCCGTCATAGGTGTTCTTGCAACGGTATTCACTCTCGTGATTTCAAATGTAGGTGCTACGGTCCTCCTGGTTCCGCTTGTCGTCAACATGGCGATAGCGGCTAACGGAGATCCGCGCATGGCGGCGCTGGTGGTGGGGCTGGCTACGAGCAACTCCTTCATCCTTCCCACCCACCAGGTGAACGCCCTCTACATGGGGCCGGGACATTACAGGAGCGTGGACTTCATGAAGGCAGGCACCGTTGTTAGTGCCATGTTTCTTGTGGTCATGATCGCCATGATCTACCTCTTTTACTAGGGGGCGACCGGCCAACGAATGCAATGTCATGTGACTGTGTAAAATCTATCCCTGAATGGAGGCGTTGATATGTGCATCATAACGATATCGAGAGGATCATACAGCAGCGGAAAAGAGGTGGCTGAAAAGGTTGCGGCTTGCCTTCATTACGATTGTGTCAGCAGGGACATTTTGCTGGAGGCGAGCGACCGGTATGAGGTGGATGAGATAAAGCTGGTGAAGGCCATCCACGATGCTCCTTCCATCCTTGAAAGAAGAGGAAGGAAGAAGGAGACCTATATTGCCTATATCAGAAGTGCTCTGGTATCCAGGGTAAGAAGTGACAACGTGGTATATCACGGTCTGGCCGGGCACCTGCTTCTGAGGGGTATACCCCACGTGGTAAAGGTGAGGATAATAGCGGATATTGACAGACGGTCGGCCATGGAAGCTCAGAGGGAGGGCATCACACTGGAAAAGGCGCGCTCAGCGATAATCGCCGATGACGAACAAAGGAGGAAATGGACTCAAAGCCTCTACGGAGTTGATCCATGGGACAGCTCCCTCTATGACCTGGTAGTGAAGGTTGATAGGCTCTCCATAGCCGATGCCGTGGATATTGTTTGCGACGCCGCGAAAAGAGAGGCATTCAAGACCACTCCAGCCTCCCAGCAAAAGATGGAAGACCTAGTGACGGCGTGCGCTGTGAAGGCGGCGCTGATAGAAGAATTCCCCGAGGTGATGGTTTTAAGTGAATACGGCAATGTAATTATTCATTCGGCCTCTGGAGGGAGGCATGCCCAAAAAATCAGAAAGGCCGTCGGCGCGCTTGAAACCACTATCGGGGGAATAAACAGCATAGAGGTTCATGCGGATGGAAATGCCCCGCCGGGTTCCGTTTAAGAATTGCGCGGCCCTTTTGCGGCAACGACATACAGCAGCATGTGCCTACGGGAGAAAATCCGACTTGAAAGGAGGCAACAATGACGATCATTGCAATTTCATCAGATTCCTACAGGATGGGAAGAGAGATAGGCGAAAAGATTTCCAAAAGGCTTGGGTACCGCTACCTTGACCGGGAAATTCTTAAGGAAATTTCTGCCGGCTCCGGAATCTCGGAGGGAAAACTCTTGAAGGCCCTTGAAAAGACCCCGTCCGCCCTTGGTATGTCGGCAAGGGATCAGGCGGTTTACCTTGCTCATATCGAAAAGAAGGTTATCGGGGAGTTTCTTAAAGACAATGTGGTATGCCACGGTCTTGCGGCCCATCTATACGTATTGGGGGTGAGCCATGTGTTGAAGGTGAGGGTTCTTTCCAATCCGGAAGTCCTCGGCAAAGAACTTGCTCCGGGAAAGGACCTTTCCGGAGATGCCATGGAAAAGCTCATTGGCCGCAACGAAAACGCTAGAAAAAGGTGGTCGCTAAAGGCCTTTTCTCTGGATGAGACCGATCCCTCCAACTATGATATGGTGATAAGCCTCAACAAGATAGAGATAAACGAGGCCGTGAAGTCCATTGCCGAGGCGGTCGGATACAAGAAATTCAAGGCTATGAGCTATTCCCTCAAGTGCCTCAAGGACGAGGAAACCGCGGCAGAGGCAAGAACTATTCTGTTTCCTCGTTTCCCGGACGCTCAGGTCAGGGCGAACGGCCCCACTGTTGTTGTGATAACCAAGGGGATGAAACGGGAAAAACAGAAGAAGGCTTTGATAATAAAGGAGATGGTTGGAAAAATCCCCGGGGTCAACTTCGTTGAGGTTCACATCGTGAATGATATATTGAGACAGGCAGCGGAGAGTCTGCGCTGAACCGTATTTAAATAGGCATTTTTCTTAACGTATGTGTTTTTCGGGAGGGAGGCTGAGATGGATAAGAAGGTAATTGTCCTGATACTTGATGATGAACCCATAGTGGGTAAGAGGCTTAAACCCGCGGTGGAAAGGATGGGATGCGAGGTGGAGGTCTTTGAAGACCCGAGAGAGGCCCTTCAGAGGATAGACGAAAAGACCTTCGACATTGTGGTGACCGATATCCGCATGGACGAGATAGACGGCATAGAGGTCCTTGAGCGGGTGAAGAAGAAGTCTCCCCGGACAAAGGTCATCATGATTACGGGTTATGCGATGATGGCCCTGGCAAGGGAGGCGATGGAAAAGGGTGCCTATGATTTCATAGCAAAGCCCTTTACCCCGGAGGAACTCAGAAAGGCCATCGCGAAGGCCGCAGAGGCGCTGGGGACTCCGCTTCAGAATTCAGTGACCCAGTAGCGGAGGTGATCCTTGTGAGAGAAAGCGAAAAGAAAGACGCCGTAGATTCCGAAGGCGCTGCTCCGGTCACCCTTGAAGGTCACTATGAGCGCATCAAGGCGGCCGAATCCGCCAAGAAGGGTCTTCTTGCCCGGCCACGTTATACCTTCCGGATGCAGTTGTATCTCAGTTTTCTTCTGGTATTTCTTTTCGCCGCAGCAACGGGGGCAATTCTAATATTTGTAAGCCATGAAGTGGAGAAAAAACAGAGGTTCCTTGAAATCGTAAACGACTATATGCTGGAGGTACAGCAGGCAAGAAGGTATGAGAAGAACTTTTTTCTTTACGGCACGAACCTTAGCGATGCGCTTGAAAACGTTTACGGCGCAAAGACAATTTATGCCGGCGATGAAGATGAACTCATACGGATACTGGGGCAGGTAAGGCATTCCCAGATAACTAAAAACTTGGAAAGATATGAGACTCTGCTCAAGGTTCTGGCGGAACTTGAGAGGGGAAGGGCGGACAATATTTCCTATAGAGAAAAGATCAAGGAAATAGAGGTGGAATTGAGAGAGCAGGGACAGAAGATGGTCTCATACGGGCAGGAGCTTATGAAGAAGGAGAAGGAATCGCTCTCAGAGACCATTCTCCGGTCAAGAACAATTCACGTTTACGCCCTTGCTTTCCTGCTCGCCTTGCTTCTGGTCAACGCCTATCTGCTGGGAAGGAGAATATTGGGCACAATCAACCGATTCTCGCTCTATGCGCAAAGGATCGCCTCTGGTAATTTCACACCTATAACACCGGCAAGGCGTTTCAGAGATGAGTTCACAGATCTGGCCATAGGCATCAATCAAATGATACTTCAATTGGAAAGCAGGGAGGCAGTGCTTGTCCAGTCTCATAAGATGAGGGCGGTAGGGACCCTGACTGCGGGAGTGGCTCATGAACTCAATAATCCTCTCAATAATATCACGCTTACGGCCCACATGCTGCTCGAGGATTACAAGAGGCTATCCGATGAGGAGCGGATTGATATGCTCAAGGACGTTGTCGGAGAGGCGGGCCGATCCAAGGCTATAATAAGTAATCTTCTTGATTTTGCGAGGGAAAGCACTTCACATGTGGAACCGCTTGACCTTGAGAAAATGCTTAAGGAAACCGTTTCCCTGGCATCCAATCAGCTCAAACTCTCAGGGATGAAGATAGAGCTTCAGTCAACCGGGTATCTTCCCCGTGTCCACGGAGACAGTCAGCAGCTTCGCCAGGTATTTCTGAACCTTATCCTTAATGCAATAGATGCCTCGAAGAAGGGGGGCAAGATTCAGGTGCTTCTTATGCCTGCAGACGACCCCGGGTATATTGCGGTCAAGGTGGTGGACTTCGGAACAGGTATCCCGGAGCATATCCTGGGAAATATCTTTGACCCTTTCTTCACCACAAAGCCCAAAGGCAAGGGCACAGGTCTGGGTCTGAGCGTATCTCAGGGGATAGTGGCCAAGCATGGCGGTCGCATAAGGGTCACCAGCAAGGAGGCCGAGGGCACTACCTTTTCAGTGATACTGCCCGTAACCACTATCCCGGCAGACATAAGCAGATCACCTACATCTTCCTGAATCTTCCGGCGGTTTTTACCCTGGTTGACAATAGTTTTGCGCAGACAGGGCAGTAAAGATGGTGTTCCTTGATATCCGGGTGAGATGTTGTAAGCTCTGAGACGTGGGTGATGAATTTCTGAGAGGCGAAATATCTGCCGCAGGACTCGCACCTGAGCAGGGGATGGATGCCGATCATCTCGTCTCTTATAGAGATAGTCCTTGTGCCGTCTTTGTCCTCAAGGCGTATAGCCCCTGTGGGGCATATACTAGCGCATGTCCCGCATCCAATGCACTGGTTTTCAGCCGGGACAACAAAATTGCCTGCATCTCTCTTTTCCATCTTGAGTGCACTCGCCCCGACCACCTCGTTGCATACCCTTATACAGAGCCTGCAGCGAACGCATCCATCCGGCACAGGGCCTGTTTCTATATCGAATTTTCGCGCTAGTTCAAGGAGACTGGGACTTTGAGGGGCCATGGCGAGAAGTCTCTGCATTGCAGAAGAACGGGCCTTTCCGACCAACTCCGTGTCGGTCCGGATGGCGAGCCCCTCCCTGACCTTGAGGATACAGGATAGCATCGTCATTGGCCGGCCGCCTTTTCCTTCCACCTCCACCGCGCATAATTTACAGGCTCCGATGGGTCTCATTGCCTTGTGATAACATAGAGTTGGAACTTCAATGTCGTTCTTCAGGATGGTTTGGATGACCGAATCGCCTTCTGAAGCCTCGCAGGATACCCCGTTTATTGTCAGCTTCACTTTCGACTCCATAGCAAGCTCCTCAGTCAGTCATGGCCCCGTGAAGGTCTTTGACATAGTTTTCAAGATGGCTCATCTCGGAGGTAAGGACTTCCACCCTGTAGTAAACCAGATCGCAGAGATGAAGTATCGCGATAATCTCTTCTCCATCTTTAACCGGAAGGTGTCTTATATCCGCCCTGAGCATTAGAGATATGGATGAGTCGAGTTCATCGTCAGGGGTTGCGGCTATTAGTTTGTTGGTCATAGCCTGTTCAATAGGCACCTGAGAAAATGGTTTTCCGCATGCTATGTTAAATGCCTTCACTATGTCGTGCTCCGTGAATATGCCTGCCGGCGCTTGCCCTTTGAACACAATCAGGCTGCTTGAGGCCTTCGCGGCCATCACGGCGATAGCGTCTTCAACTGAAGCGTCGTATCCTATTGTCACAACCGGCCTTCCTGAGGCCTCCACGACATCTTTCATGCTCATGGTCGCTCCTGGACGGGGCGCAGACAATCCTGCGGAAAGCGGTGAGTTCCTTTGTCGTCAATACTTACCTCTATAAGGGCATCAGGATCGTTTTTCTCCGTATCAGGATCGGTCACCACACCCCTGAGGCCTACAAAGCGATCCATATATTCCTTCCAGCTTTCATCCTGCGATTTTTTGAATATCTCTACCCGTTGCCCCCTTCTGAAAGCCATGGTCATCACCTCCCGGCCGAAAACCCTTCAAATGTTTTTGCCTGCAGGAAATGCTTCCGAGCCCTTCCCGGCAGCTCTTTTTCTTGCGCATCTAGTGCAGAGTGGAGTGTCTCCAGAGGTCTGCGCTATCCTGATTATGTTATTCCTTATAAAGTCATGATATCGTGCCGGCCCCAGAAACTCTCCGCACACAGCACACCTTTCAACCTTCATACGGTTAAGAATAGTGCCGCAGAGGGCCAGAATTCTCTCATCCCCTCTGTCTTCTATCCTCATTGCCCCCGTGGGGCAGTTTGCGGCGCAGGCCCCGCAGAGAATGCATCTTTCGGCGGTGATCCTGAGATCCGTGGTCTGATCTCCGTTTGCAGATAGATATCCAAGCTGCAGGGCATCAATCTTCATTTCATTGCGGCATACATCCACGCACCGGCCGCATCTGACGCAGATATCGCATCTGAGGCACCTCCTTGCTTCCTCTCTTGCCGCCGACTCGTTAAAGCCCAGTTCCACCTGCTGGAAGGTTATCCTTCTCCTGTCCCGGTTAAGAAGCGGCATGTCAGGCCTGGCAAGATTAGTCTTGTCGGAGGCCGAGATCTCAAAGACCGGAAGCCTTGTTCTGCGCACCGGAACAGGCGGAAGTTCAGGCTGAGGGATTCCTGAAAGATACCGATCTATGGCCTCAGCCGCCCTTTTTCCGCCTCCTATGGCCTCAACCACCGTGGCCGGCCCCGTCACTGCGTCTCCTGCCGCAAAGAACCCTTCAACCGAAGACTCCATTGTAGCGCCCTTGACCGTTATGGTCTTTCTCCGCGACCAGGAAAGGTCGGAGATCTCATCAAGGCAGCCTGTATCCACCGCCTGTCCGATGGCCGGTATCACTATATCCACATTAAGGAGAAACTCGCTTCCTTCTACGGTTACCGGTCTTCTTCGCCCTGATTCATCAGGCTTGCTCAGTTCAGTCCTGATGCATTTGAGTGCGGTAACCTTGCCGTCCTTTCCCACTACCTCCACCGGAGCCGTGAGAAACAGAAACCTTACCCCTTCCTCCTCAGCCTGCTCCACTTCGTCCCTGTTGGCCGGCATCTCAGTGTGGGTCCTGCGATATACTACCGTGACCTCTTCACAGCCAAGTCTTATTGAAGTGCGAGCCGCGTCCATGGCCACGTTGCCTCCGCCTACCACAGCTATCCGCCTGC
>MNYJ01000187.1 GCA_001874005.1 Desulfobacteraceae bacterium CG2_30_51_40
CTTGGAAGCGTGCACCCGAACCCGGCCATACAGAACAACAGGTGCTACACCTTCCTGGCAAGCGGTGTCATGCCGCAGGGCGAGCAGCAGCAGGATGACAGGGAGGATATAGAGGTAGTGCTGGTGCCCCTTAACCGAATTCCTTCTCTAATCAGAAATGGGGATATCACCCATGCCCTTGTCATCGCAGCCTTTTACCGTCTCTTTATAGAGCATTCTCCAGAGCTTCTTAAAGGGTTCAGATGAACTCCTTTCTTACATAGGGGCCGGTATCGCCTGTAAAGGAGACGAGTTGAGCGAGCTTTTTCCCTGCCGATCCCGAGTCTATGGAATCTTCGGCCCGTTTGATTCCCTCTTCAAATGAGATATCCAGACCGGCTGCGACAAAACAGGCGGCGGAGTTTAAAAGCACCATATCGCGCCTCGGCCCCCTGGTTCCCTCAAGGACATCCTTGATGATGGACGCGTTTTTCCCGGCGTTGCCTCCCGCGACATCTTCAATGGATGCCCTCTTGAGGCCGACCTCTTCAGGTGTGAGGTCAAATGAGCTGATCTCACCTCCTGAAAGCCTGGATATGGTGCTCCTTCCGCATATACTTATTTCATCCAGGGCTCCTTCGCCGTGTACCGCCATCGCTGCCTTTGTGCCAAGGCGTTTGAGGCTCAGGGCGGTCTTTTCGGTAAGCTCCGGGCGGTAAACGCCCACCATCTGAATCGCTGCATCGGCAGGGTTGCACATAGGCCCCACAAGATTGAGCAAAGTCCTTATGCCTATCTCCTGGCGCACCTGCGCAATCTTTCCCATGGGGCCTGAGGAGACGGGCGGATAGAAAAACGCCATGCCTGTTTCATCGAGGCATCGTTGGATATCACCAGCCTGCAAGTGCAGGTTGATGCCCAACTGCTCAAGAACGTCCGCGCTTCCGCAGAGCCTGGAGGTAACCCTTGTTCCGTACCTTACGACCTTGAGCCCGGCTCCGGCAGCGACAAAGGCGGTTGCGGCCGAGACATTGAATGTCCTGGTCGAGCCGTCATCTCCTGAGGCGGTTGAGAGCATGGTCTCCGCCTCGATATTGATTTCGTCTCTGTCAATAGCAATTGTCCCGCCGTTTGACCGGATGAAGCTCCCATTAGCCCTCAGGGCTTTAACGGCTCCGGTTATCTCTTCTACGGTTTCCCCCTTTACGCGGAGGCCGGTGAGAAGCGCCCCGGCCTGAGCAGGTGATGCGGCGCCTGAGATCATCATGTTCATGGCCTCCATCATCTCATCTTCTGAAAGATCAATTCCCCGGACAACCTTTCCAATGTAGCTTTTCATCATCTTTTCCTCCCTTTTTTCTTTTTCTTGCGGGAGCCTCGGCTGGAAAAAAAAGGCCGAAGGGCCCTGCCTGCCCCCCGGCCTTTTATAGATTGGAAAATAAAAAAAACCGTGGGGCCTTGCGGAGGCGCCCACGGTTTATTACCGGATCAAATCATTTCAAGCCGGCAGCGGTGGATACACCTCCCCGTCAGAGCTGCGCCACCACCAGTTATTCGTCGAACCGCCTGAAATAATATCTATAAAACTGTCCATGCCTATAAACCTACAAAAGGTGAAATAGGTTGTCAATAAAATAAATGGGTGATAGGTTTTGCTGACCTGTTGAAGAGTAACTAGTGCCCATCCGGAAATGGCTATTTTCACCGATTTCGGCGTTGGGCTCAAATTTTAGTCCACGAAATACGTCAATGTATTCCTGTGGTTAAAATTATCGTCCGCCTTGAACTCGGCGAAACTATCTCATTTCCGGGTGGACACTATTTATTGATTTCACATGGATGTTGAAAGGTTTCATTTTATGAGGTTGTCTTCAAAGATACCGTTTTTTCTTGTAAATCCCGCTGCGGGAAACGGTTCCACCGGAAGCACCTGGCCCGGAATCGCAGCATACCTGAAAGAAAAGATAGGGGATTTTGAAACGCACCTCACCTCGCGGCCCCTTGAGGCGAGAAGACATGCGGCCATGGCCGTGGAAAGGGGAGTTAGGAAGCTGATATGCGTCGGAGGAGACGGAACCCTTAACGAGGTAATAAACGGGGTAATGGATTTTAATCAGGGACTTGCAGGAGAGATCAAGTTGGGATTCTTTCCCAACGGGACAGGCTGTGATCTCGCAAAGACCCTTGCCGTGCCCAGGGATGTGAAGGAGGCCGTGAGGGTTATATCTGAGGAAGAAACCATTGCCATGGATATTGGAAGGATAAGCCACGCGGATCATGACGGAAAAGGAAGCGTCCGCTATTTCCACAATATAGCGAGCCTGGGTCTCGGCGGAGAGGTGGTCAGGAGAGTCAACAGAACCAGCAAGAGATTCGGCCCGTTTTTGTCTTTTATTTGGGCTACCTTGATTACGATCTTTACCTATGAAAAGAAGAGATGCATCCTCTCTGTGGATGGGGCGGCCCCCAGGGAGTCGGTTATATGGCATATTGCCGTGGCAAACGGGCAGTTTCAGGGGGGAGGAATGTGGGTCGCTCCCGATGCCGGAGTTGAGGACGGCATTTTCGACATAACGGTCGTTGGAGACATGACTCTTTCCCAGGTGCTTATTAATCTCCACAATCTCTATAACGGCAGAATCAAGGGGGTCAGGAATGTTGAATGCCTGAGAGGAAAGACCGTGGAGGTCAGTTCAAGGGAAAAGGTCTTTCTGGATGTGGACGGAGAGGAGCCTGGCACGTTGCCTGTAAGGATGGAACTCATCCCTGGAGCCATCAAGATGATGGTTGATAAGGGAAAACGGCCCGGTACCATACGGAGCGGATGCAACGTAAGGCACTGACGTGATTTTGCCCTGTCTCTCCGCATCAAGGGCTAAAATATAATGGACTTCACGTCAATATCGTGCTATCTCGTCTCCATCCGTAAATGGTATCAGCTCAATAATTGGGGGGATGGCTTTGCGCAGGCCAGGAATCAGCTTCTGTAAGTGCGCCTTCAGGCGCTGGGCGTACGGTTCTCATGCGGCTGAAGCCGCACCTACCCCGGATTTTTAGACTGATACCGTAACTGGATGGGCACTATCTCGATTGTGCCTTTTCCGGCCCCCGGCAATATGAGAGGAGCCGGATAACATGTCTTTGGGAGGAAGTAATTCATGCTGCTCAGTCTTATGAGGAGACACGCTAAATCGTGGTTGATTAAATTTCTTATCGCCATCATAGCCTTGGTATTTATTTTTTATTTCGGTTATTCGTTTAGGGCACAGTCGGGCCTTAAGATCGCCTCCGTCAATGACGATGTGATATCCGGAGTGGAATACGATAAGGCTTACAGGGATATGCTTGAGGCCTACAGGATGCAGTACAAGGACATGTGGAGTGAAAGCCTGGCAAAGGCCCTTGATATCAAGAGGCAGGCACTTGAGAGACTTATTGACCAGAAGCTGATCGCCCAGGAGGCAGGCAAGCTGGGTCTTTTTGTGACGGAAAAGGAACTGCAGCACAATATCATGGGTTATCCCGCATTCCAGACAAACGGCCAATTTGATTTACGCCGCTACAGGGGGCTTTTGCAGTCCAACCGGATGAATCCTGAAGATTTTGAAATCACCATGTCTCAGCATCTCCTTGAGGCAAAGGTAAAGCAGTTTCTCGGAACCTTCGCAAACGTTACCGACCAGGAGGTGGAGGAGCAGTATGGTTTCTATAATGAGCAGATAAATCTCGCCTTTGTTTTCTTCGGGAGCGACACCTTTAAAAAAGGCATAAACCCTGATCAGGCCGAGCTTGAGACCTATTTTAAGGAGAACCAGGAGAAATACAGAAAGCCTGCCATGCTGAAGCTCGCTTACCTTGTTTTTGACCCGGCGGACTTTGAGAAAGACGTCAAGGTGGAGGACAAGGATATTGAAGATTACTATGAATACAACAAGATGAGTTTCAAGGAAGGGAAAAAGGTCAAGGCGCGGCACATCCTCTTCAAGGTAAAGGACAAGGCTACGGAGGAGGAGGAAAAGGATGTGCGGGACAAGGCCAAGTCGGTGCTTGAGCTTGCAAAAGAGGGAAAAGACTTCAGCGAACTTGCGCGGGAATATTCTGAAGACATAACCAAGGCAAAGGGTGGAGATCTTGGATATTTTACTGAGGGAACCATGACAAAACCCTTTGAAGAGGCGGCCTTTGCACTGGAGGCAGGAAAGGTGAGCGACCTTGTAAGGTCATCTTTCGGCTACCATATAATAAAGGTGGAGGACAAGAAGGAAGAGAGGATTAAACCGCTGGATGAGGTGAAGGAGGATATTCGAAAGATACTCCTTAAGAGTGCTTCAACCGAAACGGCCCATGAGAAGGGGCTCGGGATCGTTGACCAGATGCCCTATGACATAGACTTGGCAAAGTACGGCAAGGAACAGGGCCTTGAAGTAAAGCACAGCAGCTATTTTGCCGAGGGCCAGGCAATACCCGAGATGGGCGGCACACCTGCCCTTATAAGGGCTCTACCGGGCATGAACAAGGGCGAGACTACAGACCTCATGGATATCGGAGGCAAGTTCTATCTCTTCCAGGTGGAGGACAAGAAACTATCATCGCTTCCCGAATTGAAAGAGGTTGAAGGGAAGGTGAGGCAGGATGTCATCTCAGCCAAGGCGCTTGAGGAGGCAAAGAAGGCGGCAGGCGAATACCTTGCGGAGTTGAAGAAGGGGGAAAAATGGGAAGATGCCGCAAAAGAAAAAGGTCTCAAGCCTGAGGAGACAGGCCTTTTCTCCCGCCGGGAGCCTGCCGGCAAGCTTGGGGCACTTAAAGATCTTAAAGAAAAGACCTTCGGCCTGTCGGAGGCCGCTCCTTATCCTGACATGGTCTTTGAAAACGATAAAGGCGCCTATGTGGTCAAATGGACAGGGCGTAAAAGTTACGATCCTGAGAAGTTCGACAAGGAGCGCGATCAGTACCGCTCAGCGATACTTTCAGCCAAGCAGGAGCGGATTTTCGGAAACTGGCTTGGAGAAATAAAGGCTGATGCCGCTATAAAGATACTTGATCCCAAGTTCCTGGCCGAGAGAGGATAGCCGCGGGGCATTTTGACCGTGGCTAACTGCCATGCCCGAATGGGGCACAACGAAAGATGAAGATCACCCCCACCCCTCCCTCCCCCGTCAAGGGGGAGGGAATAATGTTGCCGCATCCCGACGTTTAGACGGTAAAAGGGGAGGGAATAATGTTGCCGCATCCCGACGTTTCGACGGTGAAGGGGGAGGGAATAATGCTGCCGCATCCTGACGTTTCGACGGTAAAGGGTGAGGGATGAGATTTAAGTTGATCGCTGATGGCGGAGGCAATCTCTCTGTGCATGCCCGACCTGTCAAGAGGGAGGAGGACATGTAAGTTGATCCCTGAGGGAGGTGGCGATCTTTCTGTGCACGCCTGACCCGTCAAGGGGGAGTAATGAAATGTAATTTGATCCTGCGGCCGTTTAAGGGAAGGTAGAAACAGCCTTCATCTTCCTCCACGTGAGAGGCGATCTGATAATAGGCGGGTCGCGAGAAACGCGCCTTGAACTTATCCTTCTTTACCCTGCAATACAGCATGTTTCCCTCCCCTATCTCAAGGGTGTGGTCTGAGAGAGGCTCCTTTGTTCCGTCGCTCAAGAGAAGAAGGAATCCGTTAATTCGTTCATTGTTACCTGTGACTGATTCAACTCTTTTTACTACAAATACGGTATCTTCAACTTCCAGCAGGCACCTCTGGCCGTCCAGGTCAATCACATAATCACCGTCCGGAGAAAGGGTCAGGTGTTCCAGAAAAAGCCCGACGATATCCTTGCGGATCATTGGGGCGCCCCGGTAGTGCCACTCGCCTTCCCTGTCAACAAAGATATCACAGGAAGGTATTTGTTCTCTTCTTTCATCCATTCTATTAACAAAATCCCCCTTGGGTGCTGAGATTGCAACGAAGTATATGAACGATTCCTTCCGGGGTCAATGCAGGATTGAGGTCTGAATAAGGGAGAGGGAATAATGCTGCCGCATCCCGACGCTTCGACGGTAAAGGGGGAGGGATAAGGCGTTACTACTGCTCAATCAATCCGGTGTGGATATTTACAAATACCTGTATTATGAATTAAGATGATGCTCTTGAGATGGTAAGCAAAGATGGTCTCAGCGCCTATGTGGTTGAATTGACTTTAAAAGCCCGGAAATGGGCTGTGCCATGTGGGCAAAAAAAATGTATCATTTCACTAACGGTCATGGCCTTGAAGGGGCACAACGACGAATGAAAATCACCCCCACCCCTCCCTCCCCCGTCGAGGGGGAGGGATGAAATGCAAGCTGATCCCTGAGGGAATCGGCAATCTGCCTATGCACATCCGCCCCCTCAAGAGGGAGGGGTAAAGGGCAATGGCATTTTCATATAAACGCTCATGCCCTTTTGGGGCACAACGAAACATGAAAATGCCGCACGTCATTCCGGACTTGATCCGGAATCCAGGTATAAATGACTGGATACCGGCCTACGCCGGTATGACGATGTATTTTCATATAAAATAGGGGGGATGGCTTTGCGCGGATAAGGTCGTGCAGACCAGGAATCAGGTTCTGTAGGTGAGCCTTCAGGCGCACAGCGAACCTTTCCTGTGCGGCTGAAGCCGCACCTACCCCGGATTTTTTTAGATCATACTTGAAGATTAACCCAATTGAGAAAGATAAGGAGGAGAGCCATGTCATCCAAGAGTGCAATCTCGGAAAAAGATTTTGAAAAGGCCCTGGAGGTGGGAAGACCACCTAACATCAGTAGGCTGTTTCCCAATTCAAAGGCCCTCATCGTGGCGGGGAAGGTTATAGACAGGGGTCTTTCGGCCAAGGGTAAGGCCATGACCATAGCCGCCAACGGACGAAATCATTTCGTCATCCGAGGGGCTCTGAGGGCTGCCGAGCGTGCCGATGCCGCCATCATCATAGAGATAGCAAAATCCGAGGGAGGGGCAAGCGCTTACTGCGCGGTCAATTTCTGGAACATGGCAACCTGGGTGGACGCCCTCTGCAATGAAATGGGGATAAGGGTGCCTGTGGCGGTCCACGCAGACCACTACGGCATAAAGTCAACAAAGGATATCGAGACTGCAAAGACGGAGATTCCCTCCATGTTCGATGCCGGAATAACATCCATTGCTATTGATGCCTCCCACATGCCGGATGAGGAAAACCTTCTCGCAAACCTTGCCCTCAATCGTTATCTGCCTTCCTGGGCAGGCTACGAGACGGAGGTTGGTGAGATAAAGGGTAAAGAAGGTCTATCAACGGTAGAGGAAGCCCTTTTTCTGATAAAGGGCTTGAACGCCCACGGCATATCCCCTGACTGGATAGCGCTCAACAACGGAACGACCCACGGGATAGAGCAAAGCGATGCGGGCATACAGGTTCCTTTGACCGCCGAGATACACAAGGCCATAGCCCCTTACGGCGTTTCCGGTGCCCAGCACGGGACCTCGGGTAACAGCTCCGAACGCCTGAGAAGGATAGCGCAGGAGACCCGCACCACCAAGGCAAATGTCGCAACTGCACTCCAGATGATCTCCTGGGGGGTCAAGGTGAACGAATACGGAAACGCCTTTCTGGATGAAAAAGGCGATTTCATAAAGGTCCCCGGTAACGGTATGACAGAGGAGATGTGGGCCGAGATGGTTGCCTACGGGAAGGGAAAGAATCTGAAGGCAGGCGATTACAAGAAACTCAACCTTCCTTTTGAAAACAAGCTGCTGGGTCTTCCCTTCGATGTCAGAGAGAGAATGGCAAAGGGCGTGGAGGATTTCGTGTATGAACTCCTCACGCAGGTCTTTAACGCGCAGGATAGCGCCTCCCTTGCAATTGATGCCATCCTCAGGAAGAACTCATTTGACATGGGGCCTAAGGCGGAGCGCATTGAAGACCCTGCCCTATGGACAGAAGCGAAGATAAGGGAAAGGGCCGTTGATATTCAGGGTCATAAGGGGCCCGCGGGGAACTTCGATGACTGAAACGTGCCTGTTATTACCCAAACCTTCATGGCCGGGTGGCAATCGGCAGCAAGGGAATGAAAAAGCATGGCCCGTCATTGCGGGCTTGAGCCGTGATCCATGTCTAATAGCGCAGAGATGGATTACGGTTATACCGTCGGCATTCCGGGATGACAGGGGGTGTATTTCCACAGTAAAGGAACTGATATCTCAATGACAGCAAATACAAAGGAAGCTCCTGTACACTTATGGCTCAAGGACCTCGGAGCGGATGCCTCAGTCGAGGGCGTGTATCTGGTAAAGGACAAGCGCTCCGGGGTCAGCAGAAAGGGCGATCCCTATCTGATGCTCGTTCTATCAGACAAGAGCGGGGAGATCGAGGCCAGGGTGTGGGAGAAGGCGGATAGCCTATCAGCGAGATTCAAAACCGGAGATATGATACGGTTACAGGGGCAGGTAACCTCTTTCAAGGGGCAGAATCAGGTGGTGATAAGCGATCTGACTGTCGCGGAAGGCACGGTTGATCCGGCAATATTCCTTGAGGCGTCTCCTTTTGCGGTTTCCGATATGATTGCCGGTCTGCGAGAAATACTAAGGGATATGGAGGAGACGCACACAAGGGCCGTGATAGACAGATTCATGGGAGACACCGAGTTCATGTCCCGTTTCAAGAGGGCCCCCGCAGCAAAGAACTTTCATCACTGCTACCTGGGAGGTCTCCTGGAGCATACCCTTGCGGTATGCAGACTGGCATCCGATGTGTGCGCAAGGTATCCGAGTCTTAACAGGGATATCCTGCTGGCCGGGGCCTTTCTCCATGATATAGGAAAGGTAAAGGAACTGTCGTGTGATCTCCAGATTGACTACACGGACGAGGGAAGGCTCATCGGACATCTGGCGCTTGGCGCCTCAATGCTTGATGAGAAGATCAGGGAAATAAAGGGGTTTCCGGCTGAACTTGCAATAAGGCTGAGGCATTTGATATTGAGTCATCACGGTGAATATCTCTTCGGATCCCCAAAGAAACCCAAATTTGCCGAGGCCTTTGCCCTCCACTTTGTTGACGATCTGGACGCTAAGCTGAACGCCCTTGGAAGAATTCTTGAGCGTGACAGGGAAGATGGATCCTGGACGAGATACAACAGGCTTCTTGAGCGCTATCTCCTCAAGGGTGATGTAAAGGCCAGGGAAGAGCGCATGGAAAGCAAAGAAGATCATCCTCTGCGTCAGGGTGCGCTTTTTTTTATGGATGAGGGCATGTGAGATTTTGATGCCGGCGGCATACGGAAGGAGGAAAAGCCTATGGAATTTGAGATGGTCAGAGACGCAGTCAAAAAGTGCGGTCTTTTTAAGGGATTTGACGAAGAAAAGCTCGGCTACCTTCTCATGCATCTCGAGATCAAGGAGTTCCCCGAAGGCGCAACCATCTATAAAAAAGGTGATGAGGCCGGAACGGATTTTCTTCTCCTTATAGGGGGAGAGGCATGCCTCACAGCGGATGACGGCAGAATGCTCGAGCCGCTCGGGACCTGTCAGATAATAGGGGAGCTGGGTGTCATAAGCCCCAGACAGAAGCGAACCGCAACCGTCATCTCCATGAAGCCTGTAAAGGCACTCAAGTGGGACTACGCTCAAATAAAAGACAGGGTTCCGGAACTGGAAAGCAGGCTCAAGGACCTTGCCTGGAAACACGCAAGCAGGTGGTAGCGGGTAAGTTTATCTCGTTTGCCTGACCATTGGGACGAATCTCACGGCCATCTCGTCTTTGACGCGCAGGATTCCTTTTTCTTTGCTGATCTTGATGAGGGTCTGAACCGAACCGGCACTGCCCAGAGGAAGTATCATCCTTCCGCCTTCCGCAAGATGCTCCTTTAATGCCTCCGGTATGTCTTCAGGGGCGCACGTTACTATTATGGCATCGAAAGGCGCCTCCTCGGGCCAGCCCTTGTATCCGTCACCATGCCTTACATCTATGTTTGTGTAGCCAAGGGATTTGAGGGTCTTTTGGGCCCTCTCGGCAAGAGAATCTACTATCTCGATGGTATAGACCCGGGAGACGATCTCGGCAAGTATCGCCGCCTGATAGCCCGAGCCCGTGCCTATCTCAAGCACCCTGTCCTCCTTCTTGAGGTCCAGGGCCTCGGTCATGAAGGCAACGATATAGGGCTGAGAGATGGTCTGCCCCTCCCCGATGGAAAGCGGGCAGTCTTCATAGGCATGGGGTCTTTGCCTTTCAGGGATAAAGCGGTGCCTGGGGACCTTCCTCATCGCATCTAGCACTCTCGTATCTTTGATTCCTCTTGAAACGATCTGGCCGGAGACCATTTCGTTTCGGAGGCGCAAGAAATCATCCGCCCTTACGGGGGCGTCGGGAAACAGTCCTCCCGCTGCCAGCATCAGGGTCCAGATCGCTGCTGCCATCAGCACCCTATCTCCCTTCCCTGTATCCCGCATCGAGGGGGGTCTCTTCAAGATAGGCCACATTATTTTCATCAAGAGAAAACCTGCCTCTTGCTATCAGTTCAACTGTGCGGGGAAATATCTTCCAGTCCCCGATCTCCTTTAACCTTTCCTGATGCTCCTCCGCCACCCTGGCAAGCATCTCTTTATCCTTTAAGAGTGATTCCAGAGGCAGGGGCAATTCCACCGCAAGGGGTTCCGAGACCATGAGAAGCGGCCCGGAATCCACTCCTTCGTCCGTATAAAGGGTTGATGCCCTGAGTTCCTTTTCCCCTGCGCAGATGGCGTCAAAGACCGCGTTTGCGCCTGTGAATCTTCTACTTCCGGAGGCATCTTTTATAGATAGATCAGCAGGATGGACGTTTACGCATCTCTTTATGGTCGTGTAACTCATATAACCGCCGAGGGCTATAAGATCAATTTCAAGGCATGCCGTGAGGGCTTCCGCCAGCAGGTCAAATGCCCTTCGGGCGTTCATTCCCTCAGGGGAGGAGACATCTCTTTTTATCCCCCTGATATGGTGAAATTGTCTGATATCATAGCTTACGTAAGGGAGCCCGTATTCAAGCGCAATCGTCTCTCCCCGGCACCCTCCGTCAGAGCGGTCGCTGAAGAGAAAAACGACCTGGAAGGGCGCTGTCCCTTCGGACGTCTCAAGACGGCGCTGGTGCTCAAGAAGCCTCCTTATATT
>MNYJ01000100.1 GCA_001874005.1 Desulfobacteraceae bacterium CG2_30_51_40
AACCCAAGTTTCCTGAATGGGGGTACAACAAAGAATAATAATATCCCCATTTAGTTAGTGTCCATCCGGAAATGAGATAGTTTCTTCGAGTTCAAGGCGGGCGATAATTTTAACCACAGGAATACATTGACGTATTTCGAGGATTAAAATTTGAGCCCAACGCCGAAATCGGTGAAAATAGCCATTTTCGGATGGACACTAGTTATATCCCTCACCCAGAAGGGGAGGGGTGATTTTCATATAAACGGAGACTCAAAGCCCGTGAAGGTTATTTTGGTGTTGCTTGACGGTGCCGGAGACCGCTCTTATGAGGCCCTAGGATGGCGGACCCCTCTACAGGCGGCCGACACACCGAATATGGATCGTATGGCAGCAATCGGAGGTAACGGGCTTCTGCACGCCGGCAAACTGGGAGAGTGTCTGCCCAGCGAGACCGCACACTATCTGCTCTGGGGCTATCCAAGGGAATCCTTTCCCGGAAGAGGCCTCCTTGAGGCAGTGGGCTACGGAGTTCCATTCGATGACGCCGATGTCCTGGTTCTGGCCCATTTAGCCGGGATATTGTGGGAGGGCAGGGTGCCTTGTCTCGCGTTATCCAGAAAGGCTGTTGCTCAGGAAGACATTGACCTGGAAACCCTTTACAGGGATTTGGATCCGTTTGAGCTTAATGGGATAAGAATTGAACTCCACCATACGGGCGGAAATGACGCTATCCTGGTTTTGAAGGGTAAATGCTCTCCTTTCATAAGCGATTCCGATCCAATGACCATAGGGATGCCCCTGGCGATGGTAAAGCCCCTTGAGGAAAGCCCTGAACCGGAACTTTCCGCTGTAACGGCCGAAGTTCTTAACCGCTATATTTTCTATTGCCGGGGGAAATTAAGCAATCATCCCATAAACAAGAAAAGGGCGGCATCAGAGTTGCCGACGGCCGATTTTCTCGTAACGCAAAGGGCGGGCCGAAGATCGCCCCAGAAGCCTTTTGAGATGGTCTGGGGAATGAGGGGACGACTTATTGCTTCAGGCGCAATATATGCGGGCCTTGCCTCGGAACTGGGAATGAAATTTGATTTTAGTCGGGACAGCAAAGACCCGGGAAATGATTTGCGGGGAAGAATTGAAGCAGCCCTTGAGGATAATATCCATGGTTTCATACATGTCCACACAAAGGCTCCGGATGAGGCCGGCCACAGGGGTGATCCAATAGGAAAGGCCAAGATTTTGACCGAACTCGACAGGGGACTTGAGCCCCTGGTGAAGACCCTTGAAGGCGGAGGCCGGATCATCGCGGCCCTAACTGCCGACCATTCCACTCCCTGCTCTCCTCCGCTCATCCATTCCGGGGAGCCTGTTCCGCTCGTAATTGCGGGCCCCACAGTAAGAAGGGATATGGTAGATCATTTCGATGAATTGAGCGCGGCTAACGGATGCCTCGGACTCCTGAGGGGTAATGAACTTATGCTTTACCTATTAAACGCTTCAGACCGGTCAAGCCTCTTGGGACACAGACTGGGAGGCGGGAATCGAGCCTTCTTCCCGCTTGATTATGATCCGTTAACGGCCCGCTCCCCTTAACCGGTAAAATAGCATCCATTTTTGGGGGGTTTACACATGGGCCATTACCGTAGGGTTTTATATGAAAATACATCGTCACACCGGCGCAGGCCGGTATCTAGTCTTTTATACCTGGATTCCGGACCGAGTCCGGAATGACTTGCGGCATTTTCATCCTTCGTTGTGCCCTATCCGGGCGTGAGGGTTAGGGAAAGACTCTTTATATACGAATGGACATAACCATCTTCTTGGCCGTAACGTATCATCTCAATAATTAGAGCTAATGTACCTGGATTCCGGCTTCCGGATTGGGGTCCGAGCCCGGCTTGGCCGGAACGACGTAAAGCGCCGGCTCTTTGTCTCCGATACAGACCGCTACCCCGCAAGAACATTAGGACAAAGAAGATATGAAGGGGGCTCTCAAGAACGGGGGCGACGCAAATCCTGTAATGAACGTCTATAGTCAACACGCGCGCCGTTGTATGGTACCCGTCTTTAATGCGTGAGGCAGCAGAAGGCGCCTTGGGTTAAGATGGGAAAGGCGCTGGAAAAGGGTCTTAAACCCTCCTTTATCAAGGAGGTGCTGCCACCCACCCACATGGACGAGGCAACCTGCCTCCATCTTGGAGTGTAGATCAACCAAAGCCCCCGCCAGATGCGCTTCCCTTTCCTCGTAAATCACTTGCGAAGTCCATGGCGAAAGGAAAACATCAACCATGGAACTGTCCTCCTTAAGAAGCCTTTCCGCCCGTAGATATTCCTGTTCTACTGAAAAAGTCTTGGTGTCGGATGAATAATTAATTGATTTTGTAATATTTTCAACTTCTATAAGCTCATGCCATCCATCTTCTATCAGTTCTTTGCTAAGACTTGAAAGATCAATGGCGTGGAGAGCTGCCCCGCTTTCTCTGCAGTAACGAAGAGCTGCCCTGTATTCAAAGGGAGCCCTGAATTTTTCTCTGATTGATCTTAGCACGCTTTCGGCACGAAGGCGGCTCCGGGTTTGCTTTTCAAGCCTTCTTATTCGTCGGGCTAATATCGCCTGCAATAGCCTTCCATGCCTGTTTCGGTAAGAAAGCCCATAAGGGCTAACTTCAACGGCAATGTGGACGGGTTTGTTTTCCCGAAGCACCTTTGATAGACTCTCAAAACCTTCAGGATCATTGTGGACGGTACCTATGAGGAGCATTTCCTTGCTGCGCATTTACCAATAATACCCCGCCGTAGGTTTTCACGGGAAGCGGTAACCATTCCCTGTGGGACAACTTACTTCATGTTCATGCTGGTAGTCCATAATTTACGGTTGGTTGATTGAGACATGCGGTTTGCCTCTAGCCGTTGAGATCCGGTGCCTGTGAGTTCCGAGTCACGCGCTGCTCTCCATGGGGTGATTTTCATGTTTCGTTGAGCCCTGCCCGGGCATGAGGTTAGTAAGTCTTTTTTTCCCGAAATGGCAGTTTCTCATCTATGAGGAAGATCGCTCCTGCCATCGGAGCTATCGGCCGCTCCCTCAGGGGTGTTTTACTATTGACAAAACATAAAAAACATATACATTGTTGTCTATATTCGGCGGTTCTTAACACTTTAGCAAGTTGAGAACCAATCTATGCGGTTTTTGGGAAGGAACCCCGGTTGACCATAAACGTTGACCAAGCTTTTCTCGAGCGGGCCTGCAAGGAAATAATAGAGACTATTCTCTTTTGCTTACCCAATGCCTTCAAGGGTACGGTTTACCGTATAGGCGCGCCGCCCGATCTCCTGGCTACCAGGATCACCTCAGGAATAATAAACGACAGCAGAACTGCCATTTCATGGGGGCTCCCGGAGAGATCGGACTATAACCCTCCGGGAAAGCCTTGGACGCTTTACAGAGACGAACCTTATCGTCCCCTGGAGGCAATGGCGTGGTGCGTTGAAAAGCAGAAGAGCTGGACCGCTGAAGACCCCAGAAACGACGGCAGAAGCGTTAGACTCCAGGTGGATGGTATCTGGGAAGACTTCCATCACATGGAACCCGTTCTTTTGAGAAAACAGGATTTGTATCTTTCCTCCAGCGAGTTTCCCACCTATCCAACAAACTATGATGAGGAGACTATCTGGTCCAACAGTGATTATGCTACAGCCGCAGTAATCAAGATCCATTTCAGGCCATACACGATCAAGATCGGCAGTCCTGAGACAAGCCTTATAAAGAAGCTTTCAAGGGCTCTCGGCACTGAATTGCTTTCCTATCAGGTAAGGCAGCAGGCCTACGAGGCAATGCATCAGCTCGCTAAGGAAAAAGTGAGAGCTTGCAATATCCTGGCCCACAGCCTGCGTAACGCGATTGCCAAATCGGGTATAATTTTCTCCCTGATGAAGGCGGAGGTTGGTTTCATAAGGCAGCAATGGGAGGATATTGTTTTGCAGGACCACAGGCTGAGGGATATGAAGCGGGAATCCCTTGAAGCCCTGAACATGATAATCAGAAAGCTGAACGGCTCGGGCATGGGCATGGGTAAGGAGATATTGCGGGCCCAGCAAAGGTTTCTTGAGATTTCTCTTACCCCTGAAGAGGGTGAGAGGTGGGTGAGGGCCCAGATAGAGAATCGCTGGAACGACTTAGTAAATGCCGGAGTGCTTACACCCTCTGATGCCGAACAGGTGTTGGCCTCTATCGTCCAGCTCAAGAGGTCCCTTTCCCTTGGTAAAGACCCTGAAATACTTGCACAGTACCGCCAGCTTCCCGAAGACCTGAAGCAGAGATGGGTATCGCTTATATACAGAAGTGCTGAAAAACCGGACAACGAAATTTACGGTCAGATTACGGAGATGCTTTCCGATCCGTCCCTTAGACTCCCTTACAGGGAGAGATCAAGGAAGACCCTTATAAATCTTAAAGCCCTTGCTGAGATAGTGGCCGAGCTTGAAAGCGATACGAACCTGGTCTTAAGGGAGGTTCTTAATGGGAACGGGAAAAACAAGGCAGAAGATCACGTTGATATATCAGATCAACTTCAAATGAAGTTCATCTTTTGAAATTCTCCTCTCACGCGCCTGTAGCTCAGCTGGATAGAGCAGCGGACTTCTAATCCGCAGGCCCCGTGTTCGAATCACGGCAGGCGCGCCAAATAATAAAAAAGAATATCAATCAGGGTAACCCGCAGAAGAATGGATTGACTGGCTTTTATTTTTCAGGATTTAACCTGCAAGGCCTTCAACGGGTACAAAAAAGCTCTACTGTTTATGCAATTGACCCATGGTGCATTGGCAGCGATTGGAAAGAAGGTTGAGTGGCGGAGATAAAACCTTTTACCTGATAATGGGGGGAGTGATGATATCAGGACCTATGCGAACCTTATCTTTGGTTGGAATGGATTTAAAAGTCTTCGCCTCTCAAGCGGCGCGTTGGGCCGTTGTGATTGCCGCCATCCTGTTTGTCACCATTAGGGGCGCGGAGGCCGGGGAAGACGGCCATAGAAAAGTGAGATTCCTGCCGCAATGGATTCATCAGGCCCAGTTCGCCGGATTCTACGTGGCCTTTGAAAAGGGCTTTTACAGGGAAAAGGGACTTGATGTGGAGATCATGCGGGGAGGTCCTGATCTTCCAGGCTCGGAGATGCTCGTTGACGGCAAGACGGATTTTGCAACGATGTTTCTCTTCAAAGGTATTACAATGCGCGCGCGGGGAGTGCGTGTTGTCAATATAGCTCAAATAGTTCAGAAGTCGGCCTATATGCTTGTTGCAAGAAGGTCCTCCGGGATACTCAAGCCCGAAGATTTGGACGGGAAAAAGATAGGGCTCTGGGGGGGTGAGTTCAGACTTCTGCCGGAGGCATTTTTCCACACCCATAACATTAGTCCCAGGATCATACCCCAGGGAACCACGGTGAATCTTTTTTTGAGATCCGGGGTGGATGCCGCCTCTGCAATGTGGTACAACGAGTATCACCAGTTGATTAATGCGGGTCTTGACCAGTCGGAACTGACCACGTTTCTTTTGTCGGACTACGGCATGAGATTTCCGGAAGATGGAATCTATTGTCTTGAGAAGACCTGCCTTGATGCCCCCTCCTTGTGCGGGGATTTTGCCGCGGCTTCGGTGGCTGGCTGGGAGTATTGCTTCAGTCATCCTGATGAGTCGCTTGATATAGTGATGAAATATGTCCATGCTGCAAAGACCGCTACAAACCGTGTGCATCAGAAGTGGATGCTTGAGCGTATGAAGGATATCATCCGCTTTGAAGGTTCTCCGGCGTTGGGTGCGCTCTCAGTGAATTCTTACATGGAAGTGGCCTCTGAACTCAAGAAGGGGGGGTACATAGAAGCAGTGCCCTCTTATCATGAATTCCATTTTGAACCGCATGGGGTGGCGCGTCCCTGAGTAAAATTGCCGCTGCCGCTTGCCGGGCATTATCAGGAGCGTTTTTTAGGAAGTGTGGCCGGTGAAGCCTGGATATTCCACAGCTACAAGATTGATCCTTTCTATAGGCGGGGCCGCGGCCCTGATCTTCATATCCGCCTTTAGCTACAATTACCTTGTGTCCCGGAGGACTGTGATTGCTGAGGTTGAGGAAAGGGCTAAGAACCTTACCCTTTCTATCTCCCATCAGATAGAGGCGGTGCTCAGGGGTGTGGAGGGGGTTCCCAAGGCAATCGCATCCCTTATGGAAATCCAGTCCCTTAGCAGGGAAGGTCTGGTGCCGCTTATAGAAAAGAGCCTCATATTTAACCCTGATATCTTCGGTATCGCAATAGCCCATGAGCCTTACGCGATAAGCCCTGAACTCAAGTTCTGCGCTCCTTACGGCTTCCGAGGGAAGGATGGTATAGAATTCAATTTTCTGGGTACCGACTCATACAATTATTTCATACTGGACTGGTATCAGATATCCAGGGAGACAGGCAGAGCGCATTGGAGTAACCCCTATTATGATGAAGGCGGCGGCGAAATACTTATGGCCACCTATTCCGTCCCTTTCTTCAGCATCAGGGGGGAGAAGAGGCGTTTGATGGGCGTCGCCACCGCCGACATATCCCTTGAGTGGTTAAAGGAACTCTTGGATGGGGTAAAGGTGTACCGTAGCGGCTATGCATTTATCATATCCCAGAATGGGGATTTTATAACTCACCCCGCAGATGAGCTGGTAATGCGGGAGAGCCTCTTCAGTCTTTCCGAGGCACTTAACGACCCGGAGATTAGACTTGTGGGCCGCGATATGATAAGAGGTGAAAAAGGATTTGCTGAGGTGAAGGACTTCCTGACAGGAGGCAATTCTTATCTCTACTACGCGCCGGTCGGCTCCTCAGGATGGTCTCTCGGGATCATTTTTCCTGCCTCCGAGCTTCTTGCTGATGTTGTAGGGCTTACAAGGAAGTTGGCGGCTATAGGGATCGCGGGCCTTATTCTGATGTGTGTGGTGATTGTCCTGCTTGCCCGCGGTATTACGAGGCCCTTGAGGACTCTATCCGATTCAACCGCCGGTCTTGGTAAGGGGGACTTCAGCGTTAAGGCGCCTGAAACAGGTGCGAGTGAGATACGGCATCTTGCGCGTTCCTTCAATGCACTGGGTCGTCAGTTGGAGGAATATATAGAGAAGAGGGACTTTATAAGGGATACCTTCGGCAGGTATGTGACGGCGGAGGTGGTCAAAAGGCTGATGGAGTCCGCCGATGGGCTCGCCCTGGGGGGAGAAAAAAGGGAGCTGACCATAATGATGTCTGATCTTCGGGGATTCACAGCTCTGACAAGCCAGATGGAGCCTGAGAGAGTAGTCCTTTTCCTTAATCGCTATCTAAGCAGGATGATAGAGATATTGATGGATCACCGGGCCGTTATAGACGAGATAATAGGCGACGGAATCCTGGCCTTTTTTGGCGCGCCTGAGCCTATGGAAGACCACGCGCTCAAGGCGGTTTCATGCGCCCTTAAAATGCAGCTTGCCATGGAAGAGATAAACACGGTCAACGAGAGAGAAGGCTTAGGTCATCTTGAGATGGGCATTGCCGTAAACACTGGAGATGTTGTGGTTGGAAATATCGGTTCCGAGAGGCGCACCAAGTACGGAGTGGTAGGGGCGCAGGTCAATTTTACCGGGCGAATGGAGTCTTTCACTGTGGGCGGGCAGATATTGATAAGCCCTTCCACCTTTGAAAGGCTCTCAGGTGTGATCGAACCGGGCGAACAGCTTAAGGTGCAGATGAAAGGGGTTCCTGCCCCGGTCACTCTTTACGAGGTAAAGGGATTGGGTGAGCCTTACAACATCCGGCTAGCCAGGATAGATGATGAGTTGAGACATCTTTCTTCGCCGATAAAGGTCAATATTTATAGAATTAAAGACAAGGTGGTAAGCGGGACTGGCGAATCTGCATTAGTAGTGGCGATAAATCCGAAATCTGCTACCCTGGTTTGCTCAGGCATGTTAAAGCTGTGGGAGGATCTGCGTGTTGATGCCGCGGACGAAAAAGACCCTGGAGAGCGACGCAGCCTGTTTGTCAAGGTTATGGCTGTAAAGGAAGTTCCGGGAGAGAAGCAGGAAGCCTCGGTTCGGTTTACCTGGGTGGCTCCGGCATTCTACAAGACCATAAATGAGATCATGGCCTCTCAGTAATGGAATTGCCGTCCTTGCCGGCCCGTGCGTTGAAATTATAAACGCCCGGCTTATATAATGCAATGGCAGCCTTCAGCGACTGCCTGTTTATGAAACTTTTTTTCTGGAGGATGTATGCCTTCTGAAAAACGCAGGTTTACCAGGATTGCTTTTAATGTGGGCGCCGAACTTAAGACCGACAGGCTTTACCGCGCTGACAAGATTCTAAATTTGAGCGTCGGTGGATGCCTTCTACCGATAGATACCCATTTTGAACCTGGTACAGAATGCTTGGTGCGTATATACATGCTTGGAGCTATGAGTGAGTTATCAGTGGAGGTAAAGGGAGTGGTGGTAAGATGCGGGGAGGGGAGTGTGGCGGTAAAATTCACTAAGGTGAGTCCTGACAGCCTTTTCCACCTTCAGCATATTGTACTCTATAACTCCACGGACACGGACTCGATTGAAGAGGAACTGGACCGCCATCCCGGTTTGCTATAGCTGAGGCAGCTTTTCTTCGAATTCCTTAACAAAGGAAGCAATGAGCCCCTCATCGGCAAAGCTATAATAGACGTTTCGGCCTACAATGATGTGGTCTAGCACCTGCAGTCCCATTATCCTTGAGGCCCAGGTCAGTTTTCTGGTTATTTGCGTGTCTGCGGAGGATGGGGCCGGGTCACCCGATGGGTGGTTGTGGGCAAATATCAGGGAGGCGGCCTTATACTCAAGCGATGCGCTGAGAATGTCCCTGGGATAGACCGCGCTTTCCGTGAGCGTTCCTACGAAAAGATCTTTGTCCGCGATCAGCTCGTTTTTTCTTGAAAGAAATATCACTTTGAAGGTTTCGCGCGATAGATCCCTCATCGAGTGGAATAGATAGTCATATACGTCCTTTGAAGAGGTGAAGAAATCTTTTCCGGTCACGCGGTCACGAAGGTATCTGTTTGCGACCTGATGGATGAGGCCAAGATAGAGGGCATTCTTCGTGCCTATTCCCTTTATCTGCAATAGCTTTTCAGACGGAGCGGAAAGTGTGCCGGCCAGCCCGCCAAAGCGGCTTACCGCCTCGCGGGCCGGTATCTTGAGATCTCCTCTTGGTGTGCCGAGGGTGAGGAGAAACTCCACCACTTCTTCATCGGAGAATCTCTCAAGGCCTGCTTCCAGGAATCTCTGCCTCATCCGGTTTCGATGTCCGGAGCCCCTTTTCTGCCATTCATCCTTTTCCATAGACAAACTCCAGTCACAAAAACCATCCATCGGTTACGTCCCTTAAACAACCTGCAATTTTGTTTGTTAGCCAATTTATACCAAACCAAAAAGCCTGCTGCACTAAGAATCTGAACATCCAATTTCTTGTTGACTGGGAAATTTTAGTGTTCTATATGAACTGACTGAGCGCTCAGTTTATTATTTGGAGATATTCCTTGAGGAAGAGAGAAAAAATACTGGAGGTCGCGGCCCATCTTTTTTCCTCCAAGGGTTTCAGAAATACCAACATTTCAGAGATAGCAGAGAACACAGGTGTGGCAGAGGGAACCATCTTTTATCACTTCACGAGCAAGGAGGAGCTTTTTCTGGCCATATTGAGGGAATTTAGAAACTCAATAACGAGTGATTTTTCGCAATATGAAAAATCATGGCATTTCAGAAGCGGCTTGGATAGGACGGAGCATTTAGTCTCTTTTTATCTGTCCTATTCGGCCTCGATGGAAGAGAGGTTTCTATTCTTGCACAGGCATGACGCCTATGAGCTTTCAGAGGTAAATCCGCTTTTCAGGAAGGAGCTTGAGGCCATTTATACATGTTTCGTGGACGTATTTGATTCGGCCATTTTAGAGGGCCAAAAGGATGGATCAATAAGCGATGATTTCCATCCCAGGAAAGTGGCAATGATATTGTTTGCCCTGGTTGATTCGGTTGCCAGGCTCAATACCTACAGGCTCTATGACGCTGCTAGCCTGTTTAACGAGCTTTTAATGTCCTGTAAAAGGATTTTGAGTAAGGGTACATGAGAATAGTCTGGAGGTGTTCATGCTGGAAAAACTCTTTCCGTTCCTAGGATGGTTCAGAATCTTTTCAAAGGAGTCCCTGCGCTCAGATGCGCTGGCGGGGTTAACCGTCGCTCTGGTGCTCATACCCCAGTCAATGGCTTATGCCCAGCTTGCCGGGCTTCCCGCTTATTACGGTCTGTATGCGGCCTTTCTTCCGCCTATGATAGCCGCGCTCTTCGGTTCAAGCAGACAATTGGCCACCGGGCCTGTAGCGGTTGTCTCACTTATGACATCCGCCTCCCTTGCGCCTCTGGCGACAGCCGGTAGCGAGGGTTACATCGCTTATGCGATCCTGCTTGCGCTCATGGTGGGTATTTTTCAATTTGCCCTTGGGGTGCTGAGGCTCGGGGTGGTGGTGAACTTCTTATCCCACCCTGTTGTAAACGGATTTACCAATGCCGCCGCGATTATAATCGCCACGTCTCAGTTATCCAAGATGTTCGGCGTATATGTTGATACGGCAGAGCATCACTATGTGACCGTTTTCAAGGTTGTGGCAGCCGCCGTGAACCATACCCACTGGCCCACATTTTTCATGGGACTCGGGGCCTTTGCCATAATGTACGCCCTGAGGTGGCTTAATCCGAGGATACCCAATGTCCTGGTGGCCGTAGCCGTTACTACTCTTATATCGTGGGCCACAGGATTTGATCATAATGTGAGACTGCCTCTCTCCTCGGTAGAATCCCGGGAAGCAACTGCCCTTATTAACAGGTTTAACACCGATTTTCGCGTAACGATTTAACATAACATTTCCGTTGGCTCTTTATGAGGCCAGCTCAAAATAATGCAATAAAGAAAGATAGTTAGACGTTCTATTAATTTCAACGGTCCCTGAAAATGTTATATCGAATGACGGTTTATTAAGAGATCTGCCACCGTCAGAATTTGAAAATATCCAAGGTATCTTCACGGTCATTTGCCGCCCATGAATGCT
>MNYJ01000144.1 GCA_001874005.1 Desulfobacteraceae bacterium CG2_30_51_40
AGCGGCCAATTTATTCACTATAGCGAGGAGCGAAACTGCCACTTGAATCAAACAGCATTTCAACCAAATGATAACATTTTGAAGCTAAAGGGAAAGGTTTGTCTAAAAATACATAATCTGAGCATATAGAAGGCCAAAAACTCAAGAAACTTCTCTCCGTCAAAAAATCTCGGAGGCAGGAGGATTTTGGTCTCGCCTATGCTGGTCAAAAACTGCTATTTCCGGATGGACACTAGATAAGAAGTCTTGTCCATTATCAATCTGAGAAGACGCCCGGGCGATTGACGGCATGAAAATTGCGGAGTACTCTGATAGAGTACACGCACCGCGTTTAATCATTACGGGAACAGCTTTGGCAAGGGCTGTCGACTTTCCAGCTTGGCGTAAGGCCAATTAGGGAATCGCCGCCAAAGTTTTGTATTCCGGCATAGTAATTGTGCCTGAGAGTTGAAACCAACTCTCTTACTGTACAACACTGAAACGCTAATTATGAGGCTCCCGGTAGGGTGAGGTCCCGCTGCTGCCGGCTTCTAACAAGAGCGGTCGGATTGAAAGGGGACAGGACATTAAGACCATCAAAGGAAAAATAACTGTTTTTTTTCTCGTGTGCTTTTCTTTCATTGGTGTCCTAACGCTTTTATATTACAGGAACATCTTTTCTCTTGAGCAAAAGCTGATCACCGTCGAGCACTTTGACGATCTCCTCAACAATATCCTTGAATTGAGAAGATATGAAAAGAACTTTATTTTTACCAGAGATATTGACAGCCTGCACGAGACGATCTTCTACCTTTTCAGGGTGGAAGACGGGGCAAGAAAGCTTGCGGAGAGTATTGAGCGCGTGGCCGGAGGGGGAGGTTACCGGAATCTCGAGGAGAGGTTGTATGACTACAAGCTTAGTCTCGAGAAGATCGCCGATTTAAGCAAGCAGGGAGAGGGTCAGATAGACGTAGTTGAAATCAGAGAAAAGGGAAAGGCCCTTGTAGATTTCGCTCAGATGCTGAAAAAACTTAAGAGGCAGCTCATTCAAAAGACTCTGACCGGAACCCTTGGTGTGCCTTTAGCTTTCCTTGGTACTTTTGCCGTCCTCGTCCTCCTTGTGTTCCATCTCATTACCAGAAGCATCCTGAAACCCCTCGCCATTGTCCAGGAAGCAACGGCCCAGGTTGCAAAGGAGACCTTCGAACCCATCCCCTACAATGCCAAAGGTCAAGATGAAATTTCACAATTGATAGCGGCTTTCAACAAGATGGCTGAAGAGATCAAATCAGGGCAGGAGCAATTACTGCAATCCCGGAAAATGGCCTCCATTGGGACTTTTACCTCTGGTATTGCCCACGAATTGAATAACCCTCTCAACAATATATCAATAACGGCGGAGAGTCTGCTTCTGGAATACCCCGGCACGGATAATACTGAAGCGCATGAGATGATCCAGGACATTATTCATCAGGCAGACAGGGCTAGTCACGTCGTAAAGAATCTCCTGGAGTTTTCCAGGACCGAACGCCCGTTCCTGACCCATCTCAGCGTCAAGGATGTCCTCGAAGGCACTGTGAGGCTTGTGAAGAATCAGATCATGGTAAAGGGAATCCAGATGGAAAAGGAGATCGCGGATGACTTGCCGGCCATCCGTGGAAAGCGCCAGGACTTGCAGCAGGCATTCCTTAATATCATCCTCAACTCGATCCAGGCCACTGATAGGGGAGGCCTTATTTCCATCCGAACTGAAAAGGCTCAAGAGGGTTACATAAGAGTAGCAATAGCAGATACTGGTTCAGGCATAAAGCCAGGGGATTTAGCACACATTTTCGATCCCTTTTATACGACCAAACCTGTGGGTGAAGGAACCGGGCTCGGTCTGTCTCTGACATACGGGATTATAAAGACCCATGGTGGCTACATCGAAGTTAAAAGCGAGGTGGGCAAGGGGACGGCTTTTTTCATTAATCTACCCATTGCCGATAATAAGAGAGTGATTTAGGATGCCTAGGGTTGCAGTGGTTGACGATGAATTGACTGTATGCGCTCGCCTCAAGCGGGTACTTGAGAAGGACGGCTTTGAGGTAGAGGCTTTTCAGTCGGCTCGTTCCTTTCTTGAATCCTTTGCGCGCGATCCTTTTCCTATAGTATTCCTCGACGTTATGCTCCCCGATGCAAACGGCATCGAAGTACTAGCAATTATAAAGAAATCTCAAAGAGATGTGGAGGTCATAATTATCACAGGCCACGGGTCCATTGACTCTGCGATCGAGGCCATAAGGAGGGGAGCTTATCATTACGTCACAAAGCCATTCAAACTGGAGGAAATTCGTTCGCTTGCCGGTGGTGCGAGGGAGAAGATAGGGCTTCGCGAGGAGAATCGGCTCCTGAGGGAAGCTCTGGGCGGCGGGGGACCCCTCGACGGGTTTATAGGCAATAGCGGCGTCATGCAGGAGATATTCTCCATGGTCAGAAAGGTTGCCGTGGTCAATTGTAATGTCCTGCTGCAGGGAGAAAGCGGAACAGGGAAAGAGTTAGTTGCAAGATCCATCCACAGGTTGAGCCCACGGAAAGACGGACCTTTCGTCTCCTTCAACTGCGGTGGATTCACGGAAGAACTGATTTGCAACGAACTCTTCGGGCACGAAAAGGGAGCCTTCACCGGGGCGACTATAACCAAAATAGGTCTTTTGGAGTCAGGAGCCGGGGGCACGGTGTTTCTGGATGAAATAGGTGAAATGCCCTCTTCCATGCAGGTGAGGCTCTTGCGGGTTATTCAGGAGAGAAGGATTCTGAGAGTCGGCGGGACCAGGCCCGTCGAACTGGATATTCGTCTGATTGCAGCCAGCAACAGAGACATCAAGAAGGCTGCTTCCGAAGGGACATTCCGGGAGGATCTTTTCTACCGCCTGAACGTCGTCACTCTGTATCTTCCCAGACTCGCGGAGAGGAAAGACGATATCCCTCTCCTGATTTCATACTTCATTGAAAAATACAGCCGACCATTCGGAAAGAAGGTTAAACGAATTTCTCCGCAGGCTTTGGATATCCTTCTGCACTATAATTTCCCGGGAAATATACGTGAATTGGAGAACATAGTTCAACGAGCTGTAGCCCTAGCTGAGGGAGAGATGATCAGAACAGAGGACCTCCCATCAGACCTTCAAAAACTCGAATTCAGCTCTTTGGACGGCGAAGGACTGCTTAGCCTTGAAGAGCTGGAAAAGCAGCACATCGCCAGGGTCCTTGAAAAGACAGATCATAACAAGGTCCTGAGCAGCAAAATCCTCAATTTGCCTCGTACTACTTTGTGGCGAAAGATGCGAAAGTACAACCTTTTGAAAGGGGATTAGTTTTCAAATTGAAACGCCACCGACTCCTCTTATCCTTGGAAGACTAATCGATTCCAGTAGGTTTATATGAAAATACCCCTATCTATCTGTTGATGTTGTGATATTCACCATTGCTAATCAGCTTGAAACGTGATTTTTATATCCGTGGTCGCCACGATGGCGCCGACAATTCGTTGTGCAAAAGCTGACTGGTCATGTTAGTTCACGCGCTCACAGGCTTCAGTTCGCAATCGACCTTGCTGATGAATATCTTCTCTACACATTATTGTTCATTACATCGTTTGAGAAACCAGATCGAATCCCAGGGAAAGCGCTTGTCTGCGAAGATGAAATATCTTCTGTGATTTGTTTTTGAGCGTGAGATAGTCTTCCCCAAGATCTCGAAAATCAACCCCATCCTTTATAACGTGATAAATCCCCAGAAGGATTCGGTGTGCAATCGCCACAATTGCTTTCTTAGGACCACGCCGGGCCTTAAGACGATAATATTTGTCCTTGAAGTAGGAGCCCTTCTTCTTGATAGCCGCCCAGGCTACCTCAATCATAATGGTCTTAAGATGATGCTTCTTTACCGGGCTCCGGCCGCTTTTGCGTTTCCCGGCGCTTTCGTTGTTACCGGGGCACAAGCCACTCCACGATGCCAATGAGCTGTCAGTAGGAAAACTATCCAGATTGGGGCCAATCTCCGCCAGAATATCAAAGGCCGAAACATCCGATATGCCCGGCGCCTTCTTCATGCGCTCTAATAAAGGCTCATTGCCTTTCATCGCACAGCCAATCTCATGATCAAGCGCCTCAATCTGTGCCTCCAGTGTGGCAATCGTCGAAAGAAGCATCTTCAAAATGAACCGGTGATGATCTGTGAAAAAACCTTGAATAGATCTGAACAGTTCTGCTTCTTTACCCCTGAGCTGTCCACGAACACATCCTGCAACATCAGATAATGTCAGTGCCTTGCGGTCGGTAACCAGTAAATCCATCAGATTGCGCCCCGTCACTCCGAACAGATCCGATACCACCGAATCAATCTTGATGTTGGCCGATTCAAAAAGCTTGTGAGTGCGCTTTCTGTAATCTCCCACCGTCTGAACATACTTCTTGCGCAACCGCGTCAGATCTCGCCACTGACGTACCTGCTGAGGCGGAATAAAACTGCTCTTCAAAAGACCATGACGCAATAACCCCGCAAGCCATTTGCTGTCGCCTATGTCAGTCTTGCGCCCAGGCACATTCTTGATGTCTCGCGCATTTACCAAAACCACCCGCAGGTAACCCTCTAAAACATTATGCACCGGACGCCAGTATATCCCTGTGCTCTCCATCGCAACAACCGGGCACTCATAATCAAGCAACCTCTGCCGCAATCGCATCAAATCGTCCGTGAAGGTACCGAATACCTCTACCTCATATTGATCTACTCCATCCTTGTCCGCCCAAATAACACAAGCAGATATGCTCTCCTTATGAACATCCAGTCCGCAACAAATTGGATACACAACCCCTATTATTCTGCTATCATCTCTTCGAGTCATGGCCTTCCTCCTGGTTAAGTTTATTCCTGAATTGCTTTACAACCAGTGGATTACCGTGACTCAAACCTTTATTTCAACCCCTTATTTTCATCTTTCGTTGTGCCCCATCTGGGCATGGCTGTTAGTTCTCATCAGCCATATTTTTCAAAATGAAACACATTTCTTGCCAGTCATCTAATCTATCAAGACAACTATTTGATATTACGTAATATAAATGTTGGCCCTCTTTTTGCTGTCGTTTGAGTGAGGAGGTTCACATGGAGCGAATTCTTGTCGTCTTGCAAACAGCGGAGGGCAACATCTGGTCGGCCATTCATGCCCTCAACCTGGCAAGGAGAATAAAAGCCAAGGTTTCATTCCTGTTTGTTATTGATTCGGATGTTGATAAGGGCGAGCAGGCGTCTCAAGAGCAATGGAAGGCTGACATGATGAAAAGCCTCGAAGCGCTTATAGAGCAGGGGCGCTCAGAAGGGATCTCCGTAAATTACTTTGCTATGTATGGCAATATTGATATCGAATTAGTCAAATTTATAAAGGAAAACAGGATTACTATTTTGGTGCTTGGCCTGCCTGGCGATCAAAAAGGTTCATTCGGAAACTTCACAGAGCTCCTGGAAAAGGTTCGCCACAAGGTAGATTGCCGCATAGAGGTCGTCCAGGAGAAGAACCTGCAACCCGCATTGGAAAGGAGAGGATGATGCTGCATTTATATCTTCCGATCGCTGGAAACAGCGTGAACGTTTTTCTTGTCTTCGGCATGGGGGGGATCGTAGGAATCCTGTCAGGGATTTTCGGCGTAGGTGGCGGTTTCCTGATGACGCCTCTCCTGATCATGATCGGTATCCCTCCAACGGTAGCTGCCGCCTCAGATTCGAATCAGATAGTCGGCGCTTCCACTTCGGGCACCCTGGCCCACTACAAGATGGGAAACGTGGATTTTAAGATGGGCATCCTGCTTCTGGCAGGAGGGGTCATCGGCGGCACATTGGGAGTCCAGTTGATCAAGATCATGAGACAGATGGGTAACGCGGATTTTCTGATCAAAGTTACCTATGTGCTTATGTTGGGGTTTGTCGGAACGTATATGTTTCTAGAGAGTTTACAGACCCTGAGAAAGAAGGAAAAAAGCCATGCTGCCCCCAAGAAGGAGTCAATGTATGCGGCCCTGGTAAAGAGGCTCCCATGGCAGACCCGTTTTGACAAATCAGGCATCACTCTGTCTATCCTCATGCCTCTGGTATTGGGCAGCTTTGTGGGTGTGCTGGCGGCGATTATGGGGGTCGGAGGCGGGTTCATTATGGTACCGGTCATGGTCTATCTACTTAGAATGCCGATGCATGTGGTAGTGGGAACGAGTCTCTTCCAGATCCTTTTCACCTGCATTGACGTGACCATCATGCAGTCCTACAGTAATCACACAGTTGATTTTGTACTCGCGGTTATCTTGCTCCTGGGGTCAACTATCGGCGCTCAGTTTGGGGCGAGACTGAGCAAAAGCCTAAAGGGCGACCAGCTGAAGATCCTCCTGGCCTCCATAGTCCTTCTTGTCATGGTCAAGATGCTGGTCGACCTTCTGCTTCCTCCCCATACGCTGCTAGGCTACACAGGAGGGCATTAAATTGATGAAAAACTTCTTTATATGGTTGGTTTCTTCCATGGTCTTCATGATATCATATACTGGGGCGGTTTATAGCAGCATTCCGGTCACGGTAAATACGGACCCCGATGTGGTCAAAATCGGCACGCTTTTCAACGGAACTCAGATATCGGTTTCAGGGACCATTCCCGAAGACAGTGAAGTGATTGTGCAGTTGACCGGAAAGCGCGAAGATCTGGAGCTCAAGCAAAAGGGACGCATCCTCGGAGTTCTTTGGATGAACCTGGGGAGTGTTACCTTCCGCCAGGTGCCCACGCTCTATATGCTTTACTATCCCGAGGCAGTCGGGAAGTTCGCCAGGTCGAATCCCGTCAAATGGCAACAGTTGGGAATTGGCCTTGAATCTCTCAAGGAGCAGATCGAAATCACGCCTGATAAGGGCGACAAGGATAAGCTGGGCGGGGAATTCTTGAAACTTAGAGAAGGGGAGGAGCTCTATGCGATGAGAGAAGCTCCCGTCATCTATGGCAAGAACGGAAACGGAATGAGATCGTTCGCCACGGAGGTCTTCATTCCGGCCCGAGTGCCTTCCGGCACCTATCAAGTCAAGGTCCTGGCTGTCAACAACGGAAATATTGCAGGAGCGGCAACAAGAGAAATTCGAGTTGAGAAGGTAGGGGCTACGGCTCTTCTCTCCTCTCTTTCATTTAACCATGGGGGCCTCTATGGTCTGCTGGCCGTGCTGATAGCTATTGCAGCCGGTCTGTTAATGGACTTTTTGTTCGGGGAGAACAAGGGGGCACATTAGAATTGAGTCCGGAGAGTGAGCGGTGAGTTATGAATTGGATTTTTGGCTGGTTCAAACAGACATTGAGGCATGGGAGAGGGCCTTCCAAACAGGTTCCTTTCGCAACGCTCTTTGGTCTGTTCCAGACAATCCTGGCACTCAACAACCAGATCCTGGATCTGATTGCCGGTATGGGCACAAAACTCGGGGGAAATTACGTTTTTGACCGGCAGTACATTCGCTCGACATGCGAGCAATTAGCCGATTTGGTCTACAAGCTCATATACAATCTTAACGCTATGGCGCCCGGAAAGTACCCGGCGCTCTACGATGCTTTTCGAACCATTCACCAGGAGATACAAGAGGAATTGGCCGGAAGGCTGGTGATTCCGCAAACGGATTACACGATGCCATACCATCTCATATCCCGGGACTTCGGGGACGTAGTGGGTTCCAAGAACGCAAATCTCGCTGAGGTCAAGAATTTACTTGGCCTGCCTACTCCGGAAGGTTTCGCCATAACTACCCGGGCGTTCCAGTCATTTCTGAAACACAACGAATTGCAGGAAAAGATTCAGGGGATTGCAACATCCTGGGAGAATGAAGAGATTACAACCGAAGCGGCGGAGGCTGAGATTAAGGCTCTGATAATGTCTGGCACCGTGCATCCAGGGTTGCAGAAGGCCATACGCAAAGCCCTGGATGACCTCTGTCTTCGGGCCGGGGACAAGGATGTTCACCTGGCGCTGCGAAGCAGTGCCAAGGGTGAAGATACTGAAATGAGCTTTGCCGGCCAATATTTGAGTGTTTTGAATGAGACGCCTGGAAAGGTCCTGGACAGCTATAAAGAGGTGCTTGCCAGCACCTATCCCAGGTCTGCCATGGAGTACAGAAGGCAGAAGGGCTTTGCCGAAGGCGAGGTAGCCATGGCGGTCGGATGCCAGTTGATGATTGATACGAAGGTGAGTGGGGTCCTTTATACCCTTGATCCCAGGTCGCCTGAGCGTGAAGTAATGTTACTGACCGCTAACTGGGGGCTGGGAGCACCCCTTGTTGCTGGAGAAGTCTCCGCGGACGAATATGCTGTGGCTCGAAAATCGCCTCATTCAGTTACTGCAATCAACATCGTACGAAAAGAAACCGCGCTCTTTCCAAAACAAGGCGGAGGGACGGAGTTTCGCCTGCTTGACGAGGCCTTGCAGACAAGAAGCGCCCTTACAGATGATCTCATAAACAGTATCGTCGAGGAGGGACTCATCATTGAAAGACACTTCAAAAAGCCCCAAGACATTGAATGGGCATTCGACCAGAGTGACCGTCTTTTCATTTTGCAGACAAGACCCCTGAGGATAAAGGCCCAAAGTGGACATATGGCCTGCGATATCTCATCGGCATTAAAAAAGTACCCGATAATCTTCGAGAACAAGGGAGTAGTGGCCCAGGAAGGCATTGGGGCGGGAAAGGCCTTTCTGATTAAAACCGACGACGATCTGGTTGCTTTTCCGGAAGGCGCCGTGCTGGTGTCTAGATACACTTCCCCGAGGCTTGCAAAGGCAATCAGAAAGGCCAGTGCGGTGATTACCGATGTCGGTTCGCCAACGGGACACATGGCTACGATCGCCCGTGAATTCCAGGTGCCAACCATCGTGAATACCGCTGTTGCAACCGAGCTGTTGCGGTCAGGCCAAGAGATAACAGTCGACGCCAGACAAAATGTCGTATACGAGGGAACGGTAACGGAGCTTTGCTACTACGAATTTGCAGATGAGGCTTTCGAGGAAACTTATGAATATCGCCTCCTCCGCAGGGTGCTCAAGAGGATTGCTCCACTCAACCTCCTGGATCCCTCTGACAAGGACTTTGTTCCCGAAGCATGCAAGACATTTCATGATATCACCCGTTTCACTCATGAAAAGGCGGCGCAGCAACTGATCCACCTGGAGTACGCAAATGTTGCAGGGTCACAAACGGCAGGCCGGAAGCTCGATTTCGACATCCCGTTAGCTCTGGTCTTGATTGACATAGGAGGGGGCCTTGTGGTTTCAGCCAATGCCCGCAGCGTGCAACCGAAAGACGTTTTGTCGCTCCCGATGCGAGCGTTTTTGGAAGGACTGATCGTTCCAGGAGCATGGAATACCGACCCGGTCTCACTGGATTTCGGGGGATTTATGTCAAGCCTGACCCGAACCTTTTCTCTAAAGATGGCAACCCCAAGGTATGTGGGCCAGAATCTCGCCGTAATCTCAAAGGAGTATGCCAATCTCAGCCTTCGCCTCGGCTATCATTTCAATATGATTGATGCCTATATCAGCAAGAATGCCAATGACAATTATGTCTACTTTCGATTCCTCGGCGGGGTGACCGACGTCACCCGTAGATCCAGGAGGGTCAGGCTCCTGGGGGATATACTTGCCAAAAATGATTTCCGTACTGATGTTCAGGGAGATCTCGTTGTGGCGCGGATCAAGAAACTGGACATAGATGGCATGCAACGAAAGATGCGTCTTCTTGGACTTCTTGTTGCATACACAAGACAATTGGATATAAGGATGGTTAGTGAAGGAGAAATGACCCGGTCCTTGGAAGATTTTGAAGCGCTTAAGAATGCGCACGGCGGTTCCACAACATTCTAACAGAGTGTGAAAAACCCATTTGAGCGGGGAATGCATGGATGTCTTTCGCCTGGACAGATGGAGCTTCTTCCACACTTTACTAAGGAGGTAACATGGTTGCTGCAAATAAGACCAGTATCCTCGTCCTTGACGATGAAACCATCGTTCTTAAGCGCCTGAGACCGGCGCTGGAAAAGGCAGGCTATGAGGTGGAGGTGTTTTCCAGAAGCTCCGAGGCTTCAGAAAGGATAACGCAGAAAGACTTTGAAATCGTTATCACAGACCTGAAAATGCCTGGGCTTGATGGGATGCAGTTCTTAACGATGGTAAAAGAGCGCTCCCCCACAACAGAGGTCATAGTCATAACAGGATTTGCGACGATGGAGACTGCCAAGGAATCATTTCAGAAAGGTGCGTTCGATTTTCTTGCGAAACCTTTCAAATTGGGTGAGATACAGGAGATAGTAAAGAAGGCAGAGGCCAAGGTTCTGAAGAACAGGATGCAATAGGCCTCTTGCGCCAACTGCCTAGGAATAAAGGCAATAAAAAAGGGGTGTGACTATGTTGAAGACGCTCGTTTCTCTGAATGCTGACCTGGCATCAAGTATTGCCCTTAGATACGCTTGTCGGATGGGCACTATGGTCAAAATGACGCTGCAAACCATTCATGTGGAAGACCCGGCCGCTGCAGGACATCCGCCGGGCACAGGGTGGGTGCGTCGAACCTGGGAGAAGTCACTGTTAAAGGCAGGAGAAGACGAGATCGCCCAGCTTATCCAGGCGGAAAGGCCATCGTGCCCACCTTTGGCTCTTACAAAGATCCTGATAGGAGACCCTGAGGAAGAAATCCTCCGTGAACTTGAAAGGGAATCCTATGACCTCTTCATTGAAGGGGAATTGTATTCGTTTTCCTCTGCAAGCTTTTACAAGAAGATGCGATCCAGGCTGTATAAAGATGCATTCTGCCCCGTAATTCTAGTAAAAAACCTAATGGAAATGGGAAGGATCGCTGTCTTGCTGGCTGACGATATGAACCCCTCCGGAGTGGTAAAAACCTTTCTGAAAATCTTCAACGGGGGCGTGTTCGATGTGGATCTGCTCTATTACAGGGTTCAGCAGAGCGGCGGTCAAACGCTTCATAACCAGGAGCACGCCGAAAGTGTTCTCTCCTCTGCACGCAACCTGCTTGTTGAAGGTGGACGGGTTCCCAGAGAAGGCCGGGTGATCCAGGACAGTCCTGAAAAGCTCAGTGACCTTTTCAAGGATTATGGGCTGGTAGTATCTTCAATTAACGATCTGGCAGACAAAAAGAGCCATATGATGGAATTGCTGCACCGTATTCCGTCTCCTATTCTTTTCTGTCCGCGGTGAACATTCTTACAGTCAAGGGAGGCTGACATGAAAATCCTTGTTGCGGTGGATAGGAGTTCTTATAGCGCCTATGCAGTGGAGGAAGCGGCGAGACTGGCCAGGAACACCCTGGCAAACGTAACCCTGCTGGGAGTTTTGTCACCTAAGGAAGCGAGAAAGAACCATCATGACCCGGCATCTGTTGCATGGGGGCCTTCTCATCCATTGGCCAAAGCCCTTGGACAGTACCGGGAGAGTTTTCTCAGCTATTTTGAGGAGAAAGATTCGCCTTACCTGAATAGAGAGTTTGACTACGAATTGATCGAGGTGGCCAAGGGCGTGTGGCAAGAGCTGGGCGTGTGCCGGAGTGCCAGGAAGAGCCTCAAGGTTCGAACCAGGCTGGGTAATCCCGTCAAACAGATTCTGGCAGAAGCAGAGGAAGATGAAAGCGACCTCATCATTGTCGGGTGCAGCGAGCAGAAGCAATGCTTCTGGGAAGGTGATGCTAACGTACCGGAACGCCTCGCTAATGGTGCTGCCTGCTCCGTGCTGGTTGTCAAAGAAGAGCGAAACGTCAGGAAAATTGTCTGCTGCCTAGATCAGGATAAGACGAGCCAGGAATCCCTGGAAATGATAAACCAAATGGTAAGCATCCATCATGCGGATCTGGAAGTAATCGGAATGAGTGACGGTGAAGGTTTGAAATCTGAAGTCGAAAGAAAAATGAACAGCATTTTGAAGTACTATCTTGATCGGCAGATCAATCCCCAAATAAAAGTTGTGCCCCTGTCTTCCCTCGAAGAGTTTATCTCTAAAGAGGCTCGACAAGACCTCATGGCATTATGGATGGGCAAGAAATCCGTTCTTGAAAACGTCTTACCCTGGACTAAGGTTAAGAGGGTTATCAAAGCTAGCCACTCCTCTGTGCTCATTCTCAGATAGGCAGGAGAATTCAAGGTATCAGCTCAATAAATGGGGGCAACCTGGTTTAAAAGCAATTTTCAGCCGTGTATTTTTTTTGAAAAAAGTTTGAATTTTCTCTTGCGTTCCAGTCCATGATGATTTATATTGCCAGACATCATGGAAGCCACTATCACATATCGCGCTCGGGTTATCAATCAATCCGATATTGCCCTTGTTAGGCGGATCATTTCCGCTAACCCCTGCGGGAGCAGGCGGTTTATTTCTCAGGAGCTTTGCAGGGCGTGGAATTGGCGACAAGCCAATGGCGCTTTGAAAGATATGGTCTGCCGCAGCTTGCTGTTGCTCCTGGAATCCAAGGGATGGATTCAATTGCCCCCGCCCAAATGTAAGGTTCCAAATCCACTGGCCAACCGCAAGGTGCCTGCCCGGGTTGCGGTTGATCAAACGCCTATTCATGGCCCCATCGATGCGCTGTTGCCCATCCGCCTTGAGCAAGTCCGCAGGAGCCCGCAGGAGAAGCTCTGTAACAGCCTCATCAGCGAGCACCACTACCTGGGTTATACCCAACCTGTAGGAGAGCAGCTCAAGTATGTGGCTTTTTCCCATGGCAGGCCGATTGCTTGTCTGCTGTGGTCCTCCGCCCCGTGGTACATCGGAGTTCGGGACCGATTTATCGGATGGGATGTAACGATCCGGAAGAGTAACCTCCATTTGATTGCCTATCAGAGTCGATTTCTGATTCTGCCCTGGGTCGAGGTCTCCAACCTGGCTTCCTATTTGCTGGCCCTCAACCGCCGCTGCATATCGAAAGATTGGGAAAATATCTATGCCCACCCGGTACATCTCCTTGAGACATTTGTCGATCCACAGCGATTCCGCGGCACCTGCTACAAGGCTGACAACTGGCGCTGCATCGGCGAAACTACCGGTCGCGGCAAGCTCAGTAAGTCCACAAAAGCGATCCTGCCCAAAAAGGCTGTCTATGTCCATCCGTTGAGCAAGGAGTTTCGCCGGAAACTCTGTCAGGAGCCATCTCCTTGCTAAGAAGCTTCGACATAAGCGCCATCATAGACCTCGACCGCGCACGGGAAGCCATCGGCAAGCTGCTCAACCTAATCGAGGGGCTTCAACAGGAAAACCAGGAACTCAAGCGTCTCAATCAGCTGCTTCGCGATGAACTCCGTCGCCTCAACGGGGAGCAGGGAAAGCCCGATATCAAGCCCTCCAGCAAAGACAAAGGCAAAAACTTCTCGTCTGAAAAAGAACGGAAAAAGCGAAAACAGCGAAACAAAAAATCAAAGAAAGACCGCATCAAGACGCATCATAAGTGCATCTGCAAGGTGGATCCTGATATCCTCCCCGAAGACGCGAAGTTCAAAGGCTATCAACCGGTGGTGGTGCAGGACGTCATCTTCAGCGCATCCAATACCCTCTTTTTGAAAGAAAAATACTACTCCCCGTCCCTCAACAAAACCTATCTCGCCCCTCTACCGCCTAGCTATGATGGAGAATTCGGGCCCGGCCTGAAGGCCCTGGTACCAAAACTCTACTATGGCTCCAACATCACCGAGCAAAAGATCCTCGATCTCCTCCAGGATGCCGATATCCACATATCGGCGGGAAAACTCTCCGATATGCTGATCAAAAACCACGAGCGTTTCCATGCCGAAAAAGATGCCCTATATGAAGCCGGGCTCAACAGCACTCCATGGCAGAACATCGACGACACCTCGATGCGGGTCAACGCTCAGAACCACTTCTGTCATATCGTCTGCAACCCCTTCTATACCGCTTACTTCACAGCCCCCAACAAAACCCGCTTGACTGTCCTGGATGTGCTAAAAAACTTGGCCCCAAGGACCTTTCTGATCAATGAAGAAGCGTTGCGCTATATTGACATTTTCAAACTCCCCAAAGCCGTCGCCCAAGAGTTATCCGCTTTGCCCCTTGGACAAACCTTCGATGAGCCCACCTTCCTGAACCTTCTGGATCAGCGGCTTCCTCAACTGGGCCCTCAGCAGCGCACCCATCTCCTGGATGCCGCTGCGGTGGCCGCCTATCATGCCGTCATGGAATTTCCCGTCGTCAGTGTGCTGCTCTGTGACGATGCACCTCAGTTCAAATTGATCACCCGGCAACTGTCGCTTTGCTGGATCCATGACGGCAGGCATTACAAAAAACTCGACCCCTTCATAAATCATCATCGCAAACTCTTGGATGGCTTCCTCGACACTTACTGGGATTACTATCGGGAACTCTTAACATACCGTGAGGCGCCATCGGATAGCCAACACATCAGGCTCGACCATCTCTTTGATGAGATATTTTCCACCGCTACCGGCTATGACGCCCTCGACCAGAGGATCGCCAAAACAAAGGCAAAAAAGCACTCTCTGTTGCTGGTACTGGATCATCCGGAACTCCCTCTCCACAATAACGATGCAGAACTCTCCGCCCGGGGCAGGGTCTGCAAACGCGTGGTCAGCTTCGGCACCAGAGTTCAGGATGGAACCAAAGCCTGGGACACCTTCATGTCCCTGGCGGCTACAACCAGAAAACTGGGAATCAACTTCCTGGACTATCTCTACGATAGAATCTCCGGCCTCTGCAGCATCCCCAATCAGGCAGAACTCATCACACAGAGAGCCGCCGTCCTGAACTTGGGGGCTTCTTGGGGCCAAGGCCCATAACAAACCTTTAACAATAAAGATACCAACTTACGCCACACACAC
>MNYJ01000071.1 GCA_001874005.1 Desulfobacteraceae bacterium CG2_30_51_40
ACGGCCGTAAGCCGAATCGCCTTCTGCCATTACATCACGGAAGGAAGATTGGTCTGCCAGGCACAGACATGGAGTAAAAGAAACAGCAATGAGAGCAAGAAGCAATAACCGGTATTTTTTCATGGAACGGCCTCCTTCAAATGGGTTTAGGACATGGTTTTGAGTAATGGGAATCTAGTCTAGCGGCGGCTAAATGGTCAAGGGAAAGGATCAGGACTTACAAAGGAGCACAGCGGACCATCCGTCTTTTTCCCTGCGCTCAAGGATCTCAAGACCCCTGCCTGTATAAATCTGTTCAATCTGAGAGGCCTGGGGTGCGCCGAAACCCGATATCAGAATGTATCCGTCAGGGTTGAGATGCTCGGAAAGCCCCATTCCAACCCTCAAATGGGCCGCTGCGACAAGATTGGCCAGGATGATTCCGTAGCTTTTCCTCAAGGCCTCGAGGGAACCTTCCATGATGGTTATATCTTGCTCAAGGCGGTTCAGGCGGACATTTCGGCATGCAGTTTGAGCGGCATCATGATCTATCTCAACTCCGTCCGCCTTGGGGGCGCCCAGTTTTACAGCGGCAATCGCAAGAATTGCTGTGCCGCACCCGAAGTCAAGCACGGTTAAGCCGGGCTTAAGATTTCCATCGGCCCCTGATCTCTCCCCTGATAAGCCGGGAGCCGCTCTGCTGCGGTTTGACTTAAAGGGCATCAGGCTTCCTTCGCGGGCATATCCTGCGTTTGTCTTTAGAAACATCCTTTCTATAAACTCCAGACAGAGGATTGTCGTGGGATGGGTGCCTGAGCCGAAGGCGCTCAAGGAATCAAGCAGGATTGATTCTGGCCGATGATCTTCGGGCGGACTCCCATTCCAGGGGCATATTGTAAGTGAAGAAACGGGTTTGAATGGTGAAGAAGAAGATAAGACGGGGGTGGGCTCGCCATATTCAAGGTTTCTGACCGCGACCCTGGTCTCTCCAGCTTTCATGGCCAGGCTTTTCTCCAGAGCCTCTAACTCTCTATAGACAAAGATCAGCGCGGCGTCCATGGTCTTCGGGTCTCCTGCACGGAGAAAGAGCCCGGGCATTTTATCACTTATCGGAAGCAGCGAAAGGGACGGCAGGCACTGAGACGGCAGGGCCGCACTCAGTCTCTGCGAAAGTAGATCAAGAAAAGACGGCTCAGCGTAAACAGCTATCTCAAAGCGCATAAAACTTTAAGTTTATAGCTTAAAATAGAAAAAAATGCATCAAAAAGCATCAAGAGAAAAATCATATCTTACCCCAAGGCAGACAAAGTCGCTTCCCAGATCCACATTGTCTATGAGACCAAAGATGCCCGAGCGGTGATGAATCCTGAAAAAAACACTCCATGGAGCGATCTCGGGACGAGTTACACTCAATTCTATCAGAAGATAGTTCAAAACCCTTGCTGTATGGACTTGTGCGTGCTCCTCTCCGTGCAGTTGCCCATGCGGATCAACTTCATAGGGTGGAAGCTTTGCTGCATAGGAAATGCCGTCACCCAGGGAAAGGCTCGTCTGCAGATAGCGGTTCCATGGGAATTTGTGCCACCTTCCAACTAGTGCCAGATTAGTTTCCCAGTGGAAGTGGCTCCCGCTATTCTGGGAAGAGTGGGACATGCCGGGAGCCCAGTCCCATCCGGGGTCTCCGCTTGAAGGGTCAGGGTCTTCGTAGATTTCACGGCCCCAGTTTCCAACCAACTGGGCCTCCAGCTCAAGGCTTGCAGCGCCTTTGGAACTTCTCCAAATCTCCCTCCCCAGGGCAAAGGCACCTATATAAGCCTCCCGGAGGTTGAACTTGCCCGCCAGGACCCTTCCAAGCGCCGCATCATCCCACTGTCCTGCGTAGAGGGACATGTGCCAGTTGCCGGCTGAGGCCGGAGATGGGTAAAAAATAAACATGGCAAATAGAAATCCGATGCCTGCTTTTAATATCCTGTTCAATTGTAAATGGATGGTCATAGCGGTGCAGCCTCGTCCGGGCCCTGATCGTGGAGCAGCTATCCGGTCATTGTTCCGATTTGCTCCGGGATGACGACCGGCATTCAGGATGGAGCCGGCTTTTGAATGCTGCAGTTTCATGATTCGTTGTTTCCCTTTCAGTGCATGGCAGGGTCGTGAAGGGAGTAAGTCTTCACAATCTTCTCCTTTGATGCGGCAAGGCACGTGAGTCTCGAATTAAAAGCTTTAGCTCGCCAATTCTTATTGCGCCGAAGATTGATAACAGAAAGATGTTATCTTATCAACAAATTATTGAGGCAAAATGCTTATCAATCTTTATATGAAAATGCCCCTCGCCTTTACTCCTCCCCCTCGACGGGGGAGAAATGGGTGGGGGTGATTTTCATCCTTCGTTGTGCCCCAACAGGGCATGAGGGTTAGTATAGACTCAATAATTGGGGGGATGGCTTTGCACAGATCAGGACATGCAGGCCAGGAATCAGTTTCTGTAGGTGCGCCTTCAGGCTCAGGGAGCACTATTCTCGTGCGGCTGAAGCCGCACATACCACAGATTTTGGAGCTGATACAATCTTTAAGAACCGAACCCGGCATTGACAATCACACCGGGAAAGGTGACATTGGAATAATAGGCACAAGGGGGATATTGTTCGGGCGTATGGCTGATGGGCTTTTTTTTGAGACTGAAATGGAACGATTCCACTATAGAAAATGGGGCAAGACAGGGCCTCTCCTGCACATAAGCCATGCAACGGGATTTAATTGCTCCACCTATGGTCCTTTAGCCGAGATATTAAAAGACGACTTCAGAGTGTTAGCCATGGATCACAGGGGTCACGGAAGGACCTCGGCGGAGGCTGACCCGGCAGGCCTTAGGAACTGGCATACATTTTCACTTGATCTTGAAAGGTTCTTCGAATTTCTGGGCGGCCATGTCATCGCAGCCGGCCATTCGATGGGTGCTGTAGCAAGCCTTCTTTTGGCAGTCAAAAGGCCTGATCTTGTGAAGGCGCTGATCCTTATTGATCCAACAATCCTGCCATTTTCCTGGATGTGGTGGTGGTATCTGGCAAAAAAGACCGGCCTTGCCCGATTTGTACCCATTGCTTTCAGGGCGGGCAGAAGAAGACCTGTATGGCCAGATAAGAGAACCATCTCAGAGGTCTATTCGAGGAAGGCCTCATTCCAAAGATGGAAGGAAGGCTTTCTGGAGGGCTACCTTGAAGGAGGAATCGTGGCAACCGATGGCGGAATGGTAAGGCTTTCATGCGCTCCTGCTTGGGAATCCAGGATATTTGCGACCTGCCCCCATGAGGTGTGGCGCTACATACCTATTGTGAGTCAGCCGGTCATGGTGATCCATGGGGAGATGTCAGATACATTCCTTCCTCCCGCGGCCGCGCGATTCAGGAAAAGTGCATCTCATTCCTCCATGCTGTGCATCAAAGGTACAGGGCATTTTGTCCCGATGGAAAGGCCGCAGGAGGTAGCCGATGCGGTCCGGGTTTTTTGCGGAGGCCTTAAGTTTTCTCACTCGTGATAGTAAGCAATCCGCGCGGCCGGAGGAATCCTTGGACCGGCCTGCCGATCGAAACTTCTCTTGAAAAATATTATGTACTGAAGTAAGTTACTCACTTTACTGAAAATGAGATATTGAAAGGCGGCTAATAATGAAACTTGCTGTAAGCGGAAAGGGAGGGGTGGGAAAGACCACCTTTGCTGCATTCCTGATAAGGGCGCTTGTAGAGGGAGGCAAAAGGGTTATTGCCATTGATGCTGATCCCGATGCAAACCTTGCGCAGGCTCTCGGGGTCAAAAATCCCGAGTCCATAGTACCTATTGCCCAGATGAAGGCACTCATAGAGGAGCGAACAGGCGCAACTCCCGGAACAATGGGAGGATTCTTCAGGCTCAACCCCCAGGTGGACGATCTGCCTGAGAGCCTCTCTGTTGAGATTGACGGCGTAAAGCTGATGGTCATGGGCGGGGTGAAGAAGGGCGGCTCCGGATGCGTGTGTCCTGAGAGCGTTCTTTTGAAAAACCTGGTTCGCCACATAGTCCTTGCGAGGAACGAGGCGGTGGTGCTGGACATGGAGGCAGGCCTGGAGCATCTTGCAAGAGGAACCGCCATGGCGGTTGATCGCCTTATAGTGGTTGTGGAACCTGGAAGGAGGAGCATAGAAACCGCTTATCAGGTGCAGAGACTGGCAGGAGACATTGGAATAAAGAATCTGAGCTTTGTGGGGAACAAGATAAGATCCAAGGCGGATGAGGATTTCCTTAAGGCGGAGATGCCGGAGTTCCATTTTCTGGGTTTTATTCCATATGATCAAGCTATTATCGAGTCAGACCTTCAGGGAGTGCCGCCTTATGAGAAATACAGGGCCGGGGTGGACAGGGTCAAAGAGATGCTTGTTGAGATCGAGAAAAAATAGGGCTTTTATATGAAAATAGATAGTCATAGCGGCGTAGGCCGCTATCCAGCCCTTGTCCCGGCTCCCGGATCGGGGTCAGGGAAGGCTTCGCCGGAATGACGGCCTGGATTCCGGATCGAGTCCGGAATGACATGCGGCACTTTCATGCGTCGTTGTGTCCCAAAAGGGCATGGGGGTAAATGGTAAGGCCTGTTAGGATGTTGATGCAAAAAATTAGAAAATTAGGCGGAGGAAAGAGAATCTATGGGAAAGAGGATTTTTAATTTTAACGCGGGGCCTGCTGCGCTGCCCCTTCCTGTACTTGAAGAGATGAGGGATGAACTTCTTGATTTTCGGGGTTCCGGGATGTCCATCCTGGAGATAAGCCATCGCTCAAAATGGTTTGAGGATGTCATAAACGATGCCGTGGAGAGGATAAAGAGGCTCCTTAACCTGGGAGACGGATTCGACGTAGTCTTCATCCAGGGAGGCGCGAGCCTGCAGTTTGCAATGGTCCCGATGAATCTCTCTCTTCCCGGAAAGCCTGTTGACTACATAAACACTGGTACCTGGTCAGCCAAGGCCATAAAGGAGGCCAAGATACAGGGAAAGGATGTTAGGGTCATTGCTTCTTCGGAGCCTGATAATTTTCCCTACATCCCAAAGGATTATAAGGTAGATGAGGATGCTGCCTACCTCCACGTTACATCCAACAATACCATCAAGGGAACTCAGTGGGCCTCTTTCCCGGACGCCGGCGGGGTTCCCATGGTCTGCGATATGTCATCGGACTTCTTGAGCAGGAGCTTTGATCCGAAGCCCTTCGGCCTCATTTACGCAGGGGCCCAGAAAAACATAGGCCCTGCAGGCGCCGCGGTCGTGATAGTTCGAAAAGATATGGCGGGAAGGGTTCCTGAAAAGACACCAACCATGCTCAAGTACAGCACATTTACGGAGTCCAACTCCCTCTACAATACGCCGCCCTGTTCCGTAATATACACCATAGACCTTGTCTTGAAGTGGCTGGAGGAGAAGGTAGGCGGGCTAAAGGAGATGGAGAAGATAAACAGGGAAAAGGGCGCCTTGATCTATTCCTGCATTGACGCATCGGGCTTCTACAAGGGCACTGCCGAAAAAGACAGCCGCTCGCTTATGAATGTCACATTCAGACTTCCCAGCGAAGATCTTGAAAAGACCTTCGTATCAGAGGCGCAGAAGGCTGGGCTTGGGGGTCTGAAGGGGCACAGGTCAGTGGGTGGATGCAGGGCCTCTATCTATAACGCTACAGGGCTTGAAGCGGTCAAGGCCCTGGTTGATTTCATGAAGGAATTTGAAAAGAAAAGAGGTTGATCGCAGTGGATAGAACAAGAATCTCGGCTCTTCTGACCGGTGGTGAGGTAGGGAAGCGCTACAGTGTTATGGGATGGGTCAGGACCCGGAGGGATTCCAAGGGAGGATTTTCCTTTATAGAAGTAAATGACGGATCGTGCCTCGCAAATATTCAGATTCTGGCTGAAAAGACCCTGGCTAATTATGAAGGGGATGTCGCAAGACTTCATCCGGGCTGCTCCATTGCGGTCGAGGGAGTGCTGTCCCAAAGCCCCGGTAAGGGGCAGTCTGTTGAACTCAAGGCGGAGACGCTTGCCTTACTCGGCTGGGCTGATCCGGAGCGATATCCCCTGCAGAAAAAGCGCCACAGCTTTGAGTTTCTTAGGACCATTGGTCATCTCAGGCCCCGCACCAATACCTTCGGTGCCGTTGCCAGGGTAAGAAACGCGGTCAGCTTCGCGATCCACAAGTTTTTTAATGAAAGGGGTTTCGTTTACCTCCACAGCCCTATTTTAACGGGAAGCGACTGTGAAGGGGCAGGCGAGATGTTCAGGGTTACGACGCTTGATCTTGCCGGCATTCCAATGAAGGACGGAAAGCCCGATTTCACGCAGGATTTCTTCGGGGCGCCCGCAAACCTCACAGTGAGCGGTCAGCTAGAGGCCGAGATATACGCGCTGGCCTTGGGTGAGGTTTACACATTCGGCCCGACCTTCAGGGCTGAGAATTCAAACACCTCCAGGCACCTGGCCGAGTTCTGGATGGTTGAGCCGGAGATGGCCTTTTGCGATCTGGAAGGTAACGCTGCCCTGGCGGTTGATTTCCTCCACTTTGTCCTGTCCTATGTACTTGAGAATTGCCGGGCGGATATGGAGTTTTTCAATCGCTTTATTGATAACTCAGTGCTTGCCACCATAGAGACAGTGGCGCGAGATGACTTTGACAAAATAAGTTACACCGAGGCCGTAAAGATCCTCTCGGGGGCGAAGGAACCATTCGAATATCCGGTCAAGTGGGGGATAGATTTACAGAGTGAACATGAACGGTATCTCTGTGAGCAGGTTTTCAAAAAGCCTATAATCCTTACTGACTATCCAAGAGAGATCAAGGCATTCTACATGAAGCTCAATAGCGACGGAAAAACCGTGCGGGCCATGGATGTGCTTGTTCCAAGGATAGGCGAAATCATAGGAGGCAGTCAGAGAGAAGACGACTACGATTGCCTTCTTGAAAGAATCAAGGAGATGGGGCTTAATCCTTCCGATTACTGGTGGTATCTGGATCTGAGGCGCTTCGGTACAGTGCCTCACGCCGGGTTTGGGCTGGGCCTGGAGCGGCTGATACAGTTTATCACTGGACTTGCCAACATAAGGGATGTGATTCCTTTTCCGAGGACCCCCGGAAACATCGCCTTCTAGGCCCCAGGCCCGAATCGTGCACAAAAAAAGCATGAAAATGCCGGCTCGATCATGCCCCGAATGGGGCAAAACATAATGAACCAGAGTCTTGACCATGGTGCTGAGAGTAATTCGAAAAAGCCTTCTTGAAGGCGCTGAGACCGCCGAGGGACTTGCGGTTATAATAGACGTTTTCAGAGCCTTTTCCTGTGCGCCGCTGTTTTTTCATTTCGGGGCGGAAAGGGTCATCCTTGAGGCGGATGCGGAGGCCGCCAAGTCACTCAAGAGATCCAATCCCTCATACATCCTGGTTGGAGAGATAGATGAGATCCCATTAGAGGGAGCGGATCTTACCAACTCACCTACCCAGATCCTTAAAAAGAGACGAGCATTTTTTCAAGGCAGAACAGTAATCCACAGGACGACTGCAGGCGTCGCCGGAGTAAGGGCTGCTTGGAATGCCGGTGCCGATGTCGTTTTGGGAAGCTTTGTAATGGCCAGGGCAATCGCTCAATATGTAATGGCTTCAGGGGCTGAAACGGCAACCCTTATTGCAATGGGCTCCAGGGGAGTTACCGGATCAGAGGAGGATGAGGCCTGCGCGGACTATCTGGAATACCTGCTTTCAGGCTCACCGTACGACCAGGTATCGCACCTGAAGGACATCATCTTTGATGAGATATGCATGAGATTTACACGCGGCAATGTCCCTCATCTGCCGCCTGAAGATCCTATCTTCTGCCTTCAACGGGACCTTTTTGACTTTGTAATCAAGGTAGAGAAAGAAAATGGGCTTCTCCTGGCCAGGCAAATCAATCTCCCGAACCCGCATTAGCGGAAGCTTTTCCAAGTGGCCTTCAACGCCCGGCAGGGAACAATGAAAGATGAAAATCACCCCCACCCCAGCCTCACGCGCCTACTTGTATATTTGGAGCCTCTCTCATATCTTTCGCGATGCAGGCCCCCTTTCCGTTCCAAGGTCCAATCGCCTGGCGCTTACAATGGAGGCGCCGGTTACTGCAGCAAGTATCACTGCCCCGCCTATCAGGGCGTGTAGGCCCGGCGCTTCGCCCAAAGCAATAAATACCCAGATGGGATTAAATACCGGCTCGATAACCGCAATCAGATTGGCAGATATGGCTGAGACCCTCTTTATAGCTGCTGCGAAAAGGATGGCTGATAGCCCTATCTGGATAAAGCCTAGTACCGTGACGGCTGCCAGCGCTCCCAGGGTAACGGCCGGAAAAGGAACAAATAGGGCGCAGAGAAGGCCGATTCCGGCAGTAAACCAATGGGAAATAAGGATTGATTCCACGGGGGAGCCATATTTCTGCATCCGCATGAAGACGAAATAGAAGCTGAAGCTGATTCCGGAACAAAGGGCTATTATGTTCCCCGACATCCGCCCTGCACCAAGCTTATCAAAAAACATGAGTATGATGCCGGCAGTGACCAGGACTATCGCGCTCCAGTGTTCGATGCGGGCCCGCTCTTTTAGTAAGACGGCGCCTATAAAAACTGTTGTGACGGGAGCTATATACTGGAGGATGATGGCGTTGGCCGAAGTAGTAGTCTTATTGGCCGCGACGAACAATATCATGGTAGCCGTGTTTGCCAGGGCGGCGGCAATCTGAGGGAAGGAGAAATTGATCCTGGGTCGCCGCAGGTAGAGAAGAATCACCAGCGATGCCAGAAGACTCCTGGAACCGGCTATGATCAAGGGATTCCAGTCTATGATCTTGATGAACAGACCTGCGATACTCCATAGGAAGGCTGTGGCAGCCATAGCCAGTATTCCCGCGATAGCGGTGCGGTTTGTCATTTAACGGGGCCCGAACCAGTAATTCCCTTCCTTAGGGTAGTCTTGGATTTCACGGGCAACGATGTTACCTGGAAGGTTCAAGCGGAGTCAATCTCCTTTGCGGGCATAGCACCTGCATCCGTCAATTTATAACAATCGAATTTAATAGCCTGAGACCTGCGCTTCAACGGCTAGGGAGCGACGCGGCTTCCTGAAAAGCCGCTAGATTTTTTTCAACTCGCTTGAATAAATGAAGCCTTCCGTGGGGGCCTGATTTTGGGCCTTACGCTCTAACCCCTATCCCCTGGAAGGACACAACGAAGCATTAAAATGCCGCATGTCATCCCGGACCCGATCCGGAATCCAGGTCGTCATTCCGGCGAAGGCCGGAACAAGCAGCGGATAGCGGCTCTCGGATCGAGATCCGGGACAGGCCTGCGCTGCAATGATTATCTATTTTCATATAAGCATGAAACCGGCGCGGGCCATGCGGCATGTTGACATTTGGGGTTATGATCATTATTGTGTAGGGTAATTTATGTTAATATATAGAAACATATTAAATATGGAGGTATGATTCCTGAATGGCGAGAAGTGGACACACCGGCCAGGATGAACAGCTCTTTAATATTAGAGACGCTGCGAATTTTCTCAAGGTTTCCCAGATCACATTGCGTCGCTGGACTAAATCCGGCGCTCTTCCCTGTTATAGGATCGGGGGGAAAAGAGAGCGACGTTTCAGGTTGAAGGACCTCCAGGGGCTTCTTGAGGGGGGGAAGTTTCAAGAAATGATCTCCCTTGGTTACGGATCGCTGATGGTGCCTGACGGCTCACACATGACCCATTTTTACTCGAGCGAGGCCGAGGCCTTTGAAGTTTCAACAAGAAGCGTTTCTGAAGGACTCGATCAAGGCGAAGGTGTGATGGTGGTGATTCCGCCTGAGAAGATGGATGATTTTAGCCGTGAGCTTGCATCTTACGGGCGGCCATTGGATCATGATCTCGAGAGTGGAAGGCTCCTTTTCAGCTCAGGGATGGATTCCCCAGATGATATGGTAAGGCACCTTGCCTCTTTCATTGAAAAACAAAAAAGATTCAGGCTGGTTGGGGATATGGTATGGGCCTTGCGGAGAGGGTGGGATATTAATGCCTTTGACAGGCTCGAGAGATCTGCTGGGCTGATCCCCGCCGCAAAAGGGTGGACTATACTTTGCCAGTACAGCCTCAAGGATTTCTCAGGGGCCCATATCATGATGGCTGCTGAATATCACGACCACATAATATACAAGGGCGATCTTGAAAAGAGCCCTTATTCCAACCTAAGGGAAGGATAATAACATGACATGCAGATTGCTGATCTTGACCCTGACTGGGCCTATTTGAACTGGAAGAGGGAGAAGGCGATAATGCTCAATCAGGGTCATATAAACCCTCATGCCCTATTGGGGCACAACGAAACATGAAAATGCCGCACGTCATTCAGGACTTGATCCGGAATCCAGGTGTAAATGACTGGATACCGGCTCCTGGATCGGGGTCCGGGACAGGTTACGCCGGTATCACGATGTATTTTCATATGAAGGTAATGCTACTACTAAAGAGCATTACCCCCATTGCCGACAGCCTTGAAATTCCTTGCGACATAACACCTGAGATGGTGGAGAAATGATGTTCTTGTCAGCCCTTGAAAACAATTTAAGAAATAGAGCATCCCATGCGCGGATGTTTATCATCGTCGTCATCACCGTCCTCCTGTCTGGTTTACATGTGGTTTTTGCCGAGCCCCCTGATTCCGGAATATATGCCGAACTTCTAGGTAGTGTCCATCCGGAAATGGCTATTTTCACCGATTTCGGCGTTGGGCTCAAATTTTAATCCTCGAAATACGTCTATGTATTCCTGTGGTTAAAATTATCGCCCGCCTTGAACTCGACGAAACTATCTCATTTCCGGATGGACACTAGGTAAATATGTGAAGGACGGCCAAGTTGACTATGCGGGATTAAAGAGGGAGGAAGCGAGGCTTGATGAATATCTAAAGCTCCTGGAGAAGACCGATTCGAAATCCCTTTCCCGAAGTGATCAGTTTGCTTTCTATATCAATGCCTATAACGCGTGGACCATCAAACTGATTCTGACGGCCTACCCAGGAGTAAAATCCATCAAAGATATTGGAAGCATCTTCAGAAGTCCCTGGAAAAAGAAGATAGCTCGACTGGATGGACAGACCCTTACCCTGGACAATATCGAGCACGACATCATGCGGCCGCGCTTCAAAGACCCTCGCATTCATTTCGCGGTAAATTGCGCATCCAAAGGTTGCCCTCCGCTCAGGCCGGAACCTTACAGAGGGGATATGCTGGAAGCCCAGCTTGATCAGATGACAAGACTATTCATAAATGATCCGTCCCGAAATAGATTTGGGAAAAACACCCTTTACGTGAGCAGCATATTTAAGTGGTATTCAGAGGACTTTGGAGGTGATACAGCCGAATTTGTCCTCAAGTATGCAGAAGGGAAACTAAAAGAAAAGCTCAAGGGGAAGTCCGTCAGGGTGGAATACCTTGATTACGATTGGTCTCTGAACGGTAAATGATTGAGATAGCAGTACAGGTTCGTCACTCACCCCTAATGTCCGAATGGGGCAGGACGAAAAATGAAAATCTCCCATCTTCCCATGTCATCCGCCCTTGACGGAGGTAGAGAGAGGCTGGGGGGATTTTCATATAAATTATCTGAATGCCGGTAGCTTGAGCAACTGTATGTAAATCGAATGCTTGGGCGGTCGGGCATGCAAAGGGAGAAGCATTATGGCATCATTCGACTATGACATAGGGATAATAGGGGGAGGGGCTGCCGGTCTTACCGCGGCATCGGGAGCGGCGCAGTTGGGGGCGAGGACCCTTCTTGTGGAAAAGGAAAAGGATCTCGGGGGAGATTGTCTCCATTTTGGATGTGTGCCCAGCAAAACCCTTATAAAGACAGCATCCATCTATCATGCCATGAGAAAAGCGGCCCAATACGGTCTTCCATCCATGGAGCTTCCCCCGGTTGACTTCTCCGAGGTGAGAGAAAGGATCATGTCGGTAATCTCAGTCATTCAGAAGCATGATTCAGAAGAGAGATTCTGCGGCCTTGGGGCAAAGGTGGAATTCGGCATGCCTTCCTTTAGCGATGAACACAGCATAAAACTGAATGGAAGGTTAATTTCTGCAAAAAACTGGGTGATCGCAACAGGTTCATCTCCTGCCGTCCCTCCGGTGGAGGGACTCAAGAATACCCCTTTCATCACAAACAAGGAGATCTTTTATCTGGATCAGCTGCCAAAATCCATGATTATTCTGGGCGCTGGTCCGATTGCGATAGAAATGGCGCAGGCCTTCTGCCGCCTGGGGACAAGGGTGACGGTGATTCAGAGAAGCGGCCAGATACTGACCAAGGAAGACAGGGATATGGCCGATGCAGCCATGAAGGTCATTGCCGACGAAGGAGTGATTTTTCGCCTTAACACCTCCGTTCTGGGAATAAAGGAATTGGGTCATACAAGGGAAGTGAGCATCAAAAACAAGGAAGGTGAGGCGGAAACCTTGCAGGCGGAAAGCATTCTTGTCGCCATGGGCCGTGAACCCAATTTGCGGGGGTTGAATCTTGAAGCGATCGGCGTTGAATTTGATGCCAAGGGCGTCAAGGTGGATGAGCGGATGCGTACTACACAGAAACACATCTATGCGGCCGGAGACGTGACGGGCAGGTTTCAGTTCACCCATGCGGCAGGCTATGAAGGTGGCATTGTCGTAACCAACGCCGTTTTTCATCTTCCCAGAAAGGCGGACTATACGTTTCTTCCTTGGTGCACATACATTGAACCGGAGCTTGCCAGCATCGGGATGAATGAAAAGAGCGCCAAAGAGGCAGGGATCGAATACTCGGTAATCACCGAGGCCTTCGCGGACAACGATAGAAGCCTTGCTGAAGGGGCCGGGGTCGGCAGCATAAAGATGCTCCTTAATGCCGGGGAACGGCCTGTAGGTGTTCAGATTTTGGGCCTCCATGCCGGGGAGCTGTTGAGTGAATGGGTGGCGGTCTTAAACGGGAAGGTAAAGCTTGCGACCCTTGCCTCGGCCATCCATCCCTATCCTACCCTCGGAGAGATCAACAAGAAGGTTGCTGGAACCTACCTTTCTCCAAAGATCTTTTCGGATAGGGTGAGAAAAGGGCTGAAGTTCTTTTTTAGCCTCAAGGGAAGGGCCTGCTGATTTACGGGGATAAAAACGATGAATGAGGGAAGAACGATTCGAGAGGCATTCGGCAGGCCGGGCATAGAGCCCAGGTGGACATCCAGCACCAAGGAGGCGGTTGGAACCGCATATTCCAGGGCGAGCCGAATCTGGTTTACCGTTTCCCATGGTATCGTAAACGAGATCTATTATCCTACCATTGATCATCCCCAGACAAGGGATATGGAGTTTCTTATCACCGACGGGGAGACCTTTTTCCATGAGGAAAAGCGTGATCTAAAGGGAGATATCCGCTGTGTGGAGGGCTCAGCCCTCGGTTATTGCATCCGAAGCTCCGCGCCCAAAGGGCTTTACCGTGTTCACAAGGATATCATCTGCGCTCCCCAGGACTCTTGCCTGCTGATGCATGCCTCCATAGACGCGCCTGAAGACCTTCTTGCCAGGCTCAGGGTATATGTCCTGCTCGCCCCTCACCTGGGCATAGGAGGAAGTGGAAATTCTGCGAGGCGACATACCATAGGAAAAAGCGGGATGCTTGTTGCCTGGAAAGGAGGTACCTATCTGGCCCTGGGGACCGATAAAGGTTTCAACCGCACATCCTGTGGTTTTGTCGGACACAGTGACGGCTGGCAGGATTTGCATGATAACTTCCTAATGGACTGGTCTTTTGAGCAGGCGATTGATGGAAACATCGCAATGATAGGCGAGGTGGACCTATCCTCAGGCGGCGATTTTACAGTGGCCATCTCCTTCGGAGATGCCCTCCACGCGGCCGTTACTTCTCTCAAACAGGTGCTGGCGGAGCCCTTTTCCGTCCAAAGCGATATGTTCGTTTCCCAGTGGAAGAGATCATGTGAGGGCGTCATTCCCCTGGGGGAGCATTCACAAGACGGCGGTCGGCTCTATGACATAAGCCGCTCGGTGCTGCTTTCTCATGAGGATAAGACATATCCCGGGGCCTTCATCGCGTCGGCCAGTATCCCTTGGGGAGAATCCAAAGGCGATGAGGATTTGGGTGGTTACCATCTGGTATGGACAAGGGATATGGTAAATACAGTCTCAGCGCTTTTCGCGTGCGGAGAGACTAAGACTGCTGGTCGCGCGCTTGTTTATCTTGCCTGTTCTCAAAGGCCCGACGGCGGATTTCCCCAGAATTTCTGGATTGACGGGACCCCCTACTGGGGGGGCATTCAACTTGATGAGGTGGCATTCCCCGTTATCCTTGCCTGGCGGCTATGGAAGGCAGGCGCGCTAGGGCTTCTTGACCCCTTTGACATGGTCATGAGGGCAGCCTATTTCATGATCAAACAGGGGCCTGCGACGCAGCAGGAACGCTGGGAGGAAAACAGCGGCTATTCGCCCTCAACACTTGCCTCAAACATAGCGGCGCTTGTTTGCGCCGCGGATTTCGCCAGGGGAGCCGGGAAGGAAGATACTGCGATTTTTCTCGAGGAATATGCCGACTTTCTTGAATCCCACGTGATTGAATGGACCGTAACCGGTAGCGGTACGCTTATTCCTGGAATAACAAGACATTTCATCCGCATCTTGCCGAGCGACATCAATGATCACAATCCTTTGGAAGATGCTGACGCGGCATTCATTACACTGGCAAACCGGCCGGTCGGAGCACAGTACAGATTTCCTGCAAAGGAGATAGTTGACGCGGGATTTCTGGAGCTTGTCCGCTACGGCATTATGAAAGCAGGGGACCCTTTGATTGAGGACTCCCTTAAGGTGATAGACGCAGTTCTAAGGGTGGAAACGCCCTTTGGCCCGTGCTGGAGGCGTTACAGTCACGACGGTTATGGCCAGCGTGAAGACGGAGGGCCTTATATAGGATACGGAAAAGGCCGGGCATGGCCCCTTCTTACAGGAGAGCGAGGTCATTACGAACTGGCCGCCGGAAGGGATGTCCGTCCATTCGTAAAGGCCCTCGAAGGTTTTGCCTCGGCCGGAGGCATGCTTCCAGAGCAGGTCTGGGACGCACCTGATAAGGGCCACATGAGGCTTGGGCGGCCTGCGGGTTCCGCGATGCCTCTTTGCTGGGCCCATGCGGAATATATCAAGTTATTGAGGTCGGTTCACGACGGACAGGTATTTGATCTTGTTCCTGTTGTGGCCGAAAGATATCATTCTTGCTCAGGCCGGAAGGACCTTGATGTGTGGAAGCCTGTGCGCCGCCTGGGTTCCATAAGACAAGGAATGACGCTCAGGGTGCAGAACCCCAGACCGTTTCGGATGCTCTGGACGGATGACGAGTGGCGTACGGTAAAGGATTCGAATTCGTCGCCCAGTGGAATCGGTATCGGCTACGTTGACATCCCAGTCAAAAAGGGCCAAAAGGCCCCGATTCGTTTTACCTTCTTCTGGCCTGAGACGGACGAGTGGGAGGGCCGGGACTATAAGGTGGAGATACAGGAAACCTGAGAAGGCCGGCGAAAGTCTTTTCTCCGGTGCGCGACAGAGGAAGAAAGACGGTCTGCGCTCAGGGAGATAAAAGGGGCATTGAAGGGTAGTCGGTTTCGTATAATTCAGAGAAACAAGGAGATTTGTCATGAAGGTAGCGATGATAGGCCTGGGCCGGATGGGGATGAACATGGCCAGAAGGCTTCTTCAGGGTGGCCACGAGGTGGTGGCTTACAACAGAACGGCAAAGAAGACCGATGAGATAGCCGGAGAGGGAGCCAAACCCGCATATACACTTTTAGAGGCAAAAGACAGGCTTTCGTCCCCGAGGGTGATATGGCTCATGCTGCCCGCCGGTTCCGCCATTGACGAACATCTTCTTCAGCTCAAGGATATCCTTTCCCCTGGAGATATTGTGATAGACGGGGGGAACAGCTACTATAAGGACGCTGTAAGACGCGCGGAATCCCTCGCGGAAAAGGAAATCAGATTTATGGACGTGGGTGTGAGCGGAGGCATCTGGGGCCTGAAGTCTGGATATTGCCTTATGATAGGAGGTACTGAGGAGACATTTTACCTCCTTGAGCCCATATTTAAGTCTCTTGCCCCGAAAGACGGATATCTCCACTGTGGGCCTGTTGGCGCGGGTCACTTTGTGAAGATGGTGCATAACGGCATCGAATACGGGATGATGCAGGCATACGGGGAAGGCTTTCAGTTACTGGAGGCTTCTGCCTATGCCCAATCTCTTGATTACGCAAAGGTTGCACATCTTTGGAACCAGGGAAGCGTCATTAGATCATGGCTTCTTGAGCTTGCGGAGACGGCCTTTTCCGATGACGCGAAACTAAGCGGGATCAGCGGCTATGTTGAAGACTCGGGAGAAGGACGCTGGACGGTGAATCAGGCAATAGAAACAGGGGTCTCCGCCCCTGTAATGACGCTGTCCCTAATGAGCCGTTTCCGTTCCCGGGATACCAATTCCTTTTCAGACAGACTGGTGGCGGCCCTCAGAAGGGAATTCGGAGGACACAAGGTGGTTGTTTCTAAAAAGAAGTGACAGACAACAAATGCCGGCTTCGTGGATTAGACATTACACAATGAGATAAAGGAGGAATCTTATGGATACCTATTACAAACCCGAGGATCTGCCGAAATTTCCTGAGATCGGAAAGGAGGCGCCGGAGTTGGCTAAGAAGTTTTTCGACTATTATAACGCGGTATTTGCGGAAGGCGCCCTCACTGAGCGTGAGAAGTCCCTCATCGCCCTTGCTGTGGCACATGCGGTTCAGTGCCCCTACTGCATTGACGCCTTCACCCAGGCATGCCTTGAGAAGGGTTCAAATATGGAGGAGATGACGGAGGCTGTGCACGTTGTTACGGCGATCAGGGGAGGCGCATCTCTCGTTCACGGGGTGCAGATGCGAAATGTAGCTCAGAAGCTCTCTATGTAATAAAGGAGACCATCAGACATGAAGGACGATTATGCCTTGCAAGGGCAGGGCTTAAGGGAAAGGCCTCTTGAGCCGTTCCCACTTGCTCTCTCGAAGCATAGCCTGAGCCTGCGGCGCGGTAAGACCGTCACCCTTCAGATCAATGTGGGGCTTCTCTGTAACCAGAGATGCCTTCATTGTCACCTGAGCGCCGGGCCTGAGAGAAGGGAGATCATGGACTTAGATACGGTTGAGGCGGTCATTGCCTATGCAGCCAGGGGAGGATTTCACACCATTGATATAACGGGAGGGGCGCCTGAGTTAAATCCTCACATAGAAAGGCTCATCGAGGGAGTCTTTCCCTATGCATCGAGACTTATGTTTCGTTCTAACCTGAGCGTC
>MNYJ01000135.1 GCA_001874005.1 Desulfobacteraceae bacterium CG2_30_51_40
CAGGCGTCCTTGCAACCGTTGACGGAGCCGAGACCTATCTCCACAGGATCATTGACGCCGCCATGTTCCGGGTCCAGCCCGCAGACTCCCTTAACCCCAGGGCCATCGGAATAGTGGATCTCTTCGAAGAGCCCATCTCGTGGATAACCAGACGGTAAGAAAGCTCCACGGCAGAGCCCTTATCGTGACAGTCAGTGACATTACAGATTTTGATAGCTACTCTTTACTTTTTTCTATCAGAATAGATTTCAATAATTCGAAATTATGCTCATTATAAAAAGCCCTTTTCTTGGGTTCAAGGAGGGAACCCAGCTTCACCTTATAATCTACCTTGCTGAAGGCGACTATTCGTGCCAACATCTCCATTGCCATTGACTTATCTGGTGTGAGCGGAACCCCCTTCCTGATTAGGAACTCAAGATCATAAGCATCCCTTATCTCTCCTCGATCCAGAAGAGCTGCGGTTTTCATGCCGGTCATCTCTCGCAGGGAGGCAGTTCTCAGCAGCACCTGGCGATTGGAGCTGGTACTGTAGGCAATGGCAGAAACGGTCTCGAGGAGCCTTGTGTCTTTGCGTATCTCGATCTTAAGACTCCGGCGGTAAGAAGGCGACTTCACCTCAATTACCAGCGTGTAGAACTTCTCCGCTGCATCCTTAATCGAATAAAATCCTGACAGATACGCCTGCATGCGATCAAGAAGGTTTTTTGCTGCTTTTTGCCCAGGCAGCCAGAAATCCAGATCTACGGAGAAGCGGTCAAGACCGTGACAAAGTCGCAGCATGGTTCCGCCGCAAAAGACTACCGAGTCCAGGAAACGACCGCTGTTAAGCCGATCCAGCACCTCCATCTCCAGTCTTTCCTGGTTGATCAGATCCTGCATCGCTCAGCAATAATCTTCTTTACCCTGTCGGGAAAAGGCGTCATCAAATCCTTGAGTCTCGAAATATCGAGAAATTTCGTATCAAGAGAGTTCCAATCAAGCGAATAGCGATTCAGCGATACCAGGTAGGCCGCATCCAGAAGCGCCTTTTCCGCCTCAGCAATAAAGAACGTGTCGCTTCGAACAAATCCGAAATACAATTCACTTTTAATTCTATGATACTTGAAAGCAAATTCATTGCGGTCAAATTGAGTCGAGCGCCTCTGGCTAATGCTTTCATACCAGTTTGGCTGAACCTGAGTAGTAATTTCGTAGAAACATAGGGCAGTCATCAGGGAAATATATGATGGAGCTTGAAGCATATTTGCTATGGAGAAGAAGTCTTTCTCGCCATATCGCTCCAAGTTAGAATCAAGCACGTAGAAATCCTTTTTCAGGCGGATGAACACTCCATCCTTCATGTATCGGCTGCACAGCACATGTGCCGATGGCAGTGCGATGTTATAGATGTAGGCCACATCACGGGCCGTGAAGAAGAGTCTTTCTTTAAGAGATGAGAGCCGTTGCTTGTTCATAGCCTCAACCGAAGAAACCTGGAGATAAATACTTTACAGTTTTGATAAGTATGTGTATTTATCTCGGCCAAGTCAAGAAAAGATTTTGCTCAAGAGTCCACCCCCTGTCTCCAAAACCTTCTTCGACTCAAACGCTCATGACAGAAATATTTTGTCGTCCCCGCTAATGAAAATCCTCCTCAGACTCTGCACTCTACGAGGTCGAGGATTTCCCTCCCCCGCGCGGGAGAGGGTCGGGGTGGGGGTGTATTTTCACGGTAAGAAATGTCCCTAAATGCCGCTTAGAGATGCCTCTATAATATATTTCAATTTGTTGTGCCCAACAGGGCATGGTGGTAAGATAATAAATATGATATATAAGAGACACTCACGATTTGGGGGTTTGCGACAGACGAAACCGACAGACCCCATCAGAGGATAAAAGCTTTGGAAATTGAGGATATCTTATGGCTTGACAGAATAGTTGATAAACTTGCTTGGAAGCATAATATTCTTCCTAGTGAGGTCGAAGAAACATTAAATGGAAACTGTAGGATATTTTTGAAAGAAAAAGGGAAGGTTGAAGGCGAAAACCTTTATAACGCGCTTGGAAAGACGTATTCAGGCCGTTATTTATCAGTCTTTTTTATAAGAAAGCTCCGGAACAAAGCCCTTATAGTGACCGCTAGGGATATGACAGAGACGGAGAGGAGGCGTTATGGGAAAAAATCGTCAACATAATGATATGTCAGTATATGAAGCCTCCGATTTTTGGGATGATCATGATTTTGATGAATTTGATGGTATCAAAGAGGTGAAGGATTTTGCCTTTTCCCCTCGGGCAAAAAAATACATCGGTATAGACAGTGAACTGTATGCCGCCATCAAGGACAGAGCTAAAAAAATGAATAAACCCGCAGAGGTCCTTATAGGCGAATGGCTTTCAGAGAAGACTGCTTCCTAAGATCATACAAAGAGGATTGAGCTATGAAAGCTAAGTATTTCTCTGACGTCGACACGCTAAAGAAGCTGCAGGGCTGAGGGAGATTCCATATCAAGAAATGTCCGTAAATGCTGCGTAGAGACGCCTCCAGATTACCCGATAAAGCCATAGTCAGATCCTTAACATTTCAAGGCCCTCCCGCGGCTTGATTTTAATGATTGCAATGAATACAATGATGTCATATGGGTTTCAAGGGGGGTAAAGGAGATGGCAAGCTTAACTTTGCGGAATATAGATGACTCATTGAAAGCAACCCTCAGGATGCGTGCTGCCAAAAATGGCAGATCAATGGAAGAGGAAGCACGCCAAATCCTTAGACAATTCCTCTTGGCAAAGAAGTGCACAGGCGGTATGGGCTCCAGAATCTCCAAACGTTTTGCTGATATTGGAGGTGTTGACCTCCCTGAGGTGCCTCATTCAACTCCGCGTCAATCAGCGGTATTGCCGCCGGAGGAATCAGAGTGATTCTTCTGGACACGAATGTTGTTTCTGAATTGATGAGGAAAAAGCGTGATTCAAGGGTAATCAAAATGTACGATCCCCCCCATCCAGGTGAAATTCTCAAGGAGCTTTGCCTTAATCCGTTGGGTATAAGCATAACCAGAGCAGCGGAAGCTCTTGGGGTAAGCCGTAAGACGCTTTCCGCTATTTTAAATGGGAGAGCGGGCATCACTCCTGAGATGGCTATCAGGCTGTCACTTGCGTTCAATACCTCTGCTGAGAGCTGGCTTAACCAGCAGGCCTATTACGATCTGTCGGTTGCAAGGCGCAAAGACAAGGAATTCAAAGTTGAGAGACTCGCCGCCGCCTCTTGAAAATTTCTTAATGTTTATATGAAAATGCCCCTTGCCTTTATTCCTCCCCCCTCGACGGGGGAGGCAGGGATGGGGCTGATT
>MNYJ01000063.1 GCA_001874005.1 Desulfobacteraceae bacterium CG2_30_51_40
AACCCCGATGTCCCCTCCTCTCCTTTTCTATTGTCAATTCGCTGTTTTTAGGATTTAATTGAAAGAAAGGAGACGCTTTAATGGGCTTGAGAGGCAAAAGCATTGTGGTCGGTGTGACGGGCGGTATAGCCGCATATAAGGCCGCAGAACTTGTAAGGCTCCTTGTAAGGCAGGAGGCCTTTGTGCGGGTGGCCATGACCGCGAATGCCCTCCACTTTGCGGGGCCGGTTACCTTTGAGGCCCTTACAGGGCAGAAGGTTATGTATGATATGTACGGCCAGGAGGGGACGGCTATGGAGCACATCCGATGGGGGCAGGAGGCCGACCTGGTGGTGATTGCCCCGGCAACAGCAAACTTCATCGCCAAATACGCAAACGGCATCGCCGACGATTTCCTCACAACGATGATGCTTGCCGCCTCCGCCAGGATACTTATATGCCCTGCGATGAACACAAAGATGCTCCTTCATCCCGCTACCCGTTCGAATATGGATATCCTGGCTAAAAGGGGCGTGTATATTATGGCCCCAGGCGAAGGAGAACTTGCCTGCGGAACGAGCGGCGCCGGGAGACTGCCTGAGCCGGAGGAGATAGTGGAATTCGTCGCGACCGTGATTTCCAAAAAAGACCTTGAGGGCCTCAAAATCATTGTGACGGCAGGACCGACTATAGAGCCTATTGACCCGGTGCGTTTCATTACCAACAGATCAACGGGCAAGATGGGCTATGCGATCGCAGGGGCTGCCGCAAGGAGGGGAGCGGCTGTAACACTGATCTCCGGCCCCACGAATATAAGGTCACCCCTGGGAGTTGAAATACGTTCGGTTCGGAGCGCCCTGGAGATGAGGTCTGCGGTTATCGAGTGCTTTTCAGACTGTGATATGGTGATAAAGGCTGCGGCTGTCTCGGATTACAGACCTGCAAGGTTCCTTGAGGAAAAGATGAAAAAGGGGCCCGGGGATCTTGTGCTTGAGATGGTAAAAAACCCTGATATCCTTGCTGAGATCGGGTCGCTTGCTGAACGTGAAACGGACGGGAGAAAACGAGTGCTGGTAGGTTTTGCGGCGGAAACCCATGACCTTATTGAAAACGCACGGTCAAAACTAAATAGCAAGGGACTGGACATGATCGTGGCAAACGATGTGTCGAGAAAGGACGCGGGATTTGCAACCGAAACCAACCTGGTAAAAATGCTTTTCCGTGAAGGAGGAATTGAAGAGCCGCCTCTTATGAGTAAGACCGATGTTGCGGAGCTTATCCTCGATAGGGCGGAGGCTATAAGGAGAAAGAAGCTTGGACTCAGCCGATGACGTCAGCCTTATCCTTCGGCAGGTAAAGGGCATTGTGAAGCACTGGGGTGAGGCCGGATTTGTTCCTCCTGTTTTAAGAAAGGATATCGCGGCGTTGATGAAGGAAGCGTCTGCCGGTAAAAGCCCTTCCATGCAGGAAGTGGAGTTAAAGACCGCAAGAAGCTCATGCAATCCTGTCCGCTATGCTGAAGCAAGAGCTGCTGATTTGACTTCCACTGATTTGACGTCGCTTAGAAGGAGTGTTGAAGGCTGTGTGAAGTGCAGACTCAGTGAGGGAAGGAAGCACATCGTCTTCGGGGAAGGGAATCCTTCCGCCAGGCTTGTTTTTGTCGGCGAGGGCCCTGGGAGGAAAGAAGATGAAACCGGGAGACCATTTGTAGGTGAGGCCGGCTCGCTTCTCACAAAAATTATCGAAAACGGGATGCGCATCAGGCGCGAGGATGTCTATATTTGTAACGTGGTCAAATGCAGGCCTCCGGATAACAGGATACCGGAGCGTGATGAGATGGACGCCTGCCTTCCCTATCTGTTGGCTCAACTTAGGGCCGTAAGGCCCGAGGTTATCTGCGTCCTTGGACAGACCGCCGGAAGAGGGCTCTTCGGCGATAGTTTTAGGATAGGCAGGGTCAGGGGAAAATGGATATCCTACGAAGGTATCCCCGTTATGGCGACGTATCATCCCGCTTATCTTCTCAGAAATCCGAAGGATAAGGGCATTGTCTGGGAGGACATAAAGCTTGTGATGGCAAAACTTGGACTTGGAGGAGGCGATCATGACCGTAGCTGACAAACCTGTGCTCTCCGTGATGATAAGGTTTTCCGCGGCTCTTCTGTTTTGGTTTGTCCTGGCGGGAGGAGTTTATGCCGCGGAGCCTTTTGCCCTGGTGATAGAGCTTGAAGGTCCCATCAGCCCCGGAACTGCGTCATACCTTGAAAGGGGCATCGAGGATGCCGGAGAGCGAGGAGCGGAAGCGGCTGTCATAAGGATGGATACGCCCGGAGGGCTTGTATCTTCGATGAGGACCATGATCAAGGTCATAATGAACGCGGATGTCCCGGTTGTGGTCTATGTCGGGCCCAGGGGTGCGGGTGCGGCCTCTGCCGGGGTCATGATAACGGTGGCGGCGCACGTGGCTGCCATGGCGCCCGGTACAAATATAGGGGCTGCCCATCCTGTCGGTGCCGGCGGCAAGGATATAGAAAAGACCATGGCCGAAAAGGTCGTAAACGATATGGCCTCTTATGCACGGGGGATCGCTGAAATGAGGGGCAGAAACGGCGAGTGGGTTGAAAAGGCCATCAGGGAAAGCGTTTCAATAACCTCTGAGGAGGCCTTGGAAAAGAAGGTGGTTGATTTGATTGCCGAGGATTTAAAGGATTTGATGCGCCTACTGGACGGCAGAGAAGTTACAACAAATTCCGGGAAACGAGTTCTCAAGACAGCGGGAATTACTCTCAAGTATTATGAGCTGGGCTTCAGGGACAGGATTCTAAAGATCATAAGCGACCCGAGTATAGCCTATATACTGATGATGATAGGTCTGGCCGGACTATACTTTGAGCTTTCCAATCCGGGTGCCGTGTTTCCCGGCGTGATCGGAGCCATTTCACTTATACTTGCCTTCTATTCAATGCAGACCCTGCCTGTCAACTATGCCGGGCTACTTCTAATAGCCCTGGCGGTTATCCTTTTCATAGCCGAGATAAAGATTACGAGCTACGGCCTGCTTTCCGTGGCGGGTATAATCTCCCTTGGCCTTGGTTCAGTGATGCTTTTTGAGGACTTGGGTGTCCCACTAAGGCTGATTGTGCCCATAGTCCTTGTGGTCGGAGGTTTTTTTGCAGTGGTTGCGGGGCTTGCATTCAGGGCCTATATGTCCAAGCCCATGGCCGGAGCGGAAGGAATAGTCGGTGAGACAGGAATAGTAAAGGAGGACATTGATCCGGAAGGGGTGGTCTTTGCTCACGGCGAGAGATGGAGGGCCGTGTCTCCTGAAAAAATCTCGAAGGGGGACAAGGTCATAGTGGAGAAGATTGAGGGCCTGATACTGACGGTCAAGAGACTGAATAACGTTTAGACAGGGAGGATATACTATGTTTTATATTGCTGTTCTCATGCTTATTATCTTTTTTTTGTCTTCTGCCATAAAGGTACTGAAGGAATATGAAAGAGGAGTGATATTCAGGCTCGGCCGTGTCATCAGGACAAAGGGTCCCGGGATTATTATCCTCATACCTTTGATTGATAAGATGGTGAAGGTGAGCCTCAGGCTTGTGACGATGGATGTCCCTTCACAGGATGTCATCACCAGGGATAATGTCTCAGTCAAGGTGGATGCAGTCGTTTATTTTCGCGTGATGGATCCGAACAAGGCGACGATTGAGGTTGAGAATTTCCTATTTGCTACATCACAGCTCGCCCAGACGACCTTGAGAAGTGTGTGCGGCCAGGTGGAACTGGATGATCTCCTGGCCGAAAGGGACAAGATAAACGCGCAACTCCAGGAGATTCTGGATCACCACACTGATCCCTGGGGAATAAAGGTGACCTCTGTGGAGGTCAAACGAATTGATCTCCCCCAGGAGATGCAGAGGGCCATGGCAAAACAGGCTGAAGCGGAGAGGGAGAGAAGGGCCAAGGTGATCAACGCGGAAGGTGAATTCCAGGCAGCCGATCGGTTATCGCAGGCCGCAGGCATTATACAGAAGTATCCGGAGGCGCTCCAGCTAAGGTATCTTCAGACCCTGAGGGAGATATCCTCGGAGAGCACATCTACCGTGCTGTTCCCTATCCCGATAGATCTATTAAGTCCGTTTATCAAGAAATCATAAGAAAGGAGCAAGTTTGAGTTATGGAAGAAACAAAAACAGAAACAACCGGTGAGGAAAGAAAATTGCCTGAAAAACCCATTGAGAAGATGACGGCCCCTGAGCTGAGGGAGCTTGCCAAGGGTTTCGGCGTTGAAGGAACTCACGCCATGAAGAAGGAAGAACTTATTCCCATTATTAAAGAGGCTTACGGCATAAAGGACGAAGGGCTCGATAAAAAGAGCGCAAAGTCCGGGGGAAAGACTGTCACGGTCAGGGCGGTCAAGGAGCGCATAGCCAAACTCAAGAAGGACAAAGCGGCGGCCCTTGAGGCTGGAGACCGGAAGAAAAGAGATATCCTGCGTCGAAGGATAAATAGAGACAAAAAGAGGAGCAGAAGGGCAGTTCATGCCTGATAGCCGGGACTAGTGTGAACGCAAAAACAGCCAAAAAGCCCCGGGGACTCCGATCCGCAAGTGATGAAGGCGGGGTTGCGGCGATAATCCCCGCCGCAGGATCGGGGCTCAGGATGGGGCTTGATCTCCCGAAGCAGTTCTTGAAAGTGGAAGGGGTTCCTTTGCTTTCCATGACCTTGAGAGCGTTTCAGGACTGCCCTCTTGTTGATTCGATATTTCTGGTGGTTCCATCTGATGATATTGAATATGCCGAGCGGGAGATCGTCAGGCCCTTCGGACTGTCCAAGGTTTGCAAGGTGATTGCGGGAGGGGCACTTCGTCACCAATCGGTTCTGGCCGGCCTTGAGGCTACGGAAGGGCGTTATCCTTTTATCCTGGTGCATGACGGAGTAAGGCCGCTTGTTGATGCTGAGACCATCTCAGAGGTGATCAAGACAGGTAAGAAATTTCAGGCGGTCACCGTTGGATATCCTGCCGCGGATACCATAAAAGAGATCAACGCTAATCATGAGGTTGTGAGAACCCTTGACCGCAGGGGCCTATGGCTTGTCCAGACACCGCAGTTTTTCAGATACTCCGACCTGATCGAGGCTCATAGGAAAGCGGATAAGGAGCATTGGGAGGACGTAACCGATGATTGCCTCCTTGTGGAAAGACTGGGTATAAAGGTAAGAATTGTAGTGGGGCCAAGGAATAATATCAAGATGACATATCCTGAGGATAAAGACCTCCTGCCGAGTTTGCTTTCTTCGAGAGCGTCAAAAATTAAGGATAACTAATGATAAATGGGAATAAATACGCCCTGAGGCTTGGAACGCGGGGAAGCAGGCTTGCAATGGCCCAGAGCAACTGGGTCAAGGAAAGGATCGAGGCAAAAGGTCTAAAGGTGGAGATAGTCCCTATAAAGACCCTGGGGGACAAGATTTTGGACGTTCCCTTGAGTAGGGTTGGCGGCAAGGGGCTCTTTGTCAAGGAGATCGAGGAGGCCCTCTTGAGGGGCGATATAGACCTTGCCGTGCACAGCATGAAGGATGTGCCTGCAGAACTTCCGGAGGGCCTGGGCCTTGTGGTATTTCCAAAGAGGGAAGACCCAAGGGATGCGCTCATATCACGAGGCGATCTGAACATCGGCGATCTTCCGAAAGGGGCGAGGGTCGGCACCAGCAGCCTCAGGAGATCAGCCCAGTTGCTTAACCTCAGAAATGACCTTTCCATTGTCTCACTAAGAGGTAATGTGGATACAAGACTTCGAAGGCTTCGAGATGGCGGGCTGGATGCCATAGTGCTTGCCTGTGCCGGGTTGAGACGCCTGGGCTATGCGGATATTATAAGTTACGGGCTTGAATGGGAGTATTTCCTGCCGGCGGCAGGCCAGGGTGCCCTGGGACTTGAGGCCAGGGAAGATGACGGCCCTACCATAGAGGCGATAGCCTTTTTGAACGATAGTACTACAGAGCTTGTGGTCAGGGCTGAGAGGGCCTTTTTGAAAGAGCTTGAAGGAGGATGTCAGGTGCCCATTGCCTGCCATGCGGAGCTGGATGGAGACCTCATAAGGATCGCAGGCATGGTTTCCGAGCTTGACGGGTCAAGGGTCGTGAGGGATCAGATAAAAGCGGGGAAGTCCTCGCCGGAAGCCGGCGGGGTGGAGCTTGCTGAAAGGCTGAAGGCCATGGGAGCATTGGAGATATTACGCAGGATATATGCGCTAGATCAAACCAGGCCCTAATGACAGAGATATTTTGCCGCCTCTGAGCATGGGATTTTTTTGTTCGGTTTTCCGCTCTAACCCCCATGCCCTATTGGAGCACAACGAAGGATGAAAATCACCCCCACCCTGCCTCCCCCGTCGAGGGGGAGGAGTGAAGAGAAGGGACATTTTCATATAAAGGGCTTGACGATATTTTTCACTTTGGCGAGGAACGGCCCACAATTTCCCTTACCCCTTGCAGCGGAGGGTCGCGGGACAGGGTTTTACGGTAAATAGGGTTGATATTTCCAGGTATCGGGAAAGGGATAGTCAGTGTCTGAAGCTGGTAAAGGAAAGGTGTATCTGATAGGAGCAGGGCCGGGTGATATCGGGCTTTTGACCCTTAAAGGCAAGGAGTGCCTTGAGAGGGCGGATGTGGTGGTTTATGACGAGCTTGCCAACAAGTCCTTTCTGGGTTTTGCAAAGAAGGAAGCGGAATTTCTATATGTGGGAAAGAAGGCCGCTCACCACAGTCTCCCACAGGAAAAAATAAATGAACTATTAGTTGACAGGGCCGCCAGGGGCCAGGTAGTAGCCAGGCTCAAAGGGGGCGATCCTTTCATCTTCGGAAGGGGGGGGGAGGAGGCATCGGAGCTTGCTGCTGCAGGGATACCCTTTGAAGTGGTTCCAGGGGTGACCTCCGCCATAGCCGTCCCCGCCTACGCAGGTATCCCCCTTACGCACCGGGATTTTACCGCTACGGTTGCCCTGGTTACCGGGCATGAGGATCCGACAAAGGGTGAGTCTAACATTGCCTGGGATCATTTGGCTCATTCAGCAGGAACTATTGTCTTTCTTATGGGGGTTGGCAACCTTTCCCGTATCTGCTCGGAACTTTTGAGGGCGGGGAAATCCCCCGCCACCCCTGTTGCAGTTATTGAAAGAGGGACGCTGAACGCGCAGAAGACTGTTGCAGGCAACCTTGAAACCATTGGCGGCCTTGCGGCTGAATCGAACATCAGGCCTCCTGCGATTATCATTGTGGGAGATGTCGTCGGGCTGAGAGACAAGCTCGGGTGGTTTGAAAAGAGGCCGCTTTTCGGCCGTCGTATAGTGGTGACAAGGGCAAGAGAACAGGCCAGCCGCTTCATGACGATGCTTACGGAACTGGGCGCTGAATGTGTGGAGTTCCCGACCATAGAGATCATTCCCCCTGCCTCCTGGGAGGATATGGATGAGGCCGTCAGGGACCTCAAGGATTTTAACTGGATAGTTACTACATCAGTAAATGGGGTCGGATATTTTCTTGAAAGGCTCTATGCGGCCGGAAAGGATGCGCGGGATCTTAAAGGTATCCGGGTGGCTGCTATCGGCCCTAAGACGGCAGAGGCATGGCATGGAGCCGGAATCAAGCCGGACCTGGTTCCGGAAGAGTATGTCGCCGAGGCCGTTATCGAATCCTTTAAGAGATACGACCTTTCGGGCTCCTCCGTATTGATACCCAGGGCAGAAGAGGCAAGGGAGATTCTGCAAGATGGGGTTGCCGCTATGGGGGCCAGGGTGAGGGTCGTGACGGCCTACAGAACCGTAAGACCCGTAAGGGAGGTCCAGGCGATGAGGGAGCTTCTGAAAGAAGGCCTTATTGATATGGTTACATTCACAAGCTCTTCCACGGTTAGGAATTTTATGGGGATGTTCTCTGATGAAAGGGCCGAACTCATGGAGTGGATGAGGCATACCTCAGTTGCCTGCATAGGCCCCATTACCGCAAAAACCGCCAGATCTGAAGGTCTTAAGGTGGATCTGGTGCCTGAGAGCTATACCATAGAGGCGTTTGCCTCGGCTATCCGCGAACACCTTGAGCGAAGCTGAGGTGCTTATCTGGTAATACTTTTTGGGAAATAGGCACGCTGCCCAGGCTATTGAAAAACGCAATCTTGCTGATATTTCTTCATTCCTCGGTATCAGCTCAAAAATCCGGGGTAGGTGCGGCTTCAGCCGCACTTGAACTGCGCGCCCTGCGCCTGAAGGCGCACCTACAGAACCTGATTCCTGGTCTGCATGGTCTGGTCAGGGCAAAGCCATCCCCCCAACTATTGAACTGATACATTCCTCGTCATTGTTGCGAACTGCTTCAAAGACTTCAGATGTAGGTAGTGCCCATCCGGAAATGGCTATTTTCACCGATTTAGGCGTTGGGCTCAAATTTTAATCCTCGAAATACTTCAATGTATTTCTTGCCAAGCTAACCGGGCCGTTTAATGGAGACGGCTTTCCGGAGTGACATCTTCCTCAGTTTTGCCCTGTCTACTTCGACTCCCAAGCCTGGCCCGGGAATCTCTCCGGCTGCCCCTCCCAGATCAAAGGTGACATCACGGGTGGTCAGGTTTTCAGAAAGCAGATACGAATCGTAGGAGCCGTCAAAATAGCTCGCATCCGCGCAGCTAAGGGCAAGTGCCCTGCCTGCAGCGGAAAGGATACCTGATTCACCGAGATGGCAGCCTATCTGAAATCGGATTGCAGCCTTGCGCAGATAGTCCAGCATCGCAATGCACCTTCCGAATCCGCCGCATTTTGACAGACGCACATTGATCATGGAAAAGGAACGTTCTTTTTCTATTTCAATTATTTCTCCCATACTGCACGCGGATTCATCCGCCATGAGTTCGGCGCCTGCCTCCTTGAATGCCTTCGCCACATCCGGATATGCCTTGTCCCCTGGAGGAAGCGGCTGTTCGACCACGGTTACGTGGAATGAATTGATAAAGCTGAGGTGTTTGATGGCCAGGGCTTTGTCCCAGCATCCGTTTACATCTATCCTGATTTCACATCCATCCCCCAGCGCTTGCCGTATGCAATCAAGCGATTTTATGTTCCATTCCAGATCGGGGCCTACTTTTACGCGCACCTTGTCTATCTTGAAAAGATTGATTTGTTTACAAAAATGCTCCAACTTATCAACTGTTGCAATTGGAAGGATTACACCGTAATGGATAAGCTCGGTTGAATGGTCCGGCGGCAGAAACTGCCTTATCCCGATATTGCCTTTTTTTGCCAAAGCATCCAGAAGTGCGATCTCGAGGGCGCAAAGAGCGCTGTTTGAGCCCTTGTCATCAGGAAGGTTCTTAATAAAAGACCATAATTGAGTGTGGTCCTCAATGTTCCAGGGAAAATCTTTCCTGCCGGTGATGGTCTTGAGGGAGGCTAAGGCTGTAACCTGGTCTTCGCCGGTAACATACCGTCTCGGGGCCCCCTCTCCGAATCCTGTCAAGTCTCCTTTGTCTGCAAGCACCTCTACGATGACATTCTTTACGGATCGCCCTTCCTTCATGGAGTGGGAGAAATCGGTTATAAATGTCAACTCGATAGGATAAATTAGTATTTCTTCAATACGCATAAAGGATAGCTCTTAAAAACCCCGTCAGGACGGAGGGTCGGTCGGCAGGAAGATATGGAAGGTAGTTCCTTCATTATGCTTGCTTTCTACCTCAATGGAACCTCCGTGATCAAGCACATTCTGATGGGCTATAAAGAGCCCTAATCCTGTTCCGCTGTGAAGATCACTCTTGTGCTTTGTGGTGAAGTAAGGATCGAATATCTTGTCCTGCATTGCCTCAGGGATGCCGGGACCGTTATCGCTTATCTTAAGCGTTATTCCTTTGCGTGTTCCGTTATCAGAGGAGGGCCCTGTAATTACCGTGATCTTTCCTCCCTGTGGGGTAAAATCAATGGCATTGGAAAGTATATTAAGTATAATTTGCTTAAATTTTTCGGGATCAAGCCATATTTGATCCAGGGCCAGATCATAGTCTTTAACAAGTTCAACCTGTTTTCCTTTACTTCTCGGAGAAATAAGCAGGATCATCTTATCAATCAGGTCGTGGATGGAGGCAAACTCGAAATGGGGTTTTTTTGTCTTCACCAGATCGAGCAGCTCAGTTATCAGGTTATTGATTCGCTGGATCTCCTCCATGGCAAGTTCATAGAACTGATTTCGAAATTCCTCGTCATCAAATTTGCGGGGGAGCATCTGGATGAAGGTTCCTATGGCTGTCAGGGGATTCTTTATCTCATGGGCAAGTCTGGCTGCGATGTCGCCTAGAAAGGAGAACTTATCCATCCTGCTTAAGAGAGCGTGGGAACGCTTCAACTCCTCCATCCTGTCCTTGAGATTTCTATAGAGCCTTGCGTTTTCGATTGCTATTGCGATCTGGGGGGTGAATAGTTCAAGGGTTTCCCTTGTCTCAAGCGGTACGCCCCTTCCGTCAACAGCGTCTGTGGCAATTACTCCGATGACCTTTGATCTTGTTATTAAAGGGGCTACGTAAACGGAAGTGGGCTTTCCTTCCACCAAAATAACGTTTTCCCGGTTGAGCTTTGAGCTTGTCACTTCCGGTATGTATTCTGATTTGCCGGTGTTTGCAACCCTTGCCAGTATGTTGTTTACCTTGGTCAGACTAACCCTGTATTTCTTTATGCTTTGAGGCATTTCCCCTTCAAAACCTATTCCGTGGACAAACTCCAGGGAGTTGTCCTGACTGTTTACAAGCATTATCACGGCCCTGTTTATCTTGCAGACATTGGCAAGTATGCTCATTATAACCGTGAGAAGCTGCTCCAGCTCCAGTATTGAAAGGATCGCCTTTCCGGTTTCCTGAATGGCCTCAAGCTGTCTGACCCTGCGGTTGAGTTCCACATTGAGTCCGGTGACTTCCTCGTATTTTCCCTCCAGGAGCTGTTTGTCCTTCTCCATCTCAAGGATCATTTCCCTGAGCATGGCTCCGGGGGTGAAAAAGCGAGAAATAACCTCCCTCAACCGGTTACTTCGTTGCCATTCCAAATGGAATTCACAGTAAGGACCTCCGTTAAAATAGCATGCTGTTTCAGTCAGTCTTAATGGAGTGCCACTCCAAACTGTGGGTAGAAAGGTGTATATTCCTTGGTTATAAAGACAAATATCTTTAGAATGAACCATTTCAGCGGCCCAGTGAAGCCTTACTATTGCTCTGTCCTGATGGAGGGAAACAAGTTCGACCTTCTTGTTATGGTTGAACTTGTCGTTAATCTTCTGGGCATGTTTCAAACATTTCGCAGATGACCAGAAGGCCTTTATAAAAAACTTCTGTATATACCCCAACGATGCGTTTTCAATGGCGAACTTGGCAATCTTGTAAGGAGCGTTGTCATCTCCCAGGGCAGATTTGGCTCGCTGAAACAGCTTTACAACTACTTCGGCCGGGACCCAGTTATGCGGGTCAGTCAAAAAGGAAATGGGGCTCTTGAAGGAATCAATCTCAGGATGGAGATCGGAAATTATGGGGGCGAGATCAGCTTTTCCGCATGTCTTGAGGTACTCAAGGATTGGTTTTACATTTACGCAGCATGTCTGCCGTTCCATCCAATACCCTT
>MNYJ01000212.1 GCA_001874005.1 Desulfobacteraceae bacterium CG2_30_51_40
CGGGAGAGGAAATGGGGAAAATGATTTTTCTGATAAATTTTGGTTTCCAGGTGCAAACAATCAAGGAATAGACGCATTGAAATCGAAAATTGCCGGTCTGAGAATTGATCTTGACACCTTGAGAGGCACCCGACTCGGAGTACCAAGGCTGCTATCCATCCTGGAAGCAGCAGGTGTCAAGGCAACCTTTTTTTTCTCGGTAGGACCCGACAACATGGGAAGGCACCTCATAAGGATGCTGAGACCCCGTTTTTTTCTAAAGATGCTTCGAACCAGGGCCGCATCTCTTTACGGACCTGATATATTGATAAGGGGAACCATCTGGCCTGGCCCCAAGATAGGAGAAAGATGCGCTGATCTTATAAGGCAAACAGCCTCTAGCGGACATGAGATAGGGCTTCATGCCTGGGATCACCATGCCTGGCAGGCGGGCATAGAGCGCATGGGGCCTGCCAAGTTAAGGGATGAGATAGGAAAAGGGTTTAACGCGTTAAAGGAAATACTTGGGAGGGCGCCCACCTGCTCCGCGGCCCCCGGATGGAGATGCACGCAGGAGGCAATTGTTGCCAAGGAAGACTATCGCTTTCTCTATAACAGCGATTGCCGCGGCTATAGCGTATTTAATGCGGCCGTGAGTGGTAAGAGCCTTGCCACGCCCCAGATACCTGTCACCCTTCCTACCTACGATGAACTGATTGGAAGAAAGGGTGTAAGGCCCTCGGACTATAACGGAAAGCTTCTAAGCCTATTCCGAGATGACGGTCTCAATGTTCTCACGGTGCATGCAGAGGTGGAGGGGGTTTCACGCGCTGCCATGTTTGAAGATTTTCTCCTTGAGGCGAAGAACTCCGGATGGAACTTTGTTCCTCTTGGTGAGCTGTTAAGAGATTATAACGAAATAACCACATCGAAAATCCGCAGGCTAGAGATCCCGGGCCGTGAAGGATGGGTCTGCGTTCAAGAACCGGCGGAAAGTCGGTGAAAGCAGTTTTGGATACCCTGACCAATCAAGACAACCGGAGAGAACAGGGCTCCAAAACGCTGCATCCGCCCTTGCCGGATGAGACAGGTCTCGGCATGAGGAAGTGGATATTTGCGGTCTTGGCCGTTTATGTCTTGCTTTTCATAGTCCCCTTGGGCGTCCGACCGCTTGTCATCCCTGATGAAACCCGCTATGCAGAGATACCAAGGGAGATGATAGAGACAGGGGACTGGGTGGTTCCCAGGCTTAACGGCATCCGATACTTTGAAAAGCCCGTAATGGGATACTGGCTCTCAGCCGTTTCCATAGTGCTCTTCGGAGAGAATGAATTTGCCGCAAGGCTTCCAGCCGCCCTCTCAGTTGGGCTCACGTCTCTTATAGTTTTTCTTCTGGTCGCTTGTAGGGGAGCAGGAAAACAGGTCGCTCTTATTGCCTCATTTATCTATCTTACCTTTGCGGAGGTATTCGGGGTAGGCACCTTCAACGTCTTGGACAGTCAGTTGACTCTTTTTCTAACGGCCGCCTGCGCCTCTTTTCTCTGCGCTTTTCTATCCTCTGAGGCCAAGACAAGGTTTCTATGGCTTTCGTTTACCGGAATTTTCTGCGGCCTTGCCTTTCTCACAAAGGGATTCCTTGCCTTTGCCGTTCCCACCCTTGCTGCCGCACCCTTTCTGTTGCTCCAACGGAAGGCGCGCTCGTTGTTCAGCATGCCATGGATACCCATTTTGTTTGCCGCCTTCACATGCCTTCCCTGGGCCGTCCTTATCGCTCAGAGAGAGCCGACCTTCTGGCACTATTTCTTCTGGGTAGAGCATGTAAGACGATTTTTCTCAGATAACCCTCAACATCCTCAGCCTTTCTGGTACTTTGCAGCCCTTCTCCCGCTTCTATCCTTTCCCTGGAGTCTCTTTGCGCCGGCTGCAGTCGCATGGTACAGGAAGACCAAAGGCCGTGACATACTGATCCGCTTTTCCCTGTGCTGGTTTGTCTTTCCCTTTCTCTTTTTCTCCGCCTCCAAGGGGAAGCTTGCCACTTATGTCCTTCCTTGTCTGCCTCCGCTTGCCATACTTATCGCAAATGGATTAAACGGCTATCTTGAAGGAGGGAGGCGCAGGCTTTTTTCCTTCTTTGCTCTGAGTTCATCCGCTCTGGCAGCAGCAGGAGCAGTGGTTGTGATTATCCTTGTATTGTTTCCTTTTTCAAAATTAACGCTTTTTGGACCATCCGAGTTGTGGAAGCAGCTTCTTATTGCCTTTACACTGACAACCTGGGCAATACTGGCCTTTCTTGCAGGAAGACTTAAGGAGAGAAAAACCGTCCTGGTTCTTATAGCGGCGGCACCTCTACTGGCTTACTTTTCAACCCATTTCATACTGCCTGAGGGCATAGAGGCAAGGAAGGCTCCAGGGGCATTTATAGAGCGCCATGGAATCGAGATACCTGAAGGGGCAGTGGTTGTCTCTGATGAGGCCCTTGCCGCATCTGTCTGCTGGTACCTGAAGAGGAGCGACGTACACCTGCTCCTTGACGGGGGCGAACTTGAACACGGCCTGACATATCCGGACTCGGTACAAAGGCTTCTCAATCTGGACGGATTCAAGTCCCTGACTCTTAAATCCGACGCAGGAGGCGTAGTACTTTTCGCAGACAGCCGCTTCTATGCGCGCACCGCCTTGCCTCCGCCCAAGGAGGTCAAGACCGAAGGGCGTTTCACCATAGCAATATACAACTCCACAAAATAGCGTCCCGGGTTGTCCTGATCTAATCTAAGTAAACGCTCATGACAGAAATATTTTGTCGCCCCCGCTAATGAAAATTTTCCTCCGGATCTGCACTTTGCGAGGTCGAGGATTTCCCTCCCCCCGCGCGGGGGAGGGTCGGGGTGGGGGGTGTATTTTCACGGTAAACTCAGCATCTCCGACAGTGAAACAAACGTAAAAGAAACGCCGCCCCCTCAGGGAGTGCCGCCTTAATCTCGGCTCTTACATCCTGGCCTGCATGTCCTGGCCTGCGCAAAGCCATCCCCCAATTATTGAGCTGATACGCACAGATCGTAATCAATACATCGGAATAACCTTACCAAAATTCCGATTACTTCGGATATTCCAGTTTGACACAATGGTTATCGCTGTTACATTGCTCAACATGGTTGCTATCAGGACTGACCGAACATTTCCCCAGGGTTTTACATGAGGAATCCGTCTACGCCTTACCCGGCAGGGCAGGGTCGTCTCTCTTTCCGCATAACCTGCGGCAGTCAAACAACAAAAACAAAAGACAATTGAGGGGAGTTATTTATGAGTGAAGAATACAGAAGTATGTGGAAGGACCTCGGGCTTGATCTTGAGGCCCACGACGCGCTGCTGGCCGCGCTCGGACAAGGATACAAAGATGTCTTCATGACACAGGAAAACCGCCCAAAGGGTATGGAGTATTTTGATTTCGTGGTGAGCCAGGTCCACGGTCTAAGGGTCAAGGAGTTGCTGGATGAAAAGGCCGCCGGCAGAAAGGTCATAGGCTCCTTTTGCGTGTTTGTTCCTGAGGAGATCGTGAGGGCGGCTGACGCAACCCTTGTAGGACTTTGCACCGGAGCGGATTTCGCGACGGAAGAGGTTGAGAAGTATCTCCCCCGCAACACCTGCGCCCTCATTAAATCCGCCTTCGGCTTCAAGCTTGGAAAGGTATGCCCTTACATCGAGTCTGCGGACATGATAGTTGGTGAAAACACCTGTGACGGAAAGAAAAAGTCCTACGAGACGTTGGGAAAGCTGGTCCCCAATCTTTACGTAATGGACCTTCCCCAGGTGAAAACAGCAGGCGGAAGAGAGCTTCTCAGAACTGAATATCTACGCTTTAAGACGGCGGTTGAAGATCTCACCGGGGTCAAGATTGACGCGGCAAGGCTAAAGAAAGGCATAGAGATAGTCAACAACAAGAGAAAGGCTATTCACAGGCTCGCAAAACTAAGAAAGGCTGATCCTGCCGCCATATCAGGTCTCGATGCACTTCTCATAAATCAGGTCTTTTTCTATGACGATCCCGTGCGCTTCACGAACTCTGTAAACAGGATTTGCGATGAGCTTGAGGCCAGGATTGCCAAGAGCGAAGGGGTGTTCCCCAAGGGCGCCCCGCGAGTTCTCCTTTCAGGCTGCCCCATGGCGGTCCCAAACTGGAAGTTACCCTGGATCATAGAGACCTCCGGCGCCGTCATAGTCGGAGAGGAATCCTGCGTCGGAGAGAGGGGAACAAGAAATCTGACGGAACCCAAGGGCGAGACGGTTGATGATCTCATGGATGCCATTGTCGAGCGCCACTTTAAGGTTGACTGCGCGATATTTACACCCAACCCGGACAGGATCGCCCATGTAAAGGAGATGGCCGGGGATTACAAGGCCGACGGTGTCATACACTATAGTCTTCAGTTCTGCCAGCCATATATCATGGAATCCATACCGGTTGAAAAGGAACTCGAATCGGCACGCATACCCACATTGAGGATCGAGACAGATTACGGCAGCGAGGACGCCGGTCAGCTCAAGACCAGGATCCAGGCCTTTATCGAAATGATCGGCTCAAAGTAGGGAGAAGTCGGTTTGGATTATCCTAGATGCGCCGGCATTGATATCGGCTCCCGCTCCATAGAGCTTGTTGTCGTGGAAGGAAGCAGGGTAACCGAATCCAGGCAGGCGGACACCGGCTATGACCCGATATCCCAGGCAAAAACCATCCTTGAGGGCGTCTCCTACGACCGTATCATGGCAACCGGCTACGGAAGGGCTCTCTTTGAGATCGCCTTTGAAGCCCCTACCGTAACTGAAATAAAGGCCTATGCGGTAGGGGTCAGATCTGTTTTCCCGGATGCAAAGACCATCCTGGACATAGGCGGCCAGGACAGTAAGGCCATAGCACTTACCGAGGACGGAAGGGTCGGCAAATTCGAGATGAACGACCGCTGCGCGGCCGGCACGGGAAAGTTCCTTGAAATTATGGCAAGATCATTAGGTTACGGGCTCTCCGAATTCGGGCGGGAGGCCCTCAAGGCCGCAAAGCCTTTACAGATCAACAGCATGTGTACCGTCTTTGCAGAATCCGAGGTCACATCCCTGGTGGCAAAAGGGGAAAACCGCCGCGACATAGCTATGGGTCTTCACAGGTCAGTTGTGCGAAGGGCGGTATCCATGCTCAAAAGGGTCTCCGCTGCCCGGCCTTTGGTCTTTGCTGGAGGAGTGGCCCTTAATCCATGCATGATAAAACTGCTGGAGGAGGCTATGGACAGCCCCGTTAACGTCCCGGAACAACCTCAGATGATGGGAGCTTTGGGAGCGGCCCTTCTTGCCTGCGGGGCATTCGGCAGGCCCTGAAATAGACGATTGATATGGCAGTTTACATCTACAGGGAACCGCAGTTCAGAAAATGGCTGGAGGAACTCAAGAAAGGCGGCGGCAAAGCCGCCCTTGTATCGGAGCGTGCCGAAAAGCTCATACGAGCATACGCCTCCAAGAACAGGATGCTCCCACAGAGCACCAAAACCATGACAAAATATGGGGAAGCGAGGATACCCAATTCCAGGAAGTTCAACCTGGGCGCCGGATATCGGCTTATTTGCATGAGAAAATTTGAGGATATCGTGTTTCTCTGCGTAGGGCCACATGACTTCTGCAACTGCTGGATAGATAACAATCGCGGACTCGATCCTGATATCCAAAACGACTGTCTTTTAGTCGAGCCCCGCCCAGTTGCAGACAACGAAGGTTCGCTTGAAAGGCCCGAGCCGGAAACCGATTATGACAGGCTGCTTATGAGCCGCATTGATGAACGCACGCTTAGAAAGATATTCTGCGGCCTGAACAGATATTAAGAATCAATGCTGACCCTGTTTCTGCCCTCTTCTTTGCTCCTGTAAACCTGCGAGTCGGCACGCCTTACTACATCCAGCCCCGATTCCCCGGCGCGCGATAACGCTCCCCCGAAGGAGGCTGTCACCGAGATCATCTTACCTCCATGATCAACCCAACTATACTCGACCAGCATTCGGAGCCGCTCACCCAGGTTACCCAATCCGTCTGCCGACATATTGCTCATTATTACGACAAACTCTTCTCCTTCCCAGCGACAGACCACATCAAGCCCCCGGAGTGCGTTTGACATGGCCTTGGCTACCATGCATAGGACCTTATCGCCCACATCATGGCCCCAGGTATCGTTAACGTCCTTGAAGTGATCAATGTCCACGAACAAGACAGCAAAGGAGATGCCATAATCCTTTTGGTCCTTTTCGCACTCGGAAAGCCGCATCTCGGCGTATCGCCGGTTGCCTATGCCGGTCAAGGGGTCTGTCAGTATCTCCTTTCTGAGCTTCTGGATCTCCTCCAGCACATTGACCTGCTTTGCGTTGCTGTTAAAAATCTCAACCGCCCCAAGGATCTCTCCCTTGGAACCACGCATGGCCGTGGCCCTCACATCCACAGGCACCCGGTGGCCCAGCTTATGGTGAAGAAAAACCTGGGCCTCCCTCATGGTGCCGTCCGCAATCACCGCCTCCAAAGGGCATCCTGTTACGCAGAGCTGCTTTCCGGAGGCATCCACGTGCCTGAGTATATTATCAGCGCAGGACCTTCCGATAACCTCCCCGGCCGCGTAACCGCTTATGCGCTCAGCCCCCCTGTTCCAGAAGGTGACGCGCCTTTCCCTGTCAACGAAGTAAACGCCGTCTGCTATACTGTCAAGAACTTGTCTGTAGAACTCTGTTTCCATATTGCCTCCCCGATCCGAGCGTTATCTCAGCACTGAACGAACCGGATTTCAAATCTAATCTTTTCCCCACCCGGTTTAAGCACGAGCCGACGCACAAATCTTGCCGTTGACATATTACCCTTCAGATGGGACAGTTATCAATGAAATTTATAGATAAATTGTATCAGCTCAAAAATGCGGGGTAGGTGCGGCTTCAGCCGCACATGAACCGTGCGCCCTGCGCTTGAAGGCGCACGTACAGAACCTGATTCCTGGTCTGCATGGCCTGGTCAGGGCAAAACCATCCCCCCAATTATTGAACTGATACGATAAACTTGATATAGTTCCTTATAAATGGACACGGAGTTTCCTAATGGGCTTCTCCTGCAATATAGTAAGCTGTTATTATCGCAGCTAAAGGCTTTCACGTAAATTATTTCCAGTCAACGGTTGGCTTTCCTTAAACAGTATATGAAGGTATGTGAGGGACCATAATGAAAAAAGTAATCTTTATTTGTATCCTGGTTCTTGGTGTCTGCTCTGCCGCCGCTGACTCACTTCCGCCTGCTCCAGTGGGCGTATCTCCGGGAGGATGGAACGGGGCAGCAGTCATAGTAAGCAGTTGCCCGACTTTTAGCTGGTCTTCAGTTGAATGGGCCGTTGGGTACAGGGTTGAGGTATTCAAGGCGCAGGATGATTCAACAGACCACGGAGAGATGGCACAAAGGGGTGAACTTGTACTGAGGGTGGATATCCCGGCGCCTGCGCTTTCCTGGAGTGCATCCGGAAATGACGCATTGCAGACAGGGGAAAGCTATGTCTGGTTTGTAAGGGCCTTTGACTCAAAGGCAGAGGGACAGTGGTCTCTTGGAAACAGATTCATGGTGGATGTCTCAGTTGCCTTGGCCGGGATGGATGAAGCTTTAAAGGACAGGGTAAGGGATTATGTGAGGAGAGACTCGGAGATACGCAGCGCCATAAGGGAAATATATCTGGAATCCGGTGACCGGTCAAAAGGAGCGGTCGTCGCGGCGGCATCAGGGGAGAACCCTTCAGGTGAGACACTTAAGGGCTTGGAGGGCACAGCCAACACATTCTATGGTCTCGATGCCGGATTGAGCATTACCTCACATCCAGCCAACACAGGATCGAACAATACTTTTGTTGGGGCATCGGCAGGCAAGGCAACCACCACCGGAAACGACAACACGTTTTTGGGACAGTCATCTGGGCAGTCTAATGTTTCCGGGACTCAAAACACGTTCATTGGGGTTGAATCAGGATACAATAATAACGAAGGGACTGGTAATACCTTCCTGGGTTATTACGCCGGACATAGCAACGTCAGCGGCGGCACTAACACCTTTCTTGGCATATTTGCCGGTCATGGCAACACATCAGGCTCTGACAATACGTTCATCGGAAAGAGTTCAGGGGTAAAGAATACCGAAGGCCTCAGGAACACCTTTGTGGGGAACTTCAGCGGCTTTGAAAATGTTAAGGGAGAATACAACTCCTTCCTGGGCGACATGGCAGGTAAGAATAATACGTATGGATCATCCAATACCTTTATGGGAGAGGCCGCTGGCCTTAATAACAATGGCTCAGACAACGTCTTTTTAGGAAGGGTATCAGGTGCAAACAACACGGGCTCAGGCAACGTCTTTCTGGGAAAGAGCGCCGGTCAGGGGAATCAAAATGGAAACTATAATGTCTTCATAGGTTACCAGGCCGGGTATAATGATAATGGCTCCAGCAGGCTCTACATCCATAATTCAAACTCCTCCAGTCCCCTTATTTATGGCGAGTTCTTCAACCGCTCAGTTAAGATAAACGGGAGCCTTATTATTTCCGATCTCGCATCGCCTTCCGACATATCCCTCAAGAAGGATATCCGGCCGCTTGAGGATTCGCTGGGGAAGGTCACAAACCTCAAAGGAGTAGCCTTCAAATGGCGCACTGAGGAAAATCCGGATAGAGGTTTCAGCAATGAAAGGCAGATCGGGCTCATAGCACAGGATGTGGAGAAGGTCCTACCTGAGCTTGTGAGAACCGGAAAAGACGGAAAGAAATCGCTTTCCTATGACAAGTTAACGGTCGTCCTTGTTGAAGCCGTCAAAGCTCAGCAGGCGCGGATGGAAGCGCAGAACTCGGAGATAGCGGCTCAGAACCAGAGGCTTTCGGCCCAGGAGGCTCAGATCGAGGAACTCAAGACTCTTGTGAAGCAACTGTCTTCAAAGATTCTGTGACTCTTGCGCAGAGGGTTATGGCAGATGTCAACGAAGAAAGATTTCTCTATCCGGTCAGTGAAGGACAAGCAAGATGCTTTTGAGGTATCAGCTCAAAAATCCGGGGTAGGTGCGGCTTCAGCCGCATGGGAACCTTGCGCCCTGCGCCTGAAGGCGCACCTACAGAAGCTGATTTCTGGTTTGCGCAAAGCCATCCTCCCCAATTATTGAGCTGATACCTTTTGAGGAAATTCGCTGGAAACAGGAAGTAATCAGGATAGTCAAGTGCTAACAATCGTGCCCTTAAGTTATCCCAAATATTTCAACTGGTTCCTGGATGTTCTTTAAGGCAAATGTTCCCATGCTCGTCGTCCGGCAAAAATCCTTGACCCGTTGGGCTGTCTCCTTGCAGAGAAATACTGCGCCGCCCCTCGCCTGGGAGCATATATGAGCAGCCAGATTCACCGTAGCCCCATGGGTAGTATAGGTCCACCTGACTCCGGTATAGCTTTCAAACTTATTTGTTCCCACAACGGCCGGGCCTGAGGTAATGCCGATATTGATGCACAGCGGTTGATACCTTCCCCGGTAGGTCTCATTCACCTTTGAGGTCTGCTCACGGATCATCAGGGCTGCCCTGACTGCTTCGCCGGCCTTGGTCCTTTCGTCAGCCGAAAAAAATACCACCAGCAAACCATCGCCTGATGTCTCCAGCACATCGCCGTTGTTTGTGTAGATTGCGTCCATGAAGACGGAGAAATAGCGCTCGACAAGATCATTGACGGCAGCCGCTCCAATCTGCTCAGTAATCTTGGTGTAGCCCTCAATATCCAGGAACATCACTGATACGTCACACTCTTTAGGGTCCAGGCACAGGGTTGTTCCGGTGTCTTCAATGATCCGCTTAAGCGTGGTTGGAACAAATTTACAAAGGTTGGATTTTATGCTTTCAAGAATCTCTACCTTCCTCAAGGCTGCTTTAAGCTCACTGAGGGTCGTCTCCAGCTCTTCGTTCTTGGCCTGAAGTTCCACATTAAGTCTTGAGATCCTCTCAAAAGAACACGCATTTCTGAGAGCAACCACAAGATTGTTAACGAGGGTGATAAGCAACTCCTTGTCATCCTCTGTTATGGCGACGCCTGTTAATTTGTCACCCAAGATTAGAAGTCCCTGGCACTCATCGGCCAGCCCAAATGGAAGAAGGGCTGCAACCTCAGAAAGGAATCCCTCCGGTGCAAGCATCACTGAACCGCTGTCACTCGTCCCTGCTAAGATCTTGGTCATCCTGAGGCTTGATTCCTTAAGGGCGTCTATATTTTCATCATCAAACCCAAAAGATATGAGCCTTGCCCCATCAAAGTCATCCGATTTCTGAACGAACACTGCCCCTTTGCTTATCCCAAAATTCCCCATGCTCATCAGAAGGAAATTTCTCAGTATCGTGTCGAAATCAATGCTGCTGAAAAGCTCGCTACTGACGTCGTACAGCGTCTTAAGGTGATAGATACGCCTGTCGAGTTCAGAGGCTGAATCGGGCCGGTTACTCTCCATCTTTCCCTCTGGTTAGCTCCCAATCCGGCCCCAATATGGCCTCCAGAGCGCTCTCAAAGGAATCATAAAGCTTTGCCAGCTTTGTGATTCCTACCATATTGAAGATCTTTTTGAAGTGATCTGAAAGTCCGGACACAGCTACATGCTGATTTAAGGCCTTTGCCTTGAGCATGAGATCAATCAAGACCTTAAGCCCCTCGCTATTGAAGTATGCCTCTGATTCAAAATTAAATAGGATCTTGCTGGATGGATGAGACTCCTGACGGCGATAGGCCTCCTCCAGCACCGGTTTTGTTTGATAGGTTACATCGCCCTTGCATGTCCATATCAAGAGATCTGATACCCGCTCTTCCTTTATCTCGTTTTTTCCGGGCTTCATCAAGCACCTCTCAGACCAGGGCAAACTTTTCAGGAAGCAGAATGCCATGCGACCGGCATCCTACCGAAACAAGTCAAATGACCGCCAGCAATATGGGACTCAATTAAATCGCATTTAAGATGTAATAGCCGGATAATATACCCCCGACTTCAAGCCACAAGGTTCTTTTCGCCGCAGTTGGAAAAGAAAACAGTGAAGGTCGTGCCCCCTGATTCGTAACACTCCTCAATATTAGAGCAGTTAGGGCAATTGTCTATGCTGCCAGGGCATATATCGGTAGCAGAAAGAATAAAACGGCATCTGGAAGATGTTATACCCATCTTAAACTTGTAACGTTCTGAGAATATGACCATTCTAAGAAGGTCAGCGCCTTTTCCTCCGGCGTTGAAATCATAGGGCCTCTTTGAGCAATACGCGTTTGTGTCCTGCGTCGGGTAAAAGCCTTCGAAAATAAGCTTTTGATCTTCCTCTATAATACCAATACCTGTATCACTAACAACAAGCTCCACACCTCCAGAGCGGTCCCTTACTATGATCTCAACCTTCCCACCGCCGGGAGTGTTTTCTACAGCGTTTTTTATCAAACCCGTAACTATTTTCTTAAGTAGTGTCCATCCGTAAATGAGATAGTTTTATCGAGTTCAAGGCGGGCGATAATTTTAACCACAGGAATACATGGAGGTATTTCGAGGATTAAAATTTGAGCCCAACGCCGAAATCGGTGAAAATAGCCATTTACGGATGAACACTAACTATATCACGGCAAGAGCCCCCCGAGAAATGCCGGCATCAGCAAGAAGATCAGGAAGCCATTTTTATCTCAGCCACATCCGCGTTGATATCCCCGCCAGTGCTAATCCCTATAAAGCGCTAATGGCCTCGGAAACGGAGTCATATATGGTTGCCAATCTGGCAATCCCCACCATCTTGAAAATCTTTTTGAAATGCTCTGAAAGGCCGGTAATCCCTACCTTCTGCTTTGTTTTGTTGGTCTTTGCCAAAAGCTGGATCAGGACGGCAATGCCACCGCTGTTTATGTAGGCCCCTTCACCGAAATCAAGAACAAGACCCCGGGCACCTGAGGCGTCAGGGTTTGCATAAGCCTGACTGAAAAAAGATTCGGAGGCACTGGTCACATCTCCCTTGATGTCCAGGAGGGTTACCGTGCCGTGCCTTTCTATGACAATCTGGTTCTCGTTTCCCATCCAGCAGCCCTCCGCTTAGAGTCTTGAAACTCCTTATCACCAGACATTTGTTCGAAGACGGAAACTAGAAAGGGACCTTTGATATTTCATGGGGCTCAACCCTTTCGACTAGATTAACTGTCCTCTCCTGGACCCCTTTCAGATCGAAGATAAGCTCAATTGTCCTTTGATATGCATCAACAACGTCGAAATCCCTTTTTGCAAGTTTCCGATAGACGTTACTTTCGGAAAGGCCCGAGACCAACCTTGGCACTTTTCCTTCTATCGATACCGAGTCAATGTGAGCAGCCGCTCCACCCTCCTGTCTGATCCTTATTCTTGCCTCCTGTCTGTCGCCAAGGAACGGCTTGAGGCCCAATACCTTTTGAGAAAAATAATGGTTAAAAGGCAAAAAGCCTGCCTTTCCCCAATTTCCTTTCAGCAATACCTCTACACTGTAACCGGAGACGTGACCTTGGGTCACCGATGTGCGTGCTTGCTCCGTTGATGTTGTATGAAGGAAAAGGCGACTATGTTGTTCCCCGATAGTCGCTTCTACTCTTATAACTGATGGCAGGATTAGACTCTGAAAAAAGCATAAAGCTAAACATAGTGCCAAAGGAAATGCTTTACTTCTCATGGGATGCGACTCCTCTTTAGCAGGAGTGTTCGTTTCAAAGCCTCAGGCGTTGGGCACAGGGTACCGATACCCTGAGCTGCCTTCGGCTTATTGGCCGTTGCCGGGAACAAAGTCTGGGATAGCCTCAGGTTAAGGTGGCCATCTCAATTGAATTCATCTTAGATATCTATTGTTTAAATAAATGCATCTCTCAGTTAGTATTTGACTTGACCGATTATCTTAACAACCCCATCCATACCGCAATAATCAGCAACTGCATATAGAGCCAGCGTTACTCTGTCACATTCAAGGTTTCCAAAAGGTTTCTGGGGTGTGATGGAATCTATTTGAAATTTATAGCAAAAGTTTTTGCGGCAGAATGGAAATGAAAATTTGTTGCCCTTTGTTTGAAAAAAGCTGTGATCAGGGGAGACGTGGAAAGGCGTAGGGGAAAGGACGATCCTGCTCTTATCCCAGGATTTTTCTGTAAATCGCTTTGGTCAGGCCTTCCGGCTCAGACGCAAGGCCTTCTCTGAGGGCTCTTTCACATTTCATATAGACCTTCAGAGCCTCGTTTCTCTTTCCCTGTCCGGCGCAGATAGTCATCAGTTTCCGGTAGGCATCCTCCATAAGGGGATCTGCATCAATAGCTTTTCTGCAAAATTCTGCCGCTTTTCCAAGCGACCCCCGATCTTCATAGAGCTTGGCCGCCTTCATGAGTGCCGCAATGAACTGCTGCTTTAGTTTTACCCTTCTTGCCTGGGACCAGTCCGTGTAGAGTTCTTCAGGCAGGAAATCGCCCTTGAAAAGCTCAATGGCCTTTTCGTAGAAGGACAATGCCGCCTTTATGTCTCCCTCCCGTTCCTTTGACTCACCCATCTCAAGCAGCGAGATAAACTCGTGGACATCAGCCTCGCACAATTCACTGTCCAGAAAAACCTGATTGTTCTTAAGATGCACATAGCAGGAACCAAGCTGCCTAACCAGGTCCGGTTCCAGAGACTTGCGAAGCCTCCAGAGCCCGGCCTTGAAAGTCTTTTCAGCCGAATCAGGGGCACTATCGCTCCATAGCCTATCAATGATCAAATCTTTTGAAACACCCCCTGGTCCGCCGGAAACAATGGCCTTCATAAGCCGTTTGGGCTGACTCCCTTGCCAGTCCTCCTCCCTCATGACGGATCCGCCCCTTATTACCCGAAAGCCTCCCAGGGTCTCAATTCGAATTCGAGGAAGGGCAGCACGGTGAATATCAAGCTTAATTCTTGCCGCGATCCCGCGAACACTGGGACTTCCGTTATGGAAAAGGCGATCTAATGCCGGCCGTACCATGTGGAAAGGTATTGTTGACAATAGATGCTGCGCGTAATCCGAGACGCCCTCGATTTCAAGTTCGATGGCAAGGAAACATACTTCAAGGAGATCATTTTGGCTTAAAATGACGAAGTGATCGGAGGATCTATCCATGGCGAGTTTCAATCCGGCCATCAAATGAACTACGGCATCTTCTTTATTGCCGCTTCTGTTCTTCAGAAGGGCGAACGCAAAATGCGCGTCCACTTGCGGGAAGCATTTAATTTCCGAAAAATAATTCAAGGCCTCGCTGAGATCCTTTTCAGCAGATCCGTAATCGCCGAGATGAAGGGAGACAAAACCGTTTAAAACCCCGCTGATCGCAAGATGGTAGTCAGAGCGCGCCTTATCTGAACCCAACATCTGACGCGACCGAGTGATACGCTCGGCCGCCTTCGGGTACTCTCCCTGAAAATAGTAACTGCGCCCCAGGTACAACAGGGCAAGACCCATCATAAAAACATTACCGATGGACTCAGCGAAACCGAAGAGACGGTTTCCTATATCCTCAGCAGCGCTGTATTGGTGTAAGCCGGGTTCCAGCAAGAGATCATAAAGGAGCGTCACCGGGTATAGATAGGTGAACCCATGGGCTTCAGCCTCCCTGCGCGCATCCTGGAGGTACTCCAAGGTCTTTTCAAGGCGTCCCCTAACCAACATAGAGTCGCAATTCGCAATGGAGCAAAGGATATTGATATTGGGATTAGGATATTTTTCAACCAGTCCCCTGACTTCTTCTGCTTTTTTATCTAACTGATCAAACTCACCTGCCCAGGCCAAGGACCGTAAAGCATTGGCCTGGGCTTGTGCCTCAAGCGCACGGTCTCCCAATTCCTTCGCTATCAGGCATGCGTTATCACATGCGCGAAGGCCCTTTCTCGGATTGCCTCCGCGGATGGTAAGCGCGAATCCCAACTGTAACCATAGGGTTCCCCTCTCAAAAGGGTACGCTTCCCCACCTAAAGACCGGAGCAAATCCTCCGCCTGTCGAATCAATGACTTTATAGGTATCACATCTTGGCCCCTTACAACGGAAGCCTCGATCATCAGCGCGAGAGACATGAGTTTACCTCGAATATCTCCCTTCTCCGAAAAAAGGGATAAGGCATTGCCAAGGTCTTTCAGATTCTCCGCAGCATTTGTAAAGCGCCTTGTCATTGACAGATACAGGAGGAGCCATGGGCTTTTCTCCAGGAGGTCTTGAGGAATAATTGTCAACCAATTGGCTATCTCTCCTACTCTACCAGTTCTAAGGAGACTCAGACCGATCTTTTCAATATGAGCGGTCGCGCTTGAGAGATTGCCAGCAAGAAGGCAGAAATCTACGGCTTCACGTAATTCGCCTCTTTGCTCAAGGAGAGAGGCTGCCCTGGAATATAGGGCTCTTTTTTCATTTTCAGGAAGCCTAGAGTGCAGCCTGCTTTTCAGAAAATCCCTGAAAATAAGATGATAGCGAAAGATCCAGCCCCTCTTATCGTCATAGGCCCGGTGTACGAAGAGGCAACGTCTTACAAAATCCAGCAGCACCTCCTCTGCATCTGAGATGCCGGTTAAATCCCTTGCAAAGTCAGAGGCAAATGATTCCAGGATTGAGGTCTTAACAAGGAATTCCTGGATCCGGAGCGGCTGAGAGGCAAAGATTTCCTGACCTAAATATGAAAAGACCTCTGATTTGAGGCTATCAGGTATACCTCTGACCACATATTCCTCCCTCAACTCCTCCTGCAAGCCTTCAAGGCATCCCGCAAGGAGCACAAATCCGCCTATCCAGCCTTCCGTGAACTGATGAACCCTTCTGAGCGCGTCAGCGCTTAACCTGATTCCGCAGATATCCTTGATAAAGGCATTCCCCTCCTCAAGGGTAAAGGCCAGATCCTTATTAACCAGTATCTCCATCTTCTTTTTGATTTTTAGTTCTTGAAGCCCAAAAGGAGGCTCCTGCCTTGAAATCACAATAAGGGATATATGCCGTGGCAACTCCTCCAGGAGAGTCTTAAGAAACAGCCAGGCTTTCGCCTCTGCAGGAACACGGTCTATACCGTCAAGCACTATCCTCATGGGTACTGGCACTGCTCCGCCGATGGCGTTAGTCCATTCTCGATAAAGGGAGATATCTGAGCGCGGCCCCATTTCCGATGCGGGATAGGCAGTAAGAGAAGATAAATCAGCTTCCTTGATGAGGTATTGAATGGAGTAAACGATAGAATAATAAAGGATGACCGGGTCTGAGTCCTCCTCCTGGATATTCACCCAGGCCGAAGGGATCTTGCTCCTTTCTACCAGAGATGCTGCGAGCGTGGGCTTGCCCTGGGCAGCTTGGCCAAGGATGAATATCAGCCGCCTGTCATGATTACCTTCCAGACGATCCAAAAGGCGTGGCCGGTTTACCACCTTGGGCAGACTTGGTGGCGTTACCTTTGAAACACTGAAAGGACATTTCATACCACAAAACCCCGTTACAGTATACTAGTCGAAGGGCGAAGAACGCGCACTTTCATGTGGTGGGTTTCAAATAGCCTCTTGCCGGCAATATGTTACGGCATCTGAGCGTGTCAGACAGGCCCATCCCCGGGAGCCGTCAGCCTTTGAGCAATTGGGATGTGATTTCTGCGTGGTCAGCTTTGATGCCGTGCCGGCATCCAAATGAATCAGGAACCTTTATAGCGAACTAAAAGAAATATTTCAACTAATAACTCTTTATGCCGCTCCTTTTGCTAAGGCCTTACTCTATCTTCTTGAGTCCTTCCTCGAGTCGCTGCCGGGATAGATTCTTGATCCCTTCTTCCTTCTTCTCCTTCTGGATAGAATGAGGCCATGGCTCAACTTCCTTGTAAATATGTCTTAACTGCGATTTGAGTGGGATACAGCAAGAGCTGAAGAGAACTTCAGGAATCACGGCGTATCGTTTGAGGAGGCGCAGACCGTTTTCCAGAACGATTTTGCCAAAGATTTCTATGACGATTAGGGCGTATGATCTCTCGCAAGCGGCTTTTGTCACAGGCGCTCGAAAAAATCTATCGCCTTTCTTAGTTCAGAAAAGCCGTAGATTATGTAATCAGGTTCAACGCCTTCCATGTGACTGCGGCCCTGATTGGAAGCGAAGAATACGGTCTTTATGCCCATTTGTTTGGCTCCGAACACATCGCGGTACATGTCGTTTCCCACGAAGAGCACCTCTTCAGGATCAGCTTCGATAGCGTCGAGCGCAGCGTGGAAGAGCCGGGAGTCGGGCTTGCGGAATCCGTAGTCGCTGGATATCACAATAGGGTCAAAATAGCCGTCAATGCCCGTGGCTCGCATTTCCGGCAGGGCCCAGGGGCTCTGCCCATCTGAAACAACCGCCAGGGAAAAACGCGGTTTGAGTTCCTCCAGGACAGACTTCACATCCTGGTAAAGCTCCAGGCGATGGCGCGAAATACCCCGGAACATCTCCGCAAGAAATCGGGGCATTGTCTCCATCTTATCCGGTAGCGGCCGCCGCGCGCTGTTAAGATTCCGCTCCAGGAATTCCCTCCACACGGCCACCGCGTCGAACTCCGGATGTTCTTCGCCTCGCGCCTTGGTCTGTTCTTCCATGATCCGGTAGTATTGTTCCCGGACCTCTCCACGGTGCAGATTAATACCCTGGTAGGTCAAGAAATGACTCACCGCCCGGTATATCTCATCCATGCCCTCGTCGGTATGGATGTCTATAAGCGTCCCGTTGATGTCAAAGAGGATGCCTTTGATTTTCATTGGATTGCCCCCAAGTTTTTTTTGGCCTCATCCAAGAGCCTCCGTCGGTAGCCCCAGTCAACCCAGGGATTTCGAGCGATACGCAGGAGGGTTATTCCAAGATAAAAGGGAATCCTCCGCGTGACAGAGCGAAAAGCCGCCTGCCGGTCTGGGAAATGGCCGCAATACTCCCACAGGAAGTGGCCGATGAAAGGTTCAGCCGCCCACGGGTCGCCTGTGTCCCGCAAGAAAAAATGCTTGAGTTCGCCAGCGAGGCGCCCCAGGTCGAAGACACGGTCGGCCCAGGCCATGCGCTCCAGATCGAAGACCATGACTTCCCGGCCAGAACCAAACTTGAAGTTTGAAGGCGTAGCATCTCCGTGCACCAGCACCCTACTGTCCTCCCACATGCAGCTCCGGCCTCGCCAGCTCTCGCGCAGCCGGTAAAGCTCATCGGCTTCGCTGCGCGCCATCCCCCTTTTTTCGATCAAGGATTCAATCAGGCGCCCCGCATATTCATAAGGATGAGAAAAATCCACTGTCCAGTCCCCGGCGGTGCGGTTGTGCAATACGGCCAGAAACTCGGCGAGCGCGGAGAGCTTGCGAAAGAGCCTGCTGCGCCGGTTTTGCCGGATGGCCTGATCAATTACCTCTTCCAGCGGCTGGCCGTCAAAGTGTTCCACCATCAGAAGGTCATGGAGCCACTGGTTGTAGCCCAGGGGGCGGGCGATCCGGAAATCTCCGCTGTTGAGGCCCAACCTGTGAAGGTGGATGAGATTTTGGAACTCGGTCTCAGTCGGAGGGCGGACCAGGCCAGGAGGCAAGCGACGGCCCGGAGGAAAGAACTTTCCCACCACCCGGAAAGCCCCGCCCGCTTCTTCGTACAGATAAACGTCCTGGCAAAAGGCGAACTGGAAAACCCTGAACCCGCCAGGTGTCCAGCGAACACCTAGTTGGGGAGCAATGTCGAAACACAGATATCCCTCGAGGGGATCGTCAGGCGGCAGGTGTCCAAGATAGCGAATAGTCATTCCTTATTTTCACAAGCGTTTCCAAAGAAATCAGTACGCGACATTC
>MNYJ01000018.1 GCA_001874005.1 Desulfobacteraceae bacterium CG2_30_51_40
ATATCAGGACAAGCAGATCAGGAATTCTCTTCTGTAGGTGCGCCTTCAGGTACACGGCCAACGGTATAGGCGCGGCCGAAGCCGCACTCACCCCAGGTTTTTAAGGTTATACGGCAAAATGAAAGAGAGGCAGCTTAGTAATGGATCGTATTGAAACCGGGATAGACACCACCAGCCTGGAATATCGAGAAAATTTTACCGCGATGAAGGAAAAGGTCGAGGACCTCAAAAGGGAACTCGATAGAGCGATTAACGACAGATCGCCGCGCGCGAGGGCGAGGCTTGCCGAGCAAAACAAGTTAACCGTCAGACAACGGCTTGATCTTCTTCTGGATAAGAACACCCCCTTTCTCGAAATATCCCCTTTGGCCGCAAAGGACATGTACGATTCAAAGGTTTACGGAGCAGGGATAGTCACAGGGATAGGAGTGGTAGAGGGCCGGGAGATAATAGTACATGCCAACGACTCCATGATAAAGGGTGGAACAATATACCCCATGGGCGTCAAGAAGGGTCTCAGAACCCAGGCCATCGCCATGGAAAACCGTCTTCCCCTCATATACCTGGTTGACTCGGGGGGAGCCTATCTTCCGCTTCAATCAGAGATATTCCCTGACGCGGACGACGGGGGGAGGATATTTTATAATCAGGCTGTAATATCCAAGATGGGTATCCCCCAGATTTGCGGTGTTCTTGGGCTTTGCACTGCCGGGGCCGCTTATATACCTGCCATGAGCGATGAGGTAGTTCACGTAAAGGGAAGCGGAGCGATCTTTCTGGGAGGGCCTCCCCTTGTCCTGGCCGCAACAGGCGAAGAGGTTACCGCCGATGAACTCGGAGGCGCTGATGTGCACTGCCGCTTGTCGGGTGTATCCGACTATATGGCTGAGGACGACGCCCACTGTATGGAGATAATCAGGCAGATAGTAAAGACCCTGCCCCCTGGAAATAAGTCCCTTCTCCCCTTGAGGGAACCTGCCCCGCCTCATTACGATCCCATGGAGATTTACGGCATAGTGCCAAAGAGCCTCAGCATTCCCTATGATGTGAGGGAAGTCATAGCAAGGATAGTGGACAGAAGCGAGTTTCTTGAGTTCAAGGCACTCTACGGCCAGACCCTGGTCTGCGGCTGGGCCTATATACACGGCTACCCTGTAGGGATACTGGGAAATAACGGCGTGCTCTTTTCCGACAGCTCACTAAAGGCGACACAGTTCATCCAGCTCTGCGACAGACGCGGAATCCCACTAATATTTTTGCAGAATATCAACGGCTATATAATAGGCAAGGAATATGAAAGGGGCGGCATTACAAAGGACGGGCATAAGATGGTCAATGCAGTATCAACCTGCACAGTGCCTAAATTTACCGTCATGATAGGAGCCTCCTTCGGAGCAGGCAATTACGGTATGTGCGGAAGGGCCTACGGGCCGAGATTCCTTTGGATGTGGCCTAACGCCCAGATAGGAGTCATGGGAGGGGAGCAGGCCGCAAACGTCATGATAACGGTAAAGAACAATCAGCTTATCAGGGAGGGAGAGGAACCTCTCCCGGATGAATTGGTGAGACAGATAAAGGAGCCCATAATTGCCTCGGCGGAAAGGGAAGGAAACGCCTACTATTCCACTTCGAACCTGTGGGACGACGGTATCATTGATCCTGCATCAACTAGAGATGTCCTGGGACTATGCATTTCAGCATCTGTCAACGCCCCCATAAGAAGCGGGCCTTACGGCTACGGAACCTTCAGGATGTAGGGGGCGGAGCCATGTTTAAAAAGATACTGGTAGCCAACCGCGGAGAGATAGCGGTAAGGATAATGAGAACCTGCCGCGAGATGGACATTGCCACGGTGGCTGTCTATTCATCCGCAGATGAAGCCGCCCTCCATGTACTTGAATCGGACGAATCAGTTTTCCTCGGCGATTCCGAGCCGTCAGAAAGCTATCTTAACATAGATAAGATTATTGACGCGGCTAAAAAAACCGGCGCTCAGGCCGTACACCCCGGGTACGGATTTCTTGCTGAAAATCCTCTATTCGCCAGGAGGTGTCTTGAGGAGGGGATAACCTTTATCGGCCCTCCTGCCGATGTGGTAAGGAACCTGGGCAATAAGACCACCGCGAGGAGCATAATGATGAAGGCCGGAGTGCCCGTGATTCCGGGCATGACCGAACCTTTATCCGACATTGAAAGACTCTTGCGTGAGGCGGAGCGCATTGGATACCCGGTTCTTGTCAAGGCCGTTTCCGGAGGAGGGGGAAAAGGCATGAGGGAAGTCAGGGATTCCGCCGATCTTGCCGAATCATGTCTTGCAGCCCGAAGAGAGGCTGAGCAGGCTTTCGGGGACGGATCTGTCTATCTGGAAAAGAGGCTTTCAAGGCCGAGGCACGTGGAGTTTCAGATACTGGCCGACGCGCACGGAAATGTGATACATCTCTTCGAAAGGGAGTGCTCCATACAGAGAAGACACCAGAAGATCATTGAGGAGACGCCCTCCCCCGCACTTACCCCTGAGCTGAGGGAGAAAATGGGAATTGCTGCGGTAGCGGCGGCCAGGGCTGCAGGCTATGTCAACGCGGGCACAATTGAATTCCTGCTGGACGAATCGGGTGCCTTTTACTTTCTGGAGGTAAACACCCGCTTACAGGTGGAGCATCCCGTGACGGAACTTACAACCGGGCTCGACCTGGTTCGCCTTCAAATAGAGATAGCGGCAGGCAATAAGCTGGGTCTGAGGCAGGAAGATATAAGAGCCGGAGGGCACGCCATTGAATGCAGAATCTACGCCGAAGACCCTGAAAACAGCTTTTTCCCCTGCCCGGGGAAGATCATCCTCCACCGGGAGCCTTCAGGCCCCGGGGTAAGAAACGACTGCGGCGTCTATTCAGGCTTTATTGTTCCTGTAGAGTACGACCCTATACTGAGCAAGCTTGCGGTATTTGCCTCAGATCGCGAAGCTGCCAGAAAAAGAATGCTGAGGGCGCTTGAAAACTACTCGCTTACCGGAATCAAGACTACCATAGCCTTCTTGATGGATGTGATTGGGTCGGATGCCTTCCGCCTTGGACAGACCTGTACGGATTTCGTGGACGAGCATTTCAGTGGGTGGAAGGTAAAAGATGACGCCCTGATGGATATTGCCATGATTGCGCATGTGGCCGACGGTCTGCTTGCTTTCAAATCCGTTCGGCAGCGGGAGGGAATTGAAAAGGGGTGGTCCACGCCGTGGAATACGCTCGGGGAATGGAAATTATAACCTTGGAAAGGGCTTCGAGGTAATGATGAAGTATCATCTCGTTTGCGGAGAAATGAAGGCAAATGTAGCTGTTGAAGGCTGGAATTCGGAAGGGGAAGGGCTTTTTTCCGTTGAGGGCAGGAATTACAGAATCAGTGCCAGGCGAATTGCGGACGATACCATTCTTATGCGGGCAAACGGAAGGGCCATAAACGCGCTCATCGCCCGTGAGGGAGATGAAAGGTTTGTATGCGTTAACGGAAGATGTTACAATTTCAAGGATGCCTCATCAGGGCCTGTTCGAAGGAAGCGTTCAGAGCAGGAAAATCGCGCTGAAGATGTAACGCCGCCAATGCCTTCGGTAGTTGTAAAGATTCTTGCAGCCGAAGGAGACAAGGTTGAGAAAGGCCAGGGGCTTGTAGTGGTGAGCGCCATGAAGATGGAGACAACGCTTAAGGCGCCTCATCAGGGCATCGTTAAGAAGATAAATACTTCCGTAAACGCGAGGGTTGCTCCTGGAGACATCCTGGTTGAACTTACCAAATCGTCATGACGCGATTTGTGTCGCCCCCGAGGATGAAAATCCTCTTTCAATCTCTTCTCTGTTTCCAGAGCGTTTCCGGGGTCGGTATCGGTATCGTCATCGGTATCGTCTCTTAAAGCCCGGCCTGCTCTTCTCGACTGAGATTACGATCCGGACGGAACAGCGTGGTGTATTTTCACAGTAACCCGGAGTAAACAAATGAGTAATGATCTTCTCTATTCCAAAAAAGACAGGGTCGCCCTCATAACCATCAACAGGGAGGCCAGAAGAAACGCCGTCAGCCATGAAATGATTCTTGATTTTATAAAATATCTTGACGGGGCAGACAGTGATCCCGACGTGAGGGCCGTCTGCATCACAGGCGCCGGGGAAAAGGCCTTTTGCTCAGGGGCGGATCTGATGGGCACGCTCGGATCTGCCGGAGAAGACCCTATGGCAGGGCCCAGAAGCTACGCCAAGCTTCTCAAGAAAATGGCCGTTTACGCTAAGCCCCTGGTTGCAAGGGTTAACGGCCTATGTCTTGCCGGGGGTCTGGGGATAATGCTTTCGTGCGATATAGTGATTGCAAGGGACGACGCGGTATTTTTTACCCCTGAGGTCAATGTCGGCATCTTTCCAATGATGGTGGGAGCGCTTCTCTTTCGCAATGTTGGAAGGAAAAAGGCCATGGAAATGGCCCTTACAGGAAGAAAGGTCTCCGCCCGGGAAGCCGAAAGGATGGGTCTCATAACAAGGGCCGTTCCGGCCGGATCTCTGGACACGGAGGTTCAACTGACACTTGAACTGCTTACAACCAAAAGCCCCATAGGGCTGAGGATGGGTAAGGACGCCTTTAACGCAATAGGCGATCTGCCCCTTGACGATGCCATAGATCTTCTTTGTGACGCACTGGGCAAGGTGGTTACAACGGAGGATGCGGCAGAGGGGATGACGGCCTTTCTCGAGAAAAGGGCCCCTGAGTTTAAGGGCCGATGAGGCGTTATGGGCATTTCATCATCAACATTTCAAAAGTAAGAGGAGGAAAAAATGGCATTTACAGACGTCAAAGAGGTATTCAACAACATGCCCAAGGTATTCAATCCGACGGCTGCAAAAGGCGTAAACGCGGTCTTTCAGTTTGATATCACGGGTGATAACGGAGGAAGCTGGAATGTGGTGGTAAAAGACGGGGACTGTCAGGTAAATGAGGGCACTCACGCATCACCAAGCGTAACCCTCACAATGGCGCCTGACACATGGCTTGGAATGGTGAACAAGCAGCTCAACGGCATGCAGGCGTTTATGAGCGGAAAGCTTAAGGCCAAAGGCGACATCATGCTCGCCCAGAGGATCCAGTCCCTTTTCCCCCTTTAGAGGCAGAAAGCGTTGCCGCCCCAGCTCTCTTAAAGGCCGCGGGCGGCCGGCGACTGGAGTGACGGCTGCCGCCCGCCGTATCAAGACTCAGCCCCTGGGGGAGATAATGGAAGGATACCAGGAGTATTTTGGAGAAATACACAACATGGCGCGCGCTACCGTGCGCGCGTTTGTTGACAGAGAGATAAGGCCCCATGTGGACGATTGGGAAGAGGATGGCGATTTCCCAACTGAGCTTTACAGAAAGGCGGCAGAAGCCGGAATACTGGGAATAGGTTATCCGGAAGAATACGGCGGCTCCGGAGGAGATACCTTCGTCAAGATCGCCGCAGTGGAGGAACTGGTAAGATCCGGCTCAGCCGGTCTTGCCGCAGGACTGGGAAGCCTCGATATAGCTCTTCCACCAATCCTTTCAATCGGCAGTGCGGAACAGAAGGGGCGTTTCATAGGCCCGGTGCTCAAGGGCGAAAAGATTGCGGCTCTCGGCATAACAGAGCCCGATGCAGGCTCAGATGTCGCCCGAATCCGAACAAGGGCCGAGCGAAAGGGAAGCCACTATCTGGTCAACGGCAGCAAGATGTTCATCACAAGCGGGGCAAGGGCCGATCAACTCACATGCGCCGTTCGGACAGGCGCTGAAGGCTACAAGGGCATAAGCTTTCTGGTCATTGATGCAGGCACAACCGGCTATTCCGTTTCAAGGAAACTGAAGAAGATGGGTTGGTGGGCCTCGGACACTGCCCAGATATTTTTCGATAACTGCATGGTACCCGTAGAAAACCTCCTGGGAGAAGAGGGCCAGGGTTTCTACGCCATAATGGAGAACTTTCAGAAGGAAAGGCTCATACTGGCGGTCATGGCAACGACCACGGCCCAAATGGCCCTTGAGGAATCCATAAAATACTCAATGCAGAGACAGGCATTCGGCAGACCTCTGACAGGTCACCAGGTAACCCGCCATAAGCTCGCTGATATGGCCACTCTGGTTGAGGCATCGAGAGAGTTCGTTTACAGGGTAGCGGCCAAGATAGAGGCAGGAATCAACCAGGTAAAGGAGATATCCATGGCAAAGAACTTCGCCTGCCAGGTGAGCGATAAAGTCACCTATGACGCCGTTCAGATACACGGAGGGTACGGCTACATGAGGGAGTACCTGGTGGAGAGGCTTTACAGAGACAATAGAATCCTCTCCATAGGGGGAGGGACCCAGGAGATAATGAAGGAGATTATCTCAAAGTTCATTCTGTGTTAGAAGACCCGTTCACCCATGCCTTGAGCAGGGGAAACTCCTCCTCACGCCACCTGCCGGAAAGCCGCAGTTTTAGAAATAATGCGAAGAACTCATCCATTATGCCAACGAGCCTTTCGATCAGAAACGCCCTTTCATAAAAGATTCCTTCACGGTCTTCCTCTTTCTCCTTAACGGTCTTCGGCAATCTAACACCCCTGAAGTTTAGCCAGAGAGAATCAAGTCCGCAGACCCATTCATCTTCTCCTGCTTTAACCCTGATGGTGGCCTTGACCACCTTTCTACCTTCCGTAAGGGCGAATCTAGCCTCTGTCAGCGCCTCATTGGAACAGACAACCTTCTCGGCACCGGCCGAACCCTCTGACTGAAGGGTAACGGGGCCGTCGAACCAAAGCTCGACATCTCCCGCCTTATCGAGACGAAATCGGCCCTCGCCGGTCTCGCTCTTAAACCACAGCCAGGTAAGAAAATCCCTTCCTACGTACTCGGTCTCAAGCGCCTTATCTACTACCTGCATTATTCATCATCCTCCAGAGACTCCATAGAAGTCATATCATCCATGCGGCCTGGTTCTTTTCCGTCCTTCTCAAGAAGACTGAGCCCAAGGGCGTAAGGGAAGACCGGCGTGAGCGTCAGTCCGAATGTCTTGGTAAAGAGTTCAGAGAACTCATCTCCCAGCTTAGCATTGGCAGAGCCGAACATCACTATCCCTGTTTCAAGATTCCAGACCATGTCATAGGCGGCAGAGTCGGGGATGGCCCTCTTGATAAGGTTGAGGTTTACGGCATCCTTTATCTCAAGGCGCCTTGCCCGAGGAAGATACTCCAGGGCCTCCTCTTCTCTGACTGCGGCCTCAGCCTCCTTCGTATATCTGAGAAGGGCCTTGGGGGGCACATGTTTCTTGTCAATCCTCAGGGTGAGACTTACATAAGGCGGATTTAAAAAACCCATGGCATCAACCCTTGTCTGGAACATGTCATGGATGCCTGCCCATCCGATGCGCCTTTCCTCCGCGGATTGCTCCTCCATATTCTTGAAAGCATATCTTTCCACTGCTGAGGCAAATTCCTTTTCATAATCTTCAGGCAGGTCCCCGATTACAAAATACCTTGAAAAGCTCCAGGATGACTGCAAAAATCCCATAAGATTCTCCTCTTGTCATTTTAGTCACTATTTACCGTGAAAATACACCCCCCGCCCCCCCTTATATGAGGCTCACCCTGGGGCTTCCGGATACGGGGTTAATGTCAACTATGACTTTGCAGCCGAAAATGGCCTCTATGTTGGCAGCATTCAGCACCTCCACCGGTAGGCCGGAGGCATGAAGTCTTCCGTCTCTTAGCATAAGCAGCCGGTTGCAGTACCGAGCCGCAAGGTCAATATCGTGAGTCACTATCAGCGCGCTTACACCGGTTTGCCTTGAAAGGGATGAGATAAGATCAAATATCTCCTTTTTATAGCTTAAATCCAGAAAAGCAGTCGGCTCATCCAAAAGTATGATCGAAGGCTCCTGGGTCAGGGCCCTCGCCAGGAGAACCCTTTGTTTCTCTCCTCCGGAAAGCTCGTTAATCAGGCGCCCTGAAAGAGACAGGGTGCTTGTTGCTGTCATCGCCTTCCTTGCCACCTCAATATCTTCCTCCCCCTCGAACTGAAAGTTCCCGAGGTAGGGAAAACGGCCCATCAATACCACCTCGAGGACCGAAAAGGAAAAACTGAAATGATTTTCCTGCTGCACCATGGCGACCTCTCTGGAAAGAGAGACCCTTGATAACTTGCTGATATCTGTTCCTTTTACGAAAACATTGCCCCTCTCGGGCTCGCAAAGACCCTCTATCACCCTGAGGAGCGTGCTTTTCCCGGACCCGTTAGGCCCCAGTATGCCCACCACCTCGCCGCGGTTCACCTCAAGGTCTATACCATCCAGTACCCATTCGCTGACGTAACGAAAAGCGACCTTTTCAATCTTCAGGATCGGCCCCATCGGCTCCCCCTGACCTTAAGCAGATAGATAAAAAAGGGTGCCCCGAGAAAGGCCGTAACAACCCCGACAGGCAACTCACTCGGCGCCATGATCGTCCTTGCCACCGTATCCGCGGCAATCAGGAAAATGGCCCCTCCAAGGGCCGATACTGGCATAAGCAGCCTGTGGTCGGTTCCCAGTGCCATTCTGGCAAGATGCGGCACGATGAGTCCCACAAATCCGATAAGTCCTGAAAGTGAAACAACAAGTCCCATGAGTAGCGAAACAATTATGAAACATACTCCCTTAACCCTTTTTACATCCACCCCCATCTGGAGGGCCGCCTCGTGACCTGAGGTCATGATGTTAAGGTGCCTGGAAAAGCCGTAGAGCGCAACGAATCCGATTATAACAAACGGAGCAATCATGGCTGACTGCCCATATCGGCTCTGTGAGAGGTCTCCGTAAAGCCAGAAAAGCATCGTATGAAGTCTGTCATCCGAGGAAATAGCGATAAAGAACATGATAACGGAGGTAAAGAATGCATTTATGATTACTCCCGCAAGGATGATGGTTGAAGACTCCATCCCCACCCTGCCCCGGCCCATGGCCCAGACAATCCCTATGGTAAGGAGGGCGCCTGCAAAAGAAAAAAGGGGCACCCCCAGGGCAAACCCGAGACCGCACATGATGGCGAGTACCGCTCCGAAGGCCGCCCCGCTTGAAACGCCAAGGATAAAGGGGTCCGCAAGCGGATTGCGCAGGATGGCTTGAAAGATGAGGCCTCCAAGCGAGAGCGAAAAGCCTGAAAGGCCCGCAAGCATGATCCTCGGAAGTCTGATCTTGAGAACAATCAAGGATGCCGACCCTTCTCTGCTCTCGAAAAGGACTTGTCTCAGTTCCCTGAAGGTAATGTTCACTGTCCCAAGGAGGAGTGACAGAATGATAGTAGCGACTAGAGCAGCCAAGAGAACTACAGTTATGCCTATAACCTTCTTGGGCTCAAGGGGCCTCTTTAGTTTGTTTGAAGGCACGTTCATCTAACCGCTCCCTGGTGAATGATTCGGTACATCTCTTCAATACCGTCAACCAGCCGGGGCGAGGGCCTGTCCAGGAGATCCGAATCTATCAAATGGACTCTACCCTCCTTTACGGCCTTGATTCCCTTCCAGTTAAACCACTCGATCCTTGCTTTTTCGTACTCTCCTCCCCTTTCCATGGAACTTATCACGATCACGTCAGGGTCAATCCTTATCACCTCTTCTATCCCGACCCTGGGATAATTGAGCACCTCATCGCCCGTCACGTTAATGCCTCCGGCGGCATGAATCACGTCATGATGGAAGGTGTTCCTGTTAACGCTCATGATAGGTCTAAGGTTAATCTGAAGGAAAACCTTAGGCCTTGCCCCACCCTCAGTCATGCGCTTTACCTTTTCAATCCTTTGCTTGAGGCCTTCTGCGGCCGCTTCGGCCTCCCTTCCGGCGCCGCAGACCATCCCAATCAGGGGGATGGTGGCGACTGCATCCACTACGTTCCTTGGATTTACAAGATAGACCTTTATTCCGGCCTGTTCGAGTATCTTTACTGCCGAAGGGCTGTTTCCGTCCACCGTACCTATCGCGAGGTCCGGAGCAAGCCCTATGATGCTCTCCACATTCAGCTTGACATAACTTCCCACCTTGGGCCTGGATGCCGCCTCCGGAGGATAATTGCTGAACTTCGTGACACCCACAACTCTATCTCCCAGGCCAAGAAAGTAAAGGATCTCGGTTATGCTGGGGGCAAGTGACACAATCCTGGCCGGCCGATCATGAAGATCAATTTTTCTACCCAGAGCGTCAACGAATTGGGCGGAAAGGCTCGGACAAGCAAAACACGCACAAATAAAGGATCCCGCCGCAACAAAAGCCATGATCTTCAGCAGCCTATAAGTTCTCTTCAGCATAAACAGTCTTGAGTTTGCGTGATTCTTTCCCTCAAGCACCTTTCCATTATAATCATCGAGATGTCTTCCCCAAAAAAGGAGGTCTGATTATACCTACTCTGTAACGACATGGGATTCAGTGCAACCTAGTGTCCATCCGGAAATGGCTGTTTTCACCAATTTAGGCGTTGGGCTCAAATTTTAATCCTCGAAATACGTCAATGTATTCCTGTGGTTAAAATTATCGCCCGCCTTGAACTCGAAGAAACTATCTCATTTCCGGATGGACACTACCTAGTAAATGGAATTATTTCCAAATGTTCACTTTTACCGGAGCGCCTGATCTTGATATCACTTTTCATCACAAACCGCAACGGTTCA